>VGYW01000215.1 GCA_016872875.1 Planctomycetota bacterium | reverse complement strand
TGGGCGCTTTGGCGTACCGGGCGGCTCCGGGGCCTTCCCGCCATTCTGAATCAACCTCGCCCCCACCGCGGGGGCGTGATACAGTATGGGGCGGCCACGACTTCGGCGTAGGGACGGGCGGCTCGCCTGTGGGCGGGGCCTCCGCGCCCCGCGTCCCGGCTGTTCCATCCGGCTCTCGGTGCCTAAAGCCAGAAGCGGCAAGAACATGTGGAACTGCGAAGAGTCTGGCCCCTGATCTTGGGGTTCACAATCGTCGTCGTTGTCGTCGTCGTCCTCGTCGTCGAACCCCCTGATGGGGGAGAGGGCAATCGGACTCGACGACGACGACGAGGACGACGACGAGGACGAGTGGGCGCGTGAGGCAAACCCCAAGATGACGGGCCAGACTCAACTGCGAAGCCATGCTTGACAACAGGTCAGTTCCCGTGTATGCTCCAACTCTCAGTTCGTGGGAACCCCCGGGTTCGTCGAGGGCATGGTGATGCCGCCGTTCTGCCGCCCTCCGCGCCTGACGGTCAAGCCACGCTCACGGCCTTGCCGCCCTAACCGCTTGAAAGGCAATGGCTTATGGGTGTCAGGCACAATGCCCCAATGCTCCGCATGCGTCCGCGCTATCCCCTTCGTTGTGGTTTGCCGTGAGGCAGGGATCGGATACAATCGGGACCCAGGCGGGCCGGCCGCTAGCTGGGTTGTGGTTTGCCGTGAGGCAGGGATCGGATACAATGGACCGCCACACACCCAGACCGCCGCCTGTGTTGTGGTTTGCCGTGAGGCAGGGATCGGATACAATGAGTCTCACGCCATGGACCGCCACGATGGCGTTGTGGTTTGCCGTGAGGCAGGGATCGGATACAATAGCCGCTGGAAGGGCATCCTCTACTTCCGCGTTGTGGTTTGCCGTGAGGCAGGGATCGGATACAATGAGGGCCATCAGCCCGCGGGCAAACCGCTCGTTGTGGTTTGCCGTGAGGCAGGGATCGGATACAATTGCCTGCGGTTGCACCGTTCTTGGTTCCCTGTTGTGGTTTGCCGTGAGGCAGGGATCGGATACAATCGGGAACCTACACCAACTTCGTCATCAATGGTTGTGGTTTGCCGTGAGGCAGGGATCGGATACAATCGCTGTTGACGGGGAGCTCCTCCGGGTTGCGTTGTGGTTTGCCGTGAGGCAGGGATCGGATACAATCTGACGCGGCGGAGGATGGCGTAGAGGGTGGTTGTGGTTTGCCGTGAGGCAGGGATCGGATACAATTTGGAACAGGGACATTACCTCCCCCGCGACGTTGTGGTTTGCCGTGAGGCAGGGATCGGATACAATCGTCGGCATCGACGTCAACGGCGGGGCAGCGTTGTGGTTTGCCGTGAGGCAGGGATCGGATACAATCGCGGCCCCACCGCACTCGTCCCAACCTGGGTTGTGGTTTGCCGTGAGGCAGGGATCGGATACAATCAGCAGTGTGCGCCCAACATACTGAGTTGCGTTGTGGTTTGCCGTGAGGCAGGGATCGGATACAATAGATGCCTCACAAGTGGGTGGGATGCAAGGACTTAGGGCGAAAAAGGCGTGAAAAAACGTGGCGCCGGTGGGCGTTTTTCGGGTCTTTCGGCGCAGTTTTTACACGATTTTTCCGCCCCCGGCGCGGGGCTTGCCGTCCTCATTGAGGGGCGAGCCGGCCCAATGGGTCGAGCCGGACCTTCCTGGCGCCGAGCGCGCGAAGGCGCTCGGGCGGGAGCTTGATCAGCCGGCGGGGCTGCTGCCTCTCGGTCTCGGCGGCCGGGCGGGCGTCCCAGTGTTCCACCAACTCCACAGAGTCGGGGTTCACCTTGACGGTTACGAAGTGGGCTTGGGAGCGTGACTCGGGGTCCGCCATCGCTATCATGTCGCCTTTGCAGAGGGCCATGACGAAGCGGGCGCCGCGGTAGAAGAGCTCGTCTGCCTTGCTCAAGAGGCCCAGTTGCGCCAGGGCAGGGGCCTTCGGACCGAGGATTGCGGGGAGCTTTGGCCGGCCCTTTGGGGGGTGGACGCGGCGCGCGACGTCGAACATCTTGACGCCCCGTGCGCGCCAGCGGCCCGTGCGCTCGTCCTGGACGATCTCCAGATGGTGGTTGTTGCCGCCGATGTAGTAGCGGGGGTGCGCGGGGTCGGACTCGATGGCCACGGGGTCCTCTATCTTCTTCAAGAGGCGCACCCGCCGAATGGGCACCCCGCTGGGCATGGTAAGCTTGTCTTCCTTCAGCAGGGTCTGCATCTCCTTGGGCGAGAGCTTGTCAACGGGCACCCCTATGCCTCTGGCGCGCAGGCGGTCTTCGACCCAGTTGCGGATGTGGCGGCGAAGGCGGGCGTCACGCACAACTCCCCCCTTGCCCATGATGAGCGTCCTGGCCCCTCCGATGATTGCCTCCTTGGGGTCCTGGAGCATCTTGGGGGTGAGAAGGCTCACGGGGATTCGGCGGGTGAAGACGCCCTCGTAGCCCGGGACGGCGCCGAAGAGGGTGTCCTCGTGAAAGGCGCCGGTGATGCCCTGCTGGGGGCGGTGTGCGACGATGAGGTCGGCGCAGCGGGCCATGACCTGTTCGCGGAATGCTTCAAGCCAGGGAGGGGGCAGGGGTTCGCGTTTGGGCCATTGGCCCAGGCGGGCGCGGGCCGCTTCCTGGGCTTGCGCGATGCGCGCGAGGGCATGAAGTCTGGGCCGGTCCGTCAGGGCGATGGCAACGGCGTCGAGGGCGTGGTGGCGGTGGTCGTCGCGCCGCTTCTCCTCCATGATGCCCCAGTCGCGACGCAGGATCGCCGTGTAGACGCCTTTGGTGCAGAGGACCTCGTGCGGCCGGTCGGCGAAGAGCGTCTCCCGCAGGTAGGCGAGGACCTGGCGGGTGATGTAGCCGGTGTCGGAGAGTTGCGATGCCACGAAGTCGTCGAGCGTGGGCGCGTCCCGGGTGAGGTTGTCCCATGCCCTCGGGTAGGTTTTCTCGAAGTGCTGGAGGCGGGTCTTGAGTTCGGCGAATTGGTCGGGTGTGAGCCATTCCTTGGGGGTGCGGTCGCCCTTGTTCCGGTTGGCCTCTCGGCGGCAGAGGAGCTTGTTGTCGAGCGAGTTATCGAACGAGCGGCTGTACGGAACGATGTGGTCCACCTCGACGCCGAGGCCCGTGGCGGAATCGTGCTCGGAGATGCAGGGGGCCTGGCCCAGGCCGAGCCCTGAGTAGGGGCACATGCCCTTCTGGCGCCTGTGCAAGAGAACGCGGTCTATGGCCTTATCCCACTGGCTCTCATCAATGTTGTTGGGCCTGACGACGGAATCGAGGATCTGCTTGCGTTCCCGCTCGCGCTCGCGGTTGGCGTCGAGTTTCAGGTCGCGCACCTTCTTGGGCTGGCGGGCTTCGCGGGCAAGCTCGACGACGATGCGGTCGGGCTTGCGGCCGAAGCGCTGGATATATGCCTGGACGTGGCGGCGCACCTCATGGATGGCCTTGCGCACTATGGGGTTGGGCAGGTCCGGCGGCGGGGGAAGCTGTTCCGGGTGTTTGCTCAGGAAGTGGCGGGTGGCCTTGTTCAGGCGGAAGCCTTGCGGCGGGTAGCCGCACTTCTGCTTGGCCGTGCTGACGTCGTCGCCGTTCTCCATGTAGGGGAGGAGGTTGAGGATCGCCTTGCGCGATAGGCTGGCATTCTTGCGGGGGCGGCGGCGCCAGGCGGCGATGAGCTTTTCTGCCTCCTCTGGGGTCAGGTTCCACCAATCCCGGGCGCCCCGTCTGAGCTTCTCCTCGTCCCCTTGCCCGAACTTCTGGATGGCCCTGTTGACCGATTGCCTTCGGCGTTCGGCAAGGGCCTTCCAGGGCTCGGCGCCGAAGACGCCACGGACGATCGCAGCGCTGAACCAGTCGGTGTTGATCTCCGGCCTCTTCTCGGCCTGGATGTTCAGTTGGTCGCGCCGGTGCTTGAGGTGCAGGGCGTTGCGGAGGTCCGTCACCGTGGCCCTCTCCTGGGTGCTGAGGAGGTTGACCACCGCGTCCCGCTGTGTGGCGCTCAATGGCTCCCCATTGAGCCGTAGCCGATTGACGGTCTCGAGCATGAGGAAGCGTTGCGCGGACATGTCGGCGTGGGGGCATTCGCGGTCCGTGGGCTCCAGTTCGCACCGCCCGAGCGTGCTGGTCTTCCAATAGGTCTTGCGCTGGAAGAACAAGATGCCTTCGAGCGTTTCCCGCAAAGGTTGTGTGAGGATCGAGGCCAGGGGCGAAGCGAAGGCGGCCTGCCGCTGCCAGAGGGTGGCGAACTCCTCGCGGATAAGGTCGCGGTCCGCGTAGAAGCCGTAGGCTCCCTGGCGGTTGCGGACGGGGTCGTTGTAGTTGGCGTGCGCCCTCTCGGCGCGGCACTGCGCGATCATCTGCCCGAAGGTCTCCGCGTTTCTCCGGGCCTTCTCCGCGTAGGTGGCCTCGATGGCCTCCTTGATCTTCCCTTGGTCCTTCTTCTCCTCCTCATCGTCCTCATCCTCTAAGCCCGCCTGCCAGCCCCGGCGCTGGTTGAGGTGGACGAGGATGCGTCCGAACTCGTGGGGGCTGAGGGGCCGCGTGAGTGCGAGGTTCCTGAGCACCCAGGGCTCGGAGTCCATGAGCGGGTGCAGCGCCGGGTGTTCGGGTTCGCCCGCGGGCAGGAGGCCGGCGCGGAAGAGCTCGGCGTAGAGCCGGCGCTTTCGGGCCGCCCTGCGGCCTATGGTGCGGCGCTGGGAGCGCATCTTCCGGCGGGTCTTCGCGCGCGATTCGCGCCTGTCGTCCACGCCAGCCGGGAACACGCTCACGGCGAGTTCCACAAGCCGCCTGTCCGTATCAACCCAGGCACTGCCCACTGAGTTGGTGCCCACGTCCAGACCGAGGTAGGTTGGCATGTTGCTGCCCTCCAGGGTTATGGGACCCGCGGGAGAGAATATCATGTTGACAAACGGCTGTAAAGTGGTATCATAGGATTCGGATTGTATCCGATCCCTGCCTGCGTCTTACCATAACAAGAGGAAAGATTCGCAGGCAAGCGCCTTTTGGCGACCGCCGCAGCCCGCACAAACGGCCTGCGGCTTCTTTTTTTGGCTCCGTTGCTTCAAGGGGTCTTCCTGGGGGCTTATGGGTGTCAGGCTCCGAAACCAATCGTGCGGATTGGCAAAACGCCCCAACTGTATCAAACAGCTTGTCGGAGTGATACAGATGGGCAGGAAAGGCCCCGGAGCCGCCCGGGACGCCAAAGCGCCCATAGTGGGTCAAACACCTGTGTCGCGCAGGTGATACAGTATGGCGGGACCGCCCCGGAAGCCGCCGGATGGCCAAAGCGCCCATAGTGGGTCAAACACCTGTGTCGCACAGTTGATACAGTATGGCGGGACCGCCCCGGATGCGTCCGGATCGCCAAAGCGCCCATAGTGGATCAAGCGTGAGCGGCGCGGAGTTGATCCAGTATGGGGGCGGGCGCGGCTCAAGGGGGGCAGGGGGGCGCGAGTCAACTCCTGCCGTCGCAGGCCCAAGAGACGGGCTGAAGCCCGCACTACGAACCTTCCCCACGTGCCGCCACCCGTCGCTGAGGCATTACATCATGGGCTGGCTGGCGCTGAGGCTTCGGAAACGTTGCCGTAGAGGTCGAGGGCGGCGACGGTGATGGGCTTGGCGGCGGCCTGGGCCGCGGGGAGGGTGAGGGTGAGGCGATGGGTCTCGGCCATCAGCCGCGGGCCGCCAGGGGCGCCGACGGTGACGCGGTAGTAGGCGGTGAGGGTGTTGTCGTCGGAGCGGTTCCAGGAGAGGAGGGTTTCGTCGCCCTTGCGCTCGGCCTTGAGGCCGGCCACGCGGGCCGGGGGCTCGAGGTCGGCTCCGCGGAAGATGATGAAGTCGTCAATCTGGTAGGGCTCTCTGCCGGCGTGGAAGACGAGGCCCTTGGGGTAGCCTTGTTCGGGCGGGACGAGGCCCTGGCTGGTCTGGCGGCGCAGTTGGCCGAGGCGGGTGCGGAGGATGACCCAATCGGTGCCGGGGGACATGACGGAGCCGATGCTGGGCTCGGAGAAGTGCCCGGTCATCACGGCCCAGGGGCCGGGGAACTTGACGAGCCGCCCGTGGCTCTTCCAGGCCATCATGGAGCCGTGGGTGTCGTAGTCGTCCATCGCGGGGAACTTGCGCTGCTTGGCTTCCTCGGGGGTCATGAAGACCTCGTGGCGGTCGGCCTCGCACTGCTCGTCGTCGGGCGCGCGGCCGTAGTAGTAGAGGCGGCCGTTCTGGGGCATCCTGAGGGCCATGATAAGGGTCACGTCGTCGAGCGTCTCGATTCCGTGGCGGAAGTAGATGGTGCCTGAGCCGCCCTTGGGCTGGATGCACTTGCCTGGGCCGCGGAAGCTCTGGTTGGCGATCTCGGCGTCCTCGAAGGGGCCGACCTTGCCGTCGTCGAAGTTCGCGCGGAAGAGGACTTCGAAGAGCTTATCGGGCGGCTTGACCTCGGCGGTGCCGGCTTCGAGGAGTGCGTGGCCGAAGCGCTGGACGACATGGCTTGAGTGGCAGAGGGTGGGAGCCCAGGCGGTGTCCTCGCCCTCGCGGTAGGCGGCGGGGTCTTTGAGCTTCTCGTAGTGGCCGCGAATGCCCTTGACGGGGGCGATCTGGCCGAGCTCTGGCCGCTGGCGGTTGACGTTGAGGCCCCAGACTTTGGGGATTGCGCCCGCCACGCCGAGGTCGGCCATCGGCACCGAAAGCTCGACTGTCCAGCCGCCCTCGAACTTGCCCGTGGCGACCTGGAGGTTGGCGTTCCAGCGGGCGTCCTTGTTCTTGCTGTCGAAGACGACGCCCTTGGGGTTGACGATGATGTGGGCATATTGGTGGCGGGTCTCGCGGTGGCCGGGGTCGAGGAAGACCTCCACCGTGTCGCCCATCCAGAGGTCGGCATCGCGCTTGTCGCCCGCGGCGATCATGCGCTGCGGCTCGGCCTCCCAGCACTTGACGGCGAAGTAGATGGCTTTCTCATCGGCCAACACGCGGGCCTCGGTCTTCTGCGACGGCGGCTCCCAAAGCCCCTCGAGGTGGCGAAGCGTGACGGGTTCGGCCTTCTGCCAGGCGGGGTCGTCGAGGTTGCCGTCAATGGCCGGCGGTTCGGTTGGCCTGGCCACGTGCATAGCGGGCGGCCCGAAGCGTCGCAGGGCCTCCTCGCGGGGCAGAGACGCCCCGCCCACAGTGGTTGATATAAGAGACAAGAGGAGAGCGGTTCGCATGGCAAGCCCTCGGTCGGTTGGAAAAAGCGAGCGTAACTGGCATACTATAGGGCTTTCGGCGGGGATTTCAACAGGAGAAGTTTTCATGCGCCTTGTGGCGATCGCGCTGCTGTCCTCTAATCGTCCTCGTCCGTCGTCCTCGTCCTCGTCCTCGACTCCTCTCCTCGCCCAAGCCAAGAGAATCGAGGACGAGGACGAGGGACGAGGACGAGGACGATTGAAGATGCTCCTTGCGGCGATCGCCCTTTTCTACACCCTCGTACAGGGAGCTGATGACTCGACGCTGGTCCTCGACGAACGCGCTTATGTGCGGAGCTACTACCAGTTCGACTGGGACCGCATGCAGCCGCGGGCGCTGAAGGAGGCGGTGGAGAGGGACTACCTGACGAAGGGCGACTTGCGGACGCTCGAGCGGCTGACGAAGGCGCGGCTGGCGTTCCGCAAGCTCGACTGGGAGAAGGAGGACTGGCGGGACCACGCGGCGGTGCGGTTCGTTTGCTCGAACGCTGGGATTCAGCCGGCGCCCGAGGCAGAGCGGTTCATGAACCGCCCCGCGCCGCCCGAGGGCTGGGCGGAGCCGGGCTTCGACGACGGCGGCTGGCCGCGCGAGCGCAAGCCCTGGCTCATCGGCCGCCCTGAGCTCGGCTTCGGAGTCCAGAACCTCAACGTCCGCGCCTGCTTCTACCGCTTCCCCTTCTTCGTGCCCGAGCCGGCCGAGGCCGGCGACCTGTCGCTGAGCATCGCCTATCGCGGCGGCGTGCGTGTCTTGCTGAATGGAGAGGAGGTCGCCCGCGGCCACCTGCCCCAGGGCGGCCTGGCCGACGCCCACGGCGAGGACTATCCGCTCGACGCCTACATCCGTCGGCCCGATGAGATGAGCGAGCGCTCCCGCAAGCGACTGGAGGAATCGCTCAAGGGCGGGAAGGACCGCTGGCCCGGCCAGGAGATGTATCTGCCCGAGATGTTCGGCCGCTTCGCCGACATGCCGCACCCCCACAACCAGCCCGACGTGGCCGAGTGCCACCGAGGGACGACCAGCGTGGCCCGCAAGACCTGGGAACGCATCCAGACCCTCCGCGACCGCCGGCTGGCTGACGTGAAGGTGCCCGCGAAGCTGCTGCAAAAGGGCGAAAACGTCCTCGCCATCGAGGTCCGCGCCGCCCGCATCCATCCTGTCACCTGCCGCGAGGGGCAGGCCTGGGTGGGCTGGGGCAACTACTCGTGGCCACACGCGCAGGTGAACGCCTTCGCGCTTCGGTGCCCCTCGGGCGAGCTCCCCTCGATGGTGCGGCGGCCGGCGGGAATCCAGGTGTGGGCGGTTGACCCACACCACCGGCTGCACGACACGGAGTGGGGCGCGATTGCCGCGCTTTCGCGCGAAAGCGCGACAATCCCAGCACCAGCTCCGACACAGGGCGCCGGGACTGTCCGCTTCGTCGGCGCGCGCAACGGCACGTACTCGGCTCAGCTCGCGGTCGGCGCCGACAAGCCGCTCCGCGGGCTGCGCGTGACAGCAGAGGTGAAGGGGCTGCCGGCTCGCGCTGTGGCCATGCAGCCGCACCCGCTCAGCCACCTGGCGCCCCTTTGCGGCGGGCGGAGCAAGACGCTCTCCGACCCCATCGAGGGGGGCATGGATTCCCTGCGGCAATATGGGCTGAGCAATGTCGAGGGCCTGCCACGCGAGAAGCTCCTCAAGGCAATGGACGATGTGGCCTTCTTCGACCACATTCCGGCCGTTGGGCCGGCCGAGGTGCCGGAGGGCAAGGCACAGGCCATCTGGGTCTCAATCTCCGTGCCACCGGAGGCCGCGCCGGGCACCTACAAAGGCTCGGTCACTATCCAGGCGGAAGGGATGGAGCCAAAGGCTGTGCCCGTGGAGGTCGAGGTGGTGGATTGGCGTCTGCCCGCTTCGCCCGACTTCCGCACGGCGATGGCACTTGAGCAAAGCCCATACGGCGTGGCGAAGCAATACGGCGTCACGCCCTGGTCGGAGGAGCACTTCAGGCTCCTCGACGCCTCGCTCCGCCTGCTCGGCCGCGCGGGCAACCAATGGGCCTTCGTGCCAGTCCTCACCTGCACGGAATTGGGGAACCGCGACGACTCGCCGCTGAAGTGGATCCGCAGGAAGGACGGCTCGCTCGCCTTCGACTACACGCTGGTTGACCGCTACCTTGACATGGTGAGGAAGCATTGGGGCACGCCGCGGGTCATCTGCTTCGTCGTCATGCACGGCAACCCCGCGAACCCGCCCGAAGTGATGGTCCGGGATGAAGCGACGGGGAAGCGCGAGGCGATGAAGGTGGCTGGCCCCACGCTCACCGAGGCGCAGCGGCGCGCCATCTGGGGCGCTTTCGCTACTGCGACCTACAACCACATGAAGGCCCGCGGCGAGGAGAGGGCGCTCTTCTGGGGCTACGCCTGGGACAGCGAGGGCGACCCGAACCTGAAGTACCTGCTCGACGAGTTCACGCCCGACGTCTACTGGGCGATGGGCGGCCACGAGCTCCGCACCCACCCCAAATACTACAAGGCGTTCTCCTGGATATACAAGGTCTACAGCTCGATGTCCCTCATGCAGAACGACCAGGGCTGGCGCAACCCGAAGCTGGAGTTCCAGAACCCACGCGGCGGCGGGAGCGTGCTCTGCCTGCCGGGCAATTCTCCCCCATTTGGCTTCCGCCTGGCAGTTGACCGCGCCCTCACAGTAGGCACGCGCGGAGTTGGCCGGCTGGGGGCCGACTACTGGAAGGAGGCATATTTCGACGGCACCCGCGGCGGCGAGGTCTACCTTCAGCCGGGGATGCCCGTCCACGCCCTCTTCTGGCCCGGCCCGGCGGGCGCCGAGAGCAGCGCCCGCTTCGAGATGATGCTGGAGGGGCTTCAGGAGGCCGAGGCCCGCATCTTCATCGAGGACATGCTCGGACGCAAGATTCTCCCCGACGAACTGGCGAAGCGGGCCTCCGAAGCGCTCTTCGGCCACCTTCAGGCCACGGTCTACATCCCGGCCGGCGTGCCCGCCGCCCGCTTCTTCCAGTACGGCGCGGCCGGCTGGCAGGAGCGCTCGCGCCGCCTCTACCAGATGGCCGCCGAGATTGCGGGCTCGGTAGGCATTGCGGCGGACGGGACCGAGCTGGCCGCGGACGTTCCCGCTCGCTCCCAGCACAAGCTCGCGCTCACGCTGCGCAACTGGACCTCGAAGCCGCGAGCCTGGAAGGCGGCGTCGGACGCCGCGTGGCTCATGCTGGCGAAGTCCGAGGGCGCTCTGGACTCGGACGAGGAACTTGCCCTGATCCTTGATGGCGAGGCCCTGCCGGCGGGCAAGGCCGCCAAGGGCGCGCTCAGCGTCACTGACGTGACGAGTGGCCGAACCGATGCCATTGCTGTGACTGCCAACGTCAGCCCCGTTTTCAGCCTCTCTTTGGACAGCATCGTGCTGAATGTGCCGACGGGCGGGTCCGACGCCAGGACGCTGACCCTCTTCAACCGTTCGGCGAAGGAGTTGAGGTGGAGGGCGGCGGGCTCCGAGGGTTGGCTCATGGCCGCGCCCGGAGTAGGCTCACTGCCGCCTGGGGAGGCGATGCTGGTCAAAATCAAGGCCGCGCCGCCGGACAAGGCCGCCGCGCGCCGGGAGGCCACAGTCGGCTTCTTAGAGGCAGGCGGCGAGAGCCGACTGGTTCAGGTCACAACCTGTATTCTGCCAGACTATCAGGCCCCCGCCGCGCTCCCGCCCGGCCAGGCCGTGCCGCTGGAGGACGTGGACAAGAAGCACCTCGTCCGCCACGGCATCCTGGCCCACGGTGTGGCACTGGAAAACAACAACGAATGGATGCGGACGAACGACAAGGACAAGCCTCGGATTGACGCCTCGATGTACTACGGCTGGCACATCGGCACGGCCACGCTCAAAGGGTGGAAGAAGGACTACGCGAAGGCCCTCTGGGTGCGGCCCCACCACGAAAGCGTATACAAGCTCGAAGGCTCGAGCTTCACGGCATTCGCGGCGGAGGCCGGCATCCCGAAGGAGAACGCCAACCCGCAGCTCCACCGCGACGCCCGGGCCTGCTTCGAGGTCTGGCTCGACGGCAAGCTCGCCGCCCAGAGCGGCCTGATGACCCTCGGCGACGAGCCGCGCCTCCTCGTGGCCACCAGCCTCGATAGGGCCAAGGAGATCAAACTCGTCACCCGCCTCGATTCGCTCAAGGACAGCCAGCGCATCCTCCTGTTCTGGGCGGAGCCGAGGTTCTTCAAGAACGGTGTTCGGTGATCGGTGTTCGGTTTTCGGGTACGGAGAAGAAGATGAGAAGACTCACACTTGGGACCGCCCTGTCGCTCATCGGCGCACTGGCCACGGGAGGGGAGACCACCTACACGGTCAGGGTCGGCGAGCAGGACACGTGCAAGACCACGGGCGTGACGGCCCTCAAGAGCGAGAAGGATGGCGCGACGATTCGGTTCGACCTATCGAAGATCAAAGAGCCGAACAAGGCGGTGCTGCGGCTGTGGGTGAACCTGGAGGGCGGCGCGCCTCTCGCCAAGGCGTTCAGCATTGACCGGTGGAATGACCCGGCGTTCGATGGCCTCAAGGTGTGGAGGGAGGGCGAGGCTCCCGCCGAGCCACTTGCCGTGAGCTGCCCCTTCGCCTTCGCCTCGCCCGTGTGCCATGAGTGGGACATCACGGGTAACCTCCCGCAGGTTGCGAACCTGCGGGAGGTTGTGCTGAGGACCAACTTCCCCCTGCCGGCGAACGACTTTGAGCCCTCGTGGCAGCGGCCCTATCTGGAGATCACGTGCGCCGGGCCGAATCCCAACCGCCCACCCCAGCCGACCGAGCTGAGGGCATTCTACCGGTCGGGGCAGGTGTTTCTGACGTGGAAGCAGACCCCCTACGACGGGGCGTTCTTCGATAGGACCTATAGGACCTATGTGCATACGGAGGCGATCACCGCACGGAATCTGGACCGAGCCACGATGGTCGGCGAGGCGCAAGGAAACTCGCAACTCAACTACCGCCGAACCGTCTACTCCCGCGACGGGATGGGCAGCTACGCGGCCTACATTCACTTTAAGGCACACCTCCTCCCAGGCGGCGAACGCCCGAAGGACATGACCGAGAAGGCGTATTGGGACGCACTCGTTGCGAAGATTCCGCTCCGATACAACTTCGTGATTGACGACACGTGGCCGGAGAAGGTCGAGGGCGGCAAGTGGCTCGCCGATGCCAAAGTGCTTGGCGAAGGGCTCCGCGAGTTGAAAGGCCCTGAACTCTCCGACGGCACGGGCCTCTTCGTCCACACGGTCCGCGAGCCGGGCAAGCTCTTCTTCGCCGTCACATCGGTGATTGAGGGGAACGAGAACCGCGAGGGCTTCTCGTCGGCTAACGCCCTCGCCGAGCCGTTAGAGGTGAAGGTGGAGACGCCGCGGCCCGTCCTCCAGGTGGCCTTCAACGAGAGCGTGAAGCACGGGCGGCAGCGGCAGATACGCGAATACGTCTATTGGGGCGGCGGGGGCGACGGGCTGCACACCGAGCCTTCGACGCCTTTCTTCTTCCGCCTCGTGCCCCCGCGCGAGTTGGTCGGCTTCAGCAAGCCGGGCGCGCTCCCGCCCTGGATCGTCGCCGAGCCGTTCTGGTCGCACGCCCTGGCCGAGGTGAACACCGACGGCATCTACATTCCGCCCACGCGGCTGGCGCCGTTCCCGCCGCGGGCGGTGCCCTTCAGCCGCGGCGGCTGGAAGGAGGGCGGCCGCTTCTACTACGGCGGGCGCAAAGGCCCCGACGAATCGGCCCGCTGGGGGCCACACATCCAGCGCTCGGGCAACCTCTACGGCTATCACGACGCGAGCAACACGGGGCGCGACCCCCGCAAGGCCACGGTGCAGCCGTTCTTCGAGAACCGCCTGCTCCGCGAGATCGGCTACTTCTTCCAGGAACTCCCCCAGGCCAGCCGCGACCATGTGGTCTTCACGGGCGAAAGCTCGGCGATGCTCATGGCCATCCACCACCCCGACGTCTTCGCCTTCTGCTCCGCCGCGCAGGACGTGCCCTGGACCGCTCCCCGCCAAGCCGGCCAATGGCGGATGGTCGGCAAGCGCGAATGGGCGCTCAAGAACGACCTCGGCCTTCCAGTCTGGGATTACTGCGATCCCGTCTGGCTCTCCAAGGAGTTCCCCGACCGCGCCTGGCCCTTCATCGGCCTGTGCCAGAGCGTCAACTACGACCGCTCCGACGACTCGCATTGGGGCGAGGCAGGCTATCCCGGCCTCATCCTCGCCCTTGCCGCCGACAAGCGCGGCGGACGCTGGTGGTGGTGCGACATCGGCGACGCCCCAAACGGGGGCTGGCCCGGCATCCCACGCAACCAGGCATATCTCGCCATCACGAACGTCAACTTCTGCGAGGTGCCCCAAACCGATTGGAAGAAGGAGCCGCGCGGCACCCTCAACGGCTATCTCGTCTGGCACACCCCCGAAAACCCCTTCAAGCTCAAGAGCAAGGAGCCGCTCGCCCTGGTGGACACTCCCGAGCGCTTCGAGGCCGCCATCCGCATCGGCGATGAGGGGCGCGTCCTCAACGGCCCCTCCGTGCCCCCCACTCCGGCCCGCTTCGGGCAGGCCGACATCACGCCCTGGCGGCTCCAACAATTCAAGATCGAGAAGGGCAGGAAATACCATTGGGCCAACCGCAAGGTCGCCACGGGCCAGCTCATCCAGGCCGGCAGCGTCACGCCCGACGACCGCGGGCTGGTCACAATTCCCGGCTTCTTCGTGGACAAGGATGCGGCCGGGAACAAGCTCACCATCGAGAAAGAGCCGCCGAAGCTGGAGATCGCGGCAAAGGTGGGCGACCTCACCTACGCCGAATACGTTCGGCAGTGCCGCAACCCGGTGCTCTTCCCGGTCGTCAAG
>VGYW01000214.1 GCA_016872875.1 Planctomycetota bacterium | reverse complement strand
CAGCGACCTTTCGCTTGCCCATGACCAGGCCTCCAAGAAGAGACGAAACACAGACACAACCACACGTCTCCAATGGAAGCCTGGTCGTCTCCATTTGTCCAGCCCCGATCCGCGCATCGACCCGGATCAGATCGATCTCGGAAGACCGGAAGAAGATACCAGGGAATGAAGAGAGAGGCCATCATCGCCTTCGTTGCTCTGGGGGCGTGCGGTGTCGCGCGTGCAGCCGAGAACCCCTCGGCGATCCTGCGAACGGCGGCCGGGCCGCGGAACTGGCAGGGCGACGCGACCATTTGGCGGTACTATGAGACGTGGCAGACGGATGTGGCGAGAATGGAGGCGGGCGCGCTTATGAGGATCGATCCGCTCCACCCGCGCGTGGGGTTCGCGCCGGCCAAGATATGGAGCGAGCAGCAGACCGGCAGAAACCCCAAGGAGCTGGTCTTCCGCCTTCAGGAAGCATCACAGGTCGTGGGCTCGCCCTTCCCGCCGGCGGACTGGGCGAAGCCTGAGTTCGACGACGGCGAATGGGTCCGCACGGCGGTCCCGATGGGCTGCCACTATCGCAGCTTGGCCCTCGTTTGTCTTCGGGGCAAGTTCGAGGTGGCCGACCCCGCTCGCGTCGAGGAACTATCGCTCGATGCCGTCTTTCAGGGCGGGGCCGTCTTCTATCTGAATGGCCAGGAGATCGGGCGGGCGGCCCTGCCCGCGGGCAAGCTGGCATTCGACACGCTGGCCGAGGACTATCCGAAGGAGGCATTCGTCCATCCGAACGGCAAGACGCTCTTCCCGCACAGCGATCCGCACCTCTGGATCATGGGCGAGCGGGGGTCCGCCCAGCAGATGAAGGACCCCGAGCTGCGCGAGCGGTACGCCAAGCGGTTCCGCCGGTTCGAGGCGAAGATTCCCGCGTCGGCCCTGCGGGCGGGGACCAATGTGCTGGCGGTCGAGGTCCACCGCGCGCCGGCACACGAGGCGATGTTCGCGCTCGTCAGCCCCAGGGAGATGGGTTACAACATCCAGGACCATCGGAACCTCTGGTGGAACCGGGCGTCGGTGGAATCGCTCAGCCTCACGGCCAGGGCCGGGCCGGGGGTCATCGCGGGGCGAGTCGCGCGGCCCGAAGGGCTTCAGGTGTGGAACTGGTCGGTCTGGGAGCGGGTGGACCCGCGCCTGCATGGGGACCCTGCGGAGCCGCTTCGCCCCATCACCCTGAGCGGCGCTCGGAACGGCGTTTTCGCGGGGCAGGTCGTCGTTAGCTCGCGCCAGCCGTTCCGCGGCCTGAAGGCCGCCGCGTCGCCGCTCAAAGGCCCCGGGCAGACGCCTCCCCGCCTGCGGGTGCGCTACAGCCACTTCTACGGCGGCATCTTCGACCCCCTCGAGGACAGCCCGCCCGAGCCCGTGGAGAAGCTGCCCGGCCGCTCGGGCGCCGAGCCGGCCATGCAGCCCGTGTGGCTGAGCGCCGAGGTGCCGCGCGAGGCCGCGCCTGGCGACTATTCGGGGACGCTCACCGTGAGCGCCGACGGGCTGGCGCCCGTGGCCGTCCCCATCCGCCTCCACGTCAGCGATTACCTGCTGCCCGACGCGAAGGACTTCGTGACCTACATGGGCTTCGTCCAGTCGCCCGACACCCTGGCCATCCGCTACGGCGTGCCGATGTGGTCGCGCCCGCACTGGCAGCTCATCGAGCGGTCGCTCCAACTCCTCGGCCAGGTGGCGGGGAAGGAGCTGACGATCCCCCTGGTCCGCAAGACCCACTTCGGCAACGAGCACGCGATGCTCTGGTGGATTCGGCAGTCGGACGGCTCGTTGCGGCCGGACCTACGCCTCGTCGAGCGCTACGTCGCCCTCGCCGTCAAGCACCTCGGCAAGGTCCCAACAGTCATCTTCTACCTCTCGGAGGGCGAGGAGGGCAAGACGATCCCCTGGATCACCGAGTTCGACCCCGCCACCGGCGAGCTGAAGGACGCCAAGGGGCCGAGGTGGGGCACGGAGGATGCCCGCGCCCTGTGGCGGCCCGCCTTCGACGGCTTCGCCCGAATCCTGGCGAACCACGGCATCGCCAGGTCGCTCGCCCTCGGCTACCACGCCGACGGCGGGAACGGGCCGGAGTGCGCGAAGGAGTGCATCGAGGACCTCAAGGCCCTCGTGCCCGACGCCCGATGGGTCCGCCTCGGCCACTTCTGGTTCGGGCACCAGCGGCTCGACAAAGGCCCCAACGGCAACCCCTACGCCCGCGTGGGGCTGGTGGGCAACTACGGGGTGTTCTGGGACCCCGACGCGGACAAGCCCTTCTACGGCTGGCAGAACCCCTACGTTGCGACGGCCTACACGCGGAGCACCTTCAACCTGAACTCCCCGCTGCGCGACTACCGCCTCTGCCCCGAGGCCATCCTGCTCACGGGCAAGCGCGAGGCCCCCGCGGGGTGGGGCATCACCGACTTCGCCGGCCAGTTCGGGCGCGAGTCCTTCCTCGGCATGCGCGGCTTCGCCCCCTGGGGCGGCGACTTCTGGCCCGTCCTCCGTGGACGCAGCGGCTTCCACGACATCATCGCCCGCTACAACGACCCCAGCGCCGCCCACTGGGACCCCCGCAGCACCTGGAGCACCACCGCGCTCAACAACTACCAGGTCACATACGTCGTCACGCCCGGCCGCGACGGGCCGGCCGCAGGCGTCCGCCTCGAAACCCTCCGCGAGGGCCTCCAGGAGGCCGAGGCACGCATCTTCGTCCAAGACGCCCTCCTCGACGACGCCCTCCGCGCCCGCCTGGGCGAGGGCCTCGCCCGACGGGCCAGGGCGCTCTGCGACGAGCGCACCCGCGCCCTCCGCTACCTCTCCGAGTTCACCATCGCCAGCGCCGCCAAGGAGCCCTGGCCCTCCCACTTCATCTTCAACCCGCACCCCTGGCGCGAGCGCTCCGCCCGCCTCTACGACCTCGCCGCGGAGGTCGCCCGGGCGCTTGGCGGCACCCCACCCGCAAGGAACGCCCAATGAGAAGCCTCCTGCGAACTCTTCTCCTGATCCCCGCCCTCTGGGCGGCCGGCGCCGAGCAGGAGCCGATCTCCGTGGCTCTGGCGGCGGCCCGATTGCCCGATCCCAACCTGGTCCTCTCGCCTGCGTGCGTGGACCGTGAGCGCAAGGGACGCCCCATCGTCTGCTACGCCAACTACGGAACCGAGATCATCCTGCCTGGGAGCGGTACGCGCCTCCCCTTCAAGCTGGTTTCGGAAGAGGAGAGGGTCTTCATTGAACGCGAGGGCAAGCGCTCCGAGCTTGTGCCCGCGGGCCTCGGCTTCGCGCCGCTCGACACACCCCTGGGCGTCCTTGCTTTCCCGCGAGCATACTTCCACGAAGGCGCCGCCAGGGTCTTCTGCCGCTCGGGCGTCCTCCAGGCCGGAGCCGTCGGCCTGGAGCCGCTCAGCCTCTACGACGACAACCTCGACGGCAAGTTCGCTCCGGGCGGCGACGCCTGGTGCGCGGGCGACCTCGGACGGGTCGCCGTCTTCGCGCCCATTGGTGAGCTGATGCCCACGGGGCGAGGCGTCTACCGAATCGAGCAGCTCGCGGCGGACGGCTCGGCCCTGCGCCTCGCCCCGTTCCAGGGCAAGACGGGCAGGCTCCACGCCGAGCTGGCCGCCGAGGGCCTCCAATGCCGCCTGGCCCTCGCCTCCGAGGACGGCAAGTGCTCCTTCGTTCTGGCCGCTGGGCCGCAGGCGATCCAAGTGCCTGTTGCCCGCTACAGGCTGGTCTACGGCCTCCTGGACCGCCCGGCCTCCAAGCGAGTTGCCGCACTTATCATGCCGGAGGAGCACCCGGCCATCGAGGTAGGGGCCGACGGCCACGTCGGGCTGGCCCTCGGCCAGATGCTGCGGGAGGGTGAAGCACCTGACCTGGTTGCGAGCTATCCGTTCGCCGCCCTCTTGGAGCTCGACCTCAGCGCGGCCGAGGGGGCCTGCGAGGCCGGGGACTTCGCCAAGGCCCAAAACGAGTTCACGCGCATCCTCGAGAAACACACCGGCGGCCCGAATCGCGCCGCCACCAAGCCGTGGATTGACAACCTGCGCGAGCGGCTGGAGCTGGAGTCCACCCCCGAGGCGGCGGAGCTGCGCCGCGCGAAGGAAGCCGTCCTCGCAGCAGTCCAGCGCGGCGACCTCGCCCAGGCCAAGGGGCTTCTCGCCGCAGTCCGAACTGGCCTGGAGAAGATCCCCGCGCGGCTCACCACCCTGCCGGCATTCCGGTTCCACAAGTCCCGCGCGGACGCGCTGGTCCGGTTCGCCGAGGGCGCCGCCAGGCCGGGCCTCAAGGCCACCTACTTCTCCTGGGGCTTCCGCGAGGCCACAGGCCGCGAAGTCGTCGCCACGCTCGACTGGTCGGGCAGCCCGGGCGGAGGCCGCACCCAGTTCTACGGCTGCCACTACGAGGGCTTCCTCGTGGCGCCCGAAGAGGGCGAATACGAGCTGTCGCTTGAGAGCGACGAGGGAGCGCGTCTGCACCTCGACGGCAAGCCCGCCATCGAGCACTGGGGCGCCCACACCCTCGCCGAGAAATCGGTCCGGCTCCGCCTCGCGGCCGGCCCGCACCCCCTCAAGATCGAATACTACCAGGCCCTTGGCGGCGCCGCACTGCACTTCCGCTGGACCCCGCCCGGCGGCCGACGGGCCATCGTGCCCGCCTGGGCGCTTGAGCACGAGCCAAGAGAGCCATGATGATGCTGAGAACGCGTCAGAGGACCTTTCAGCCACACAATGACGCCCCGGAATCGAGTAAGGCGTCCCGAATGGCACCGCATTTCTCACCAGGAACTGGTGAGAAATGCAGGCTAAGGGCCGGCGCAAGAGGGCCACTTCTTGTGGGGAGCGCGTGGCCCTCTTGCACGCTCGAGGGTGAGGCCAGAGCAGGTGAAGGCATTGGGGCCGCTCGCAGCACCATGCTGGCGGCCCCCTTCGGCTCGTAGCGGAACACGTCAGGGGTGGTGGGCGATACTGGACTCGAACCAGTGACCTCTACAATGTGAGTGTAGCGCTCTACCGACTGAGCTAATCGCCCTACCGCCAACGAGTCTACCATCTGGCCCTCTGGGAGTCAAGCGCTGGTGAACGGGAAGTGAGAGCCCGACGGCGTCGAGGCGCCCGGATCGCGCCGCGGCCCGATATGTGGGGGGATGGGGGGGCGTCCACCGCAGTAAATTGAAGAAAGCTCTTGATCTCGGCGGCAGTCGTGGTATAATCCGCGCAACCCCGTAGACGGCTCCCCGCCAAAGGAATCCGTTGCGTGACCGCTATCGAGGGGATCGGGCTAGGCGTCCTTCAGGGCGTCACTGAGTTCCTCCCTGTCTCAAGCTCCGGGCACTTGGTGCTGGCTAAGTGGCTCTTCGGCATCGAGGGGGCGCCCGTGGCGATGGATGTGCTGCTCCACGCGGCCTCGCTTGTGGCCATCGTCATCTTCTTCAGCCGCGAGATTCTGGCGCTGGCGACCGTTCGGCGGCGGCTGATTCCCCCGCTGCTCGTTGGCACTGTGCCTGCGGCGGTGCTGGGCCTCCTGCTGAAGGACCACTTCGAGGGGCTGTTCGAGAACCCGATGGGGGTGGCCGTGGGACTCCTCCTCACGGGCACGGTGCTGTGGGTGGGCGAGCGGCTGGCCACGGACAGCCGGCCGCTGGACTCCGTTGGGGTCGAGACGGGTTTCTGGATAGGGCTCGCGCAGGCGATCGGGCTTGCGCCGGGGGTGTCGCGCTCCGGGATGACCGTGGGCGCGGGGCTTGCGGCGGGACTTGAGCGGAAGGCTGCGGTCACGTTCGCCTTCCTGTTGGGTGCGCTGGCGATTGGCGGGGCGACGCTGCTCAAGTCTAAGGCGATTCTGGAGTTGGGAGCCGTCTCCCCGCTGCCCCTGGCTCTGGGGTTCATCGCCTCCCTGCTCGCGAGCCTGGGGGCGCTGGCGCTCCTGTCCCTCGTCGTGCGACGTAAGTGCCTGGCAGTCTTTGCGATGTACTGCTATCTCGTCGGGGCAGCAGTATTGCTTGCAAAGCTGGCCCGGGCGTGGTAGAATAATGGCGGTTGCTGACTCCCCGTGAGGCGTGTTCCCCCGCGCCTCGTTCGACGCTGATTTCCCCGTGCCAACTCGACCCTCGGTCCGAGGACTGCCATGAAACGCTTCCTGGTGACGCGTGTGCTGGTGTCGGTTGTGGTCCTGGGCCTGTGCGGGTTCACGGCGGTGAGCCTTGCGACCTTCAGGACGAGCGACCTGCCGGCCTTCAGCTTCCCCGCGGCCTCCCCTGCGCACAACGGCTGCGGGCTGCTCGGCGCAAGGCTGGGCGCCTTCCTCCTCGAAGGGCTGGGCGTCTGTGCCTGCCTCGTCGTCGTGCTCCTGGCGGCGTGGGCGGTGCTGAACCTCTTGGGCCGTGGTCTGGAGCAGATCGCGCTTCGCACGCTGGGGGGCGTGCTGCTGCTGGTGTGCGCATGCACGTTTGCGGCCACGGTGGGGAAGGGGAGCGGCTCGATGCCCGGCTACGGCGGCACCGTGGGCGTGGCGCTCAACAGCATGGCGGTTGACTACTTCGGCCACACGGGGCAGTGGTTCCTGGGCGCGGCGCTCACCCTCATGGCGCTCCTGATGCTCTCGGTGGACGAGTTGCTGGCGACGCCAGTGACCTGGCTCGGCCAGGCGGGACGCGAGCACCTGTTGCCGCTGCTGCGTCGGCACAAGCCGCGGCAGAGGGCCGCGCGCCCGGCAGAGCCGGCTCAGGCGCTCACCGAGACCCTCGAGGCCGCCCCCGAGCCCCAGGACGATGAGGAGCCCGAGCCCGCAAGGTCGCCAGACGAGCCGATTGACACGGGGCGCCCGGTGACTGTGGGCTACCTGGACAAGGTCGTGCAGGCCGACCGCGTCGAAGAGGCGAGCAGTGCGGCGTCGGCGGGGGAGGGAACAGGTTGCCCGCTCGACATCGAGAACGAGATTCCCACTGAGGCGGAGGGTGCCGAGGGCGAAGTCGCCGTTCCCGCTGCCGATGCGAAGCCCGTGCCCGCGACCCAGGCCGAGCTCCTCGACATCGAGGACGAGCTCGCCGATGCGGATGAGGAGGAGAGCCGGCCCGCGAAGCGGCCCCAGCCGCGAAACGAGAACTACCTGCTCCCCCCGCCCGCACTCCTCGACGAGTCGCGCAGCGTGGACAAGGGCCTCCAGAGCCAGCACATCCAGCAGCAGATCGAGGTCCTCGAACGCACCCTCAAGGAGTTCGGGGTCGGCGCACGCGTCGTGGATATTGACCAGGGTCCCGTCGTGACCCGTTACGAGCTGTCGCTGGAGGCGGGCACGAAGCTGACGAAAGTGACCTCGCTCTCCGACGACCTGGCCATCGCCACGAAGGCGCCAGCCGTCCGCATCGTCGCGCCTATCCCTGGCAAGTCCACCGTCGGCGTCGAGCTGCCCAACATGGACAAGGAGCTCGTCCGCCTCCGCGAGCTCTTCGAGAGCGACGGCTACCGCAAGCGCGACCAGGCCATCTCGCTCTTCCTGGGCAAGGACGCCTCGGGCAAGCCCATCATCGCCGACCTCACGAAGATGCCACACCTCCTCATCGCCGGCGCCACCGGCTCCGGCAAGAGCGTCTGCATCAACTCCATCATCGCCAGCATCCTCATGACCCAGCACCCCGACGACGTGCGGCTGATCCTGATTGACCCCAAGATGGTGGAGCTGGCGGCCTTCGCCGAGATTCCACACCTCCTCACGCCCGTGGTCACTGACATGAAGCGCGCCACCTGGATCCTCGACTGGGCGACCCACAAGATGGACGAGCGCTACGACATCCTGGCCGCCGTCGGCGTCCGCACCATCGCCGCCTACAACCGCCTCGGCGAGGAGGAAATCCGGAACCGCCTGGGCGAGGACGTTGACTACGACCGCATGCCCTTCCACCTCCCCTACATCATCATCATCGTGGACGAGTTGGCGGACATGATGATGCTCGCCTCGAAGAACATCGAGAGTTCGATCACGCGGCTGGCCCAGAAGTCGCGCGCCGTCGGCCTCCACATCATCCTCGCCACACAGCGCCCCAGCGTGGACGTCATCACCGGCCTCATCAAAAGCAACCTCCCCACGCGCATCTCCTTCCAGGTCACATCCAAGGTCGACTCGCGGACGATCCTCGACCGCAACGGAGCCGAGAAGCTCCTCGGCTCGGGCGACTTCCTCTTCCTCCCGCCCGGCTCATCCAACCTCACCCGCGCCCAGGGCACCTATATGAGCGACGAGGAGCTCCGCCGCGTGGTGGACTTCGTGAAGCGCCAAGCCAAGCCCGACTTCAGCCTCAACCTCGACGGCTACACCGGCGGCGACGACGGCGAGGGCGACCCAGCCACGGGCGCCGACGGCTACGGCGACGACGACCTCTACGAGGACGCCTGCCGCGTCGTCCTCGCCAGCGGGCGCGGCTCCGTCTCCCTCCTCCAGCGCAAGCTCGAAATCGGCTACACCCGCGCCGCCCGCCTGATGGACATGATGGCCGCCGACGGCCTCGTGGGCGACTACAAGGGCTCGAAGGCCCGCGAGGTCATCATGTCCCTCGACGCCTGGGAGTCCAAGCGCGGCAAGCCCCCCGGCCCGCGCCCCCCCGAGACCGTGGACGAGCACTACGAGCGCCTCGACGACGCCGCCGAGGACGACGGGGACGACGACTAGCCCGCCCGCCGCAGGCGGGCGGGAAATCCGAAACTCGAAATCCGAAGGAATTCCAAAGCGCAAACCGCCAATTCCCAAAACGGCGCCACGAGGCACCCGGCGTCAGGCGCTCAAGGCGCTCACGTTCCCCTCTCCCCGGGTTGATACAGATCGGCGCAAGGGCTTCCGGCGGCTTCCGGGGCCGTTCTACCCATTGTGTATCAACTTCCCCTCTCTCTGGGGTTGATACACGATGGCGCACAGGCCCAAAACCGCCCCGGCAGGCCCTTCTACCCATTGTGTATCAACTCCCCTCTCCCTGGGGTTGATACACAATGGCGCACATGCCCAAGACCGCCCCGGCAGGCCCTTCTACCCATTGTGTATCAACTCCCCCTCTCCCTGGGGTTGATACACAATGGGGATAGGTCGCTTCCGCCTGAAGGCCACCCCTGCTAGAGGATCAGTCCACCCCACTTGATCTTCTAGTGTGCTCGACCCAAGTGCCTGCCCCAAAACCACTTACAGAGCCTGCCGCTTCGAGACTTCTGGAGGCCAATAGCCCCCAGATGATCATTGCCATCGTCTGCCCACTTGATCCTCTAGTATGGCTCGCCGTAGCGACAGGCGGCTCCCCTGTTCGTTCCTCAAGCAGGGATGCGTGGAGCGGGCCGCCCGCGGCGCGGTCCATACTGAACTCCGCCCAAACATGAATGGAATAGATTGGACACGCGGCCCAGTCAAGTCTCTCTCAGCGCCGCCTGTATCGCATCCAGCTCCGCGGCTGTAATTCCCCAAAGCTGGGCAGCAGCTTCGTCGATCTCGGCCTCGACCTCATGGGGCGAAAGGCCTCTCGCCACTGTTTCGTGACAGCTCGCCGACAGCTCGGAGAGCGTACGGTGCAACGGCAAGGCGTCGTTGAAGCGCGGAACATTGATGAACTGGAGGACGTGGGGCGATGGATGGAGAACAACGTAGCCCAGGATAGCCCCTTGCGCCGGACCGGAATTCAGCAGAGCGCACACGAAGTGCGCCTCGCTCTCTTCATCGCAGGATACAGCAACTACGGTGTGATCTGGAACCCAGGGCCTGTCGCCCTTGGCATCGGAGGGTCGCGCAACAGCAGCGCACACGGTTGTGGCGACCTCGGGCCACATTACTTTGTATCGAGAAACCGTATAAGGCCCTACGTTACAGATCGCATAGAACGGGTCCTTCGCCTTATAGTATAGCCTGTACCCAGACCGGTGCCTAAGTTCCTTCTCGAAGAGTGTCAAGTACTCGAGCGTCAGCGCATATCTGCGCTTCATCGCGTGTTCCGATAAGGGCGCTCCCGTTGAAGGATCCTGGGGCAGGATCATATGCGCCGATGGTTGGGCCCACCACCGGCCAACATCGCGCCCGCGAACCAGAGGGTACACCAAGCCTGGTTCTATGGGGCGCTGGACCTGTTCGAGCTTGGTTTTGCCCACGCGATGCAGGTTCTCGATGAGAAGCTTGCCGTCAGAAAGCTCACCGATGAGCCGTACCCAGTAAACCCCGTTCAGCCAACCGCACGTTCCTGCATGAGCTGTGTAGTGGCTCTTGCCTATGGCCTTCTGCAACCCACCGAGCGCTCCGGGGGGAGCGGTGAGCCACGGCGAGGTAATCGCGTCTTTGTCAATGGGAGCCGCGGCGACCCACTGCCGCTTGGTCGCGCGAAGCACCTCATCAAGTGTACTGTCCTGGGTGAAGGGCCGACTCCGCCGCCAGACCACGTATGTGACTGGGTATTCGAAGTCCGCGTCGCTTCGCTCGCACACAAGCACAGCGGTTCGGTTAGTTGCACCCTCGAACGGCTGGAACGAGCTCATGTCATGAACCACCACTGGCCTGAGCACAACTACCGACTTGTCTCTGGTGAACTGTAACTGCCGAAAGCCGTCGCCTGCCCCTCTTGATTTGAAGACGGTCTGGGTTATTACGAACCCCAAGCGGCCACCGTCCACGAGGTAATTGTCAAGTGCTGAGTACGTGAACAGCATTGCCAGATCCCTCTTAACCCCGCCCAAGCCGTGGCCTTCTCCCCTCAAGTTCAGGAGTCCGTACCTGGCCCATATTCGCTTTGACTTCTCCCGGTACAGCGGTGGCAGATGCTCCCAATTGACCCAAGGAGGGTTCCCCGCAATGAAGTGCACACGACCGACGAAGAGGGGTGCGAATGCGTTCTTGATGATCCTGGCCCAAATGCCATTCTCGTCCAGGGCCTGGAGAGCGCTGATCCGCTCGTATAGTTCCCGATGGAGCATGGCCTGCGCGATCGGGAGGCCCTGTTCCTCGCAACGAGCGAGGAAATCAAGGTGGGAATGCTTGTTCCTGATGCAGAACTCCAAGGTGTCAGCATACTTCGCCACGCGCTCGCGGTCAGTAGCAATCTCCCCTGGAATGATGAACTCGCCCGCGGCAGTGGGAAGCTTGCGTGTTCCCTTGGCGTCCAGCAAGGTCTCCTCGTGTTCCGCGGGGGTGATGACAGAGTCGCAGAGGTAAACCGGGATCTCGATCCTCGCGGCGAAGCGCAATAGGTCCCGCACAGCCAGGAGGTAGTTGGTCCTGGCTGCCATGACAGCCAGAGGGTTGAGGTCGAAGCCTATGACGTTGCTCTGGATCTTCGCCACCAGCTCCTTCTCGGCGAAGCCGCATTCATGGGCGTGCTGCTCAAACCAGTCCCACACGCGGTTGATTGCCATGACGAGAAACGTGCCGGATCCGCATGCCGGGTCCAAGATGCGCTTGTCCGGGTCCCCGTCATAACGGAGCTCATTGAGGACGTGTTCCGCGAGCCAGTCGGGCGTGTAGTACTCACCCAAGTCGTGGCGTACGCTCTTGGGGAACAGGTGCTGATACAGCTTCTTCAACAGGTCGCGGTTCTCGGTTGGCTCCACGCTGAGCGTGGCCGGGTCGTAGTCATCAAGAGCGCTCGCAATTGAGCGGACGGCGTCAGCTGTCTGTTCGCTCCATGCGGGGAGATACCACGAGAACAGGTCGCCTTCCAGGAAGTTGCTGATCCCAAGTTGGGTCCAAATGCCACCTTGTTCTAGCTGCGCGATCTCTCGGCGGAGTTGTGGATTGGTTGCTGCCGCTGCGCACTTCTTGAGCACCGAGGTGCCCAGAGGCGAGAACGAGCCGGCGATCTCAGCCGCAAGGAACTTCATGAGGATGGCGTAGTAGGTGTGCACGGCAAAGAGCAGTGGGGCCGGCTCGCCCCCCGCGAGATGATAGTGCGAGGCGAGTTTCGCCACTTTCGGGTTCTCGCCAGCGATGTTGTAGCCGCAGACCTCACCGAAGAGGAGCTTCCACTGGTTGAAGAACATCTTGGCCTTGCGACTGCGGGTCTGGTTCATAGTCTGATACAGTGCGGCTATGGCGGCGGCCGGCACAGAACTATCAGCCCCGAAATCCTCGGCCAGACGTTCTGGCGTGAACGAGTGGCCCTGCGCGCCTAGCGACACAATGGCGCGCAGAAGCCGCTCGACCGTGTGCCGCGTGACCGGCTTCGGGTCCTCGATCTCCCACTTGCGAGCACGGTATCGTACAAAAACTATCGTATCCCCATCACAGCCGACTCCGAGCAACCGCTCGGGGCGATAGCCCTCGTCCCGCTCCAAGTCCTCGAACCGCTGCTTGATCTGCGCAACGACGTGTCTGGCGCCAGGTGAGTCGGCGTCCTCGCTTATCCTCTGCGGGCCTTTGGGGTGCTTATACTCCAAGAGCACCCCCTGGTACTTCGAGTCCAGACGCCCGCCGCCGATGGCGTACTCATGGCGGCCCTTCACCTGCAGCCCGGCGAGCGAGATGAACTGGTCAAGGAGCTTGTTGCACTCGTGGCGAATGTCCTCCTCGGACCCGGCGGCCTTGGCCGCGGCTAGCATGGCGTCCGCCATTGTTCTCGCGTGGTTGGAAATCAGCCGTTCGAGGTCCGCAATGCCCTGTCGCATTCAGCGCTCCCGCCTCGCGGCCAGGATCAAATCTGTCCCGACCCGGAATGATACCAGATCACTACCGGGCCTTCAAGAGCAGCTAGCTCGTTTCGGTGCTTCGCACCAATAAGGCTTTGCCTATCAATCGGTTAGGGCGGCAAGGCGTGGCAACGTGCGCTAACGCTCCGGCGCGGGCGGATGCGGCGGCCGCCGGCCGGGGCCGACCCGGGAGCGAGGGGGAGGCAACGCGGGGGTCGGAGCCCCGAGGACGGAAGAGAGACCACAGGTGACAGCCCTTCAGGGCGCGCCAAGCCGTTGGAATCGCCCGGACCAGGCCCGGATGCAAAAGGGCCCGAGAAGGTGCCCGCAGCCAGCGGTTCGGCCCTCTTTTGTTCCTCTGCGCCCATTCCCTTGCTTGACAAGCGGCCCTCGATTGAGCATACTTTGGCCATTCAGCCTTTTCGCATTCATCACCGCCCGCTCTGCTACCGGCCACTTGCGACCTATGACTTCCCCTCCCCACAGTTTCCTGCACCGCTTCACGCGCTGGCTGCTCTACCACGAGATTCGCATCGTGTGCCGCACGGGCCTTACCGCGCTCGGCGGCGTCCGGGCGGCCGGCGAGGAGCGCGTGCCCCGACGCGGCGGACTCATCGTCGCCGCCAACCACCTCAGCCTCGCCGACCCGGTAGTGCTCCAAACCTACGTCCCGAGGTTCCTCAACTACCTGATGACCGACAAGTTCTACTACGTGCCAGTTCTTCACCAGTTTGTCCGTTTCTGGGGAGTCCTGGTCGTCAAGCAGGAGGGTTCGAACAAGGAGACCCTGCGTGCGGCAGAGGAGGTGTTGGCCCGTGGCGGCGCCGTGGGCATCTTCCCAGAGGGCGGGCTCCCACGCGGCGGGGCCGCGCGCGAGGTCCAGAGCGGCGTCGCGCTCCTCGCGCGCCGGGCGCGCGTGCCCATCCTCCCCGTCGGGCTGGCAGGCACTGAGCGGCTGCTGCCGCCCGGGGCGCTCTGCCTGCACCGTGCGCCGCTGGCCGTCTACATCGGCGAGCCCATCCCGCCGGGTAGGGAAGACCGCGACACGTTTGCCGCCGCCGTGGCCCAGGCCATTCGCTCCTGCGCCGCACGTGCGCGCGAACTCTTGAAGCAGCCGAAGACAGGAGCCCGTTCGTAGTGCGGCCTTCAGGCCGTCTCCTGAGAATGTGGCCCCCAGCTCTGGTGAACTACTCCGGAGCCCCGACAGGGGCGTCCTATGGCAGCCCAGAGCCTGCCCTGAGCGAAGGCGAAGGGGCGAAGCCCTGGGAACGGGGCGGTAGGTAGGTCAGCCCTGAAGGGGCGTACTATGTGGTTCCGGGCGCCGCGTCCTGCCGAGGGTGGGTAGTACGCCCCTACAGGGCTGAATCTTGCCGCCCGCCTCTCCCAGGGCTTCGCCCTCATCTTTGCCCACATCTTCTGGGGGCTGGGGTTTAGCCCCCGAATGGGGGCGTTTGAGCCGTAGCCCAGGGCGACCGAAGGGAGCCCTGGGAAAAGGCCCCGCCAGCGTAGAGCCCCCGAAGCGGGGCGATTCAATGGGCGTGAAA
>VGYW01000213.1 GCA_016872875.1 Planctomycetota bacterium | reverse complement strand
GCCTCTGGCCTGTGTGAGGTGGGCCACAGGCGGGACGCCTGTGCCACCAAGACAAGAGGGAAATGGTGGCACAGGCCTCTGGCCTGTGTGGGGTGGGGCCACAGGCGGGACGCCTGTGCCACCAAGATAGAAGGAAGATGGTGGCACAGGCCTCTGGCCTGTGTGAGGTGGGCCACAGGCGGGACGCCTGTGCCACCAAGACAAGAGGGAAATGGTGGCACAGGCCTCTGGCCTGTGTGGGGTGGGGCCACAGGCGGGACGCCTGTGCCACCAAGACAAGAGGGAAATGGTGGCACAGGCCTCTGGCCTGTGTGAGGCGGTCCACAGGCGGGACGCCTGTGCCACCAAGACAAGAGGGAAATGGTGGCACAGGCCTCTGGCCTGTGTGAGGTGGGCCACAGGCGGGACGCCTGTGCCACCAAGATAAGAGGGAGCAGCGTGGGCGAAACGACAATCACGCTCATTCCCGGCGACGGCATCGGCCCCGAGGTCATCGGCGCGGCGGCGCGCGTGGTCGAGGCCCTCTGCCCCGACGTGCAGTGGGAGCGCTATCCCGCCGGCCAGCAGGCCTGCAACGAGACCGGCGAGTTCCTGCCCGAGGCGCTCCTGGAATCCGTGCGGCGCAACCGCGTCGCACTCAAGGGGCCTGTGACCACCCCCGTCGGCTGCGGATTCCGCAGCGTCAACGTCGCGCTCCGCAAGAAGCTCGACCTCTACGCGGGCGTGCGGCCGGTGAAGACCCGCCCAGGCGTCCCCTGCCGTTACTCAGACGTGGACGTCGTGGTGGTGCGCGAGAACACCGAGGGCCTCTACGCCGGCATCGAGCACGAGCTCCTGCCAGGCATCGTGGAGACAGTGAAGGTGACTACCGAGCAGGCGAGCCGCCGTATCGCGCGCTTCGCCTTCGACTTCGCCCGACAGTGGGGCCGCCGCAAAGTGACCGTCCTCCACAAGGCCAACATCATGAAGCTCACCGACGGCCTCTTCCTCACCTGCGCGCGCGACGCCGCGAAGGACTGGCCCGACGTTGCCTTCGAGGAGCTCATCCTCGACAACGCCTGCCTCCAACTCGTCACCGACCCGTCGCGCTTCGACGTGCTGCTCACCGACAGCCTTGTGGGCGACATCGTGTCGGACCTCTGCGCGGGCCTGGCCGGCGGGCCAGGGCTGGCGGCGGGGATGAACGTTGGCGACGCCTGCGCCGTCTTCGAGGCCGTCCACGGCTCGGCGCCCGACATCGCGGGCACGGGGCGCGCAAACCCCCTCGCCGCCATCCTCACCGCCGCGCTCATGCTCCGCCACATAGGCCGAGCCACCGAGGCGGCTCGCGTCGAGGCCGCAGTTCACGCCATTCTCCCCGACCCGGCGTCGCGGACCCCTGACCTCGGCGGCAAGGCCACGACGAGCGAGGTCGCCGACGCCGTGTGCCGAAAGCTGAGAAGCGCATGAGGTGGTGAGATTGACGCGGCCATTGGCCGCAACCGAAGCGGATGATTGGATGGATGGATGAATGGATGGTTGTCTGACACCCATCCACCCATCCAGTCATCCATTCATCCCCTCCCGATACGCATCTCTCACGCGTGTCATAGTCGAGGGGTGTGAGGAGAATAGCCATGGCCCGGGCGGAAATCTACGCCGGCATCTGCGGGTTCAAGACAACCGTGGAGGCGACGAGCGGCGACCGCCGCCACGTGCGGCTGAAGGTTCAGAGCAATTGCCCCGACGTGTCGCGCATCCGCAGGCGCCTCGAAGCCCTCAGCCTCGACGCCTGGGCCGAGGTCGGCCCCTGCGACAAGCCCGACAGGTCGAAGAGGTCGCAGGTCATGGACCTCTGCGGCGAGCTGCCGCACTTCGCCTGCCCCGTGCCGCCTGGCATCTTCAAGGCCATCGAGGTCGCCGCCGGCCTCGCGCTCCCGCGCGACGCCACCATCCGCGTCTTCCGCGAGGATGAAGAAGTAGCCCGCGTCTCCGACGCGGATTCCGAGAAGGGGTGAGCCGTGGAACTCCGCCCCGGCGAACTGCTCGACCTCTACTACTACATGGTCCTCAGCCGCACATTCGAGGAGCGTGTCTCCACCCTCTACAAACAGGGACGCGTCCAGGCGGGCGTCTTCTCCGGCATCGGCCAGGAGGCCATCTGCATCGGCACCTGCTACGGCCTGGAAGATGAGGACTTTGTAGCCCCCGCGCACCGGGACGTCGGGGTGTTCCTGGTCAAGGGCGTCTCGCCGCGCGCCATCATGGCCCAGCTCTACGGGCGGGCGACGGGGCTCTCGGGCGGCAAGGACTCGGCCCTGCACGCGGGGGAGCCCGAGCTGAACGTCTTCGGCACCACGAGCATGCTGGGCGCGCAGATATGCGTGACGACCGGCGCGGCCCTCGCCTTCAAGATGCGGCATCAGCCCCACGTGGCCGTGAGCTACTTCGGCGAAGGCGCCGCCGCTCGCGGCGACTTCCACGAGGCGCTCAACTTCGCAGGCGTCCACCGACTCCCCTGCATCTTCGTCTGCGAGAACAACCAATACGCCTACTCCACCCCGCTCCACCTCCAGATGGCCTGCGACCACGTGGCCGACCGCGCCGCAGGCTACGGCTTCGCGGGCAAGGTGGTTGACGGCAACGACGTGTTGGCCGTCTGGCACACGATGCGCGAGGCCCTCTACCGCGCCCGCACCGGCGCCGGCCCAACGCTCCTCGAGTGCATGACCTACCGCTGGCACGGCCACTCCGAGCACGACGTCGCCATGTACCGCACGGACGAGGAGTTCGTCGAGTGGAAGAGCCGCGACCCGATCCCCCGCTACGAGATGTATCTCCGCGAGAAGCGCATCTTGGGCGATGAGACCCGCCAGCAGGTAGCCGAGCAGGCGAAGTCCGTCGTCGCCGACGCCGTTGACTTCGCGGAGAAGAGTCCCGATCCGGCCGCGGCGGAGGCCGAGACCAATGTGTTTGGGTGAGTGCGGAGTGTGGAGTGCCAGGAGAGAGCGATGCCGGGAAAGGGACAACAGGGACCCCAGGGACCACAGGGACCTAAGGGTCGGCGGGGCTGTGGCCGCTGGCTGCGTCCCGTAGGTCCCTGGGGTCCCTGTGGTCCCTGGGGTCCCTTTCCACAGGATGGCTATGATGGCTGAAATCACCTACATCCAGGCGATCTCCGACGCACTCCGCGAGGAGATGGAGCGCGACGAGCGGGTGTTCGTGCTCGGTGAGGACGTTGGGGCCTACGGCGGGGCCTTTGGGGTAACAAAGGGCTTCGTCGAGAGGTTCGGCTTCTTCCGCTGCCTCGATACCCCGATAAGCGAGTCGCTCATCGTCGGCGCGGCCATCGGCGCGGCCATCATGGGCTTTCGCCCCGTCGCCGAGATGCAGTTCGCCGACTTCATCTCGTGCGGCTTCGACCAGATCTGCAACCAGGCGGGCACGCTCCGCTACCGCTACGACGGGCGGGTGAGCTGCCCCATCGTCGTCCGCGCGCCCTCGGGCGGCGGCGTACGCGGCGGACCCTACCACTCGCAGAACCCCGAGGGCTGGTTCTGCCACACGCCCGGCATCAAGGTCGTCGCCCCAGCGTTCCCCGATGATGCCAAGGGCCTCCTCAAGGCCGCCATCCGCGACGACGACCCCGTGCTCTACTTCGAGAACAAGTTCCTCTACCGCCGCATCAAGGGCGAGGTGCCCGAAGGCGATTGGGCCACGCCGCTCGGCAAGGCACGACTCGTGCGCGAAGGACGCGACGCGAGCATCATCGCCTACGGCTCAGCAGTCCACCACGCCCTCGCCGCGGCCGACGCGCTGGCGAAGGACGGCCTGAGCGCCGAGGTGCTCGACCTCCGCAGCCTCGTCCCGCTCGACAGGCAGGCCGTCCTCGACACCGTGCGGAAGACGGGCCGCGCCGTCGTCGCGCACGAGGACTGGCTCTCCTGCGGCTTCGGCGCCGAGGTCGCCGCCATCCTCGCAGAGGAGGCGATTGACTCCCTCGACGGGCCAATCGTGCGGGTTGGGAGCCAAGACACGCCCATCCCCTTCGCCCCCGCCCTCGAAGAGGCCCACCTGCCGAACCCCGCGAAGATCGCCGCCGCCGTTCGCAAGGCCCTTCGCCTGGACACCTGACGGAGCCCTCCCATGCCCACAGACGTCGTGATGCCGCACATGGGCGAATCGGTGGCCGAGGGGAAAATCCTCTCGTGGCTCAAGCACCCAGGCGACCCCGTCGAGGCCGACGAGCCGCTCGTCGAGATCGAGACCGACAAGATAAACGTCGAGGTCCCCTCGCCCTCGGCCGGCGTCCTCCTCAATGCCCTGGCGCGGGAGGGCGAGACAGTGGAGGTCGGCCAACGGATCGCCGTCGTGGGCGCCAGGGGCGAGGGAATGCCGAGTGCGGAGTTCGGAGTGCGGAGTGAAGAGCCGAAGAAGGCTCCCGCTCAACCCAAGCCTGTGCCGCCTCCCCCCTCGCCCCCTCCCCCCCTCTCCCCTGGGGAGAGGGACAGGGGTGAGGGTGCCCGCCCCTCGCCCCCTGCTCCCCTGACCGCTGCCCCGGAGGCACTGAGCACCGAGGCGCTGGGCGTCTACGCTTCGCCTGCCGTCCGCCGCTTCGCCCGCGAGTCAGGCGTGGACCTCCGAGCGGTCGAAGGCACCGGCCGCCTCGGCCGCATCACCCGCGAAGACATCGAGCGCGCACTCGCTCCCGCCGCGCAACCCCCAACACCTGACACCCAACACCCACCACCTCCGGCCCCGGCGCGCGGACCGCGCCGGCCCGACGTGGACGAGGAGCTCGTGCCCCTGTCGCCCATGCGCCGCGCCATCGCCGAGCACATGGTGCGCAGCAAGAGCGTCGCCCCACACGTCACCACCGTGGCCGAGGTTGATATGACCGCCGTGGCCGCGCTCAAGGACCAGTGGCGGGGCGCCCTCGAGGAGCAAGGCGTCAAGCTCACATTCACCCCATTCGTCCTCAGCGCCGTCGCCCGCGCACTGAAGGACCATCCCGAACTGAACTCCGAGTGGACCGACAAGGGCATCCTCCTGAAGTACCGCATCCACCTCGGCGTGGCCGTCGCCGTGGAGGAGGGGCTGGTCGTGCCCGTCATCAAGGACGCCGACCGCCTGTCGCTCGTGGAGCTGGCTCGTGCGGCTCAGACGCTCGCGGCGAAGACGCGGGCGGGCAAGATCGCCCCGGCCGACCTCGCGGGCGGCACGTTCACCATCACCAACCCCGGCGTCTTCGGCGCCGTGCTCTCCACCCCCATCATCCATCAGCCGCAGGCGGCCATCCTCGCCACGGGGCGCATCGCCGAGGTCCCCGCCGTCATCAACAACGGCATCGCCATCCGCAAGCGGATGTTCGCATCGCTTTCCTACGACCACCGCATCGTGGACGGCGCAACGGCGGTTCGCTTCCTCCAGCGGGTCCGCGAGATCCTCGAGAAGGCCGATTTCCAGTTCTGATTCCCGCCCGCCCGCGGCGATGCTCAAGACGGCCACCAAGATGGCCACCTGCCCCGCGCCTTGCTGACAGATGATGTCCCCGCGTAACGCCCCCTGCCCGTCGCCCGTCTTATGTCTGGCGAGCAGGCATGATCCCCGTCCCCATCCCCAATCCCCGTTTCCCCAGGAGGTGAGCCAGGCCGACACCTTTCGCGTTCTCAACGGGCCGGTGGCGTGTTCTTCGTCCCGTTAGTGTAACAGTGTGCAAGCCGAGGCGTGAGCCTCAAGGAGTTGGATGATGAAGCGAAGTCTGGGGTTTCTTGTGGTGGCCATCGCTCTGGTGGTCGCGGTGGGCGGGTGTAGTCTGATGCAATACTGCCCGATGCACGCGGCGTGGAACGCGCTGACGAAGAGCAGCAAGCCCGCCGAGGCAGCCCCCACCCCCGCGCCCAAGCAGACCGCCGTCCAGACCCAGCAGATCCCGTGAAGCCATCCGCCCACCCACCCTCGTCCTCGTCCTCGACGCTTCTCACACTTGAGGGGGAAGATCGAGGACGAAGGACGAGGACGAGGGACGAGGACGATACACTGCTCAGTGAGGGTGGTCTTTGGCCTTGTGGAGGGGCTTGGTGTGAGGCGGGGCCTCGAGGGCGATGCCCTTCGACTCGAGCATCTTGATATACTTTGCGGGGTCCTCCCTGAACCTGGCCGGGCAGCCCGCGCAGCAGAAGTAGACGCGTTTGCCGTGGTGGTCGGCGAAGACTTTCCGGTCGATCTTATCGCCCTCGATTGGGCAGTTGGTCTGGAGCTTGGCCAGTGTGACCCCATCGCTCTCGAGCTTCTTGATGTACTTCTCGGGGTCCTTCTTGAAGGCGGCGGGGCAGCCGTCGCAGCAGAAGTAGACGCGCTTGCCCTCGTGGTCGGCGAAGATGCCGCGGTTGATCTTGCCGCCCATCACGGGGCAGTTGGTCTGCGGCTTGGCCGCGGTGGCGTCCTTGCGCTCCTTGACGACTTCGTGGCCGTGGTGTTCACCGGCCAGGGCGGCCGCGGCCCAGAGGGCCAGGGCTGCGGCGGCAACAAGCCTTCTCATCTCCATCGCACGTTCTCCTCAGCTCGTGGCCCCTAGCCGGGGGCTGGCGCCCCCTCAGGCGGAGGGGCCGGGTCTGTCGAGGACGAAGTGCCCCTTCGTCCAGCCGCGCTTCCAGAGGAACTCCTTGAGCCAGCAGTAGTTGACTGGTGTGATGAATGAGGACATGAGCTCCATCGTCATGCCGCCGACGAGTGGGAGCGCCATGGGGATCATGACGTCGGCGCCCTTGCCGCTGGAGGTGAGGACGGGGAGGAGGCCGAGGACGGTGGTGGCGGTGGTCATGAAGCAGGGACGGACGCGTTTCCTGGCGCCCTCGACGACCATGCGGCGGATGTCGGCGACGGAGGTGCAGCGCTGGGTGGCGAAGACCTGGTTGAGGTAGGTGGCGTAGACCACCGCGTCGTCGGTGGCGAGGCCGAAGAGGGCGATGAAGCCGACCCAGACGGCGACGCTGAGGTTGTATTCGCGGAAGTGGAAGATGTCGCGGATGTTGAGGCCCTCGTAAATCTCGAAGTTGAGGAACCAGGGCTGTGCGACGAGCCAGATGCCCATGAAGCCGCCCGAAGCCAGCACTGCGATCTGCCAGAAGACCATGAAGGTCATCGGGGTGGAGCGGAACTCGAAGTAGAGGATGAGGAAGATGATGAAGAGGCTGGCGGGAAGGAGGAGCACGAGGCGCTTCATGAAGTTGAGCTGGTTCTCGTAGCTGCCGGCAAACTTGTAGTAGACGCCTCGGGGCAGCTTGAGCTCGCCGCTGTCTATCTTGGCCTTCAGGAAGCGCTCCGCCTCCTCCACCACGTCCACCTCCGCGTGGCCGGGGCGCTTGTCGAAGAGGACGTAGGAGACCAACTGGGTGTTCTCGCTCTTGATCTCCTGTGGGCCGACCACGTACTGGATCGTGGCGAGCTGTTCGAGGGGGATCTGGACACCTTCGGAGGATGGGACGAGGATGCGTCCCATAGCCTCGTAGGAGTCGCGTAGCTCGCGCTGGTATCGGACTCTGATGGGGTATCGCTCGCGCCCTTCGACCGTGGTGGTGGCGGTCATGCCGCCGATGGCGACCTCGATGATGTCCTGGGCGTCCCGGATGTTCACCTTGTAGCGTGCCAGCTTCTCGCGGTCGAGGTCTATCTCGAGGTACGGCTTGCGCACCCCGCGGTCGGGGTTGACAGTGTCGGGCCGCACAGTAGGGACTTCCTCGAGGAAGCGCGCGATCTCGTAGCCTGCCTTCTCGATGTCGGCCAGGGTGGCCTGCTGGGTGCCGAGGACCTTGATGCCCATAGGCGCGCGCATGCCCGACTGGAGCATGACGATGCGCGCGGCGATGGGCATGAGCTTGGGCGCCGAGGTGCTGCCGGGCACGTCGCCCGCCTTGAGGATCTCGTTCCAGATGTCGTCGGCGGTGCGGATGTGGTCGCGCCAGAGCCGCGGGCGCTCACCCGTCACGGGGTCGGGCGGGCCGTACTCCGGCTTGTAGGCGATGACGGTTTCGACCATCGAGATGGGAGCGGGGTCAATGGCGGTCTCGGCGCGCCCTATCTTGCCGACGACGCTCTCGACCTCTGGGATGGCGCGGATCGCCTTGTCCTGCTTCTGAAGGATGTCGAGCGCCTGGGCGATCGAGCCGTGGGGCATGGTGGTGGGCATGAAGAGGTAGGAGCCCTCGTCGAGCGAGGGCATGAACTCGCGGCCGAGGCCGGGGAACGCGTGGACGCCCCGGACCCAGAGCCGGCTGCCGCGCACCCACTCCTGCGGCACGCCGACCTTTGCCAGGGCGTTGGGAATCCAGCCGAACGTCCAACTGAACCCCTGCCAGACGCACAGGCCGAAGAACACCATGGCGATGGGGAGGCTCATGAAGGCCAGCTTGTGGCGCAGGAGCGCCGCGAGAATCTGGGGGTAGAACGTGATGACCAGGAGCCGCAGGGAGCACCAGACGATGTTGATGCTGAAGACGAAGACGAGGTTTCGGGTGAGGCCCTTGCCGAGGCCGAGCGGCATCCAGTGCATGGTGAGGAGAACGAGGATGACGAGGGCGGCGATGCCGGAGGTCACGTAGGGCATCGCCTTGCGGAGGCGGGGGGGCAGCTTCGGCTCGGCCAGGAGATAGGCCCCGCCGAGGATGAGCGGCACGCCCGCCCAGAACGACCAGAGGACGGCGGCGGCGAGGCCGATGAGGGCGAGCGCGCCGTAGGCTATGCCGCTGACGCGCACCGGGATGCGGCGCCGCGTGAAAAGGACGTGTGCGAAGGCGGGCAGCAACGTGAGCGCGATGAAGATCGAGCTGAACATGGCGAAGGTCTTGGTGTAGGCCAGCGGCTTGAAGAGCTTCCCCTCGGGGCCGATGAGGAAGAAGATGGGGATGAAGGAGACAATGGTGGTGGCGATGGCGGTGACGACGGCGGAGCCGACCTCGCTGGCGGCGCGGTAGACGACCTCGAGGGCGTCCTCGTCGGGGCTCGCCTCGTCGAAGTGCCGCACCATGTTCTCGCACAGGATGATCCCCATGTCCACCATCGTCCCGATCGCTATCGCCACACCGCCCAGGCTCATGACGTTCGAGTCCACCTGGAAAATCTTCATCAGGATGAAGGACATGAGGACGGCGAGGGGCAGGTTGGCCGAGATGAGCAGGTTGGACCTGAAGTGCGCGAGCAGGATGAAGACCACGAAGCAGGTGATCAGCGTCTCCTCGATCAGCGCGTCCTTCAGCGTGTCGAGGGTCTCGTGGATGAGGCCGGTGCGGTCGTAGAAGGGCACGATCTTCACCTGGGACACCGTGCCGTCGGGGAGGGTCTTGTTCGGCAGGCTGGGCTGGATTTCCTCGATCTTCTTCTTCACGGCGCCGATGACGGCGAGGGGGTTCTCGCCGTAGCGGACGACGATGACGCCGCCGGTGACCTCGGCGCCCTCCTTGTCCAGGATGCCTCGGCGGAGCGCCGGCCCGAGCCGCACCGTGGCGACGTTCCTCACGTAGATCGGCACCCCGTTGGTCGTCTTCACCAGGGTGTTCTCGACGTCGGAGAGCTTCTTGATGAAGCCCTTGCCCCTGACGATGTACTCGACGCCGTTGAACTCGACGGTTTCGGCCCCGACGTCAATGTTGCTCCGCTGCACCGCCATGAAGATATCGGGCAGCATCACCCCGTGCGCGCGCATGGAGTCGGGATTCACGTCAATCTGGTACTCCCGCACGTAGCCGCCGACGCTAGCGACCTCGCTGACGCCCTCGACCGACTGGAGGGAGTAGCGGACGTTCCAGTCCTGAATCGAGCGGAGTTCCTGGAGGTCGAAGCCCTTGCCCTCGAGTGTGTACCAGAAAATCTGGCCCAGGGCGGTGGCGTCGGGGCCGAGGGCCGGCATCACGCCGGCGGGCAGCCGCTGCTGGGCGATGTTGAGCCGCTCGAGCAGCCGCGACCGGCACCAGTAGAAGTCCTTGTCGTCCCGGAAGATCACGAAGACCGTGGAGAAGCCGAACATCGAGTAGCTGCGGATGGTCTTCACCCCGGGGATGCCCTGGAGGGTGATGGTGAGGGGATACGTCACCTGGTCCTCGACGTCCTGCGGCGAGCGGCCTGGCCACTCGGTGAACACGATCTGCTGGTTCTCCCCGATGTCCGGGATCGCGTCAACGGGAATCGGGTCCCGCGGGAAGCCCTTGATGGGGGACTCGAAGGGCATGAAGTACATGCCCGCGCCCACCATCCCCACCAGGACGAGGAATACGACGAGCTTGTTCTCGAGGCAGAAGCGGATCGTCTTGTTGATGAGGCCCCGAATCTCGGGGCGTGCGGGGGGGACGAGGGACGAGGGGCGAGGGGCGAGGGAAGAGGACTGAGGGACGGGGGAGGAGGGAGAAGGGGCGAGGGGCGAAGAGCCCTGGCATGGCTGGCCATCGTCGCCCCGCGGAGCAGGGTGTTGTGAGCCTGAATCATTCACCTGGGAACCCCCCGACGCCGCAGGCTGGAAATGCTGGACGTGAGAATGCCGAGGATCTCGTCGCACAGCGCTACCCGCTCTTGTATGACGGAACCCGGAAGCCAGTGCTTCAGGCGCAGGTATCGCCCGCGGGTCTCCCGAGCCGAACCCCGCGAAATCGTCAGGAAGTGCGTGTAGTCTCTAGTGGTCCCCCGCCCGTGGCCCTCCTCCATGTTCGAGCAAACCGAGTCGGCGCTCGCCACCTGTTGCGAGATGGGCTTCCACGCGCGCGGGTCCCGCGCCATAGTGCCCATGTCTTCTACCACTAGGTCGAACAGTTCCAGAGCTTCCCTATACGCGCCGAACTCTTCCAGAGACCGCTGGCTCATGGTTGCGCCTCCTTCCTTTTCTGGTCTTCCACCTCGCCCCTCGTCCCTCGTCCCTCCTCCCTCGCCCCTCGTCCCTCGTCCCTCGTCCCTGGCTTGAGCTCGCGCTTGACTTCGCCGCACTTGAGCATGGCGGCGCCGAAGTAGGGGTTGCGGACCTCGGCGCCCTTCTGGAACCAGGTGCCGCCCCTATTCTTGAAGGCCATCGAGCAGTATGCCTCGGCGAGCGGGAAGCTGAGGCCGTGGTTGAACGCCCGGAGGTAATCTGTCAAGGGCTTGGTGAGGCCGCCCAGGAGGTCCCGCTGCTCGGCAATACCCTTCGGCGGGTCGCCCGCGGCCGCCTTCTTGAGGGCGGCCAAGAGGTCCTTGAACTGGTGTTGGGCGTGGCCTTCGAGGCCCTTGCCCTCGGCCTTGTCGAGCGTGGCCTTGAGCGCGGCGATGGCGACCCCGCCCTTTGAGGCATCGTCGGCCGCCAAGGCGTCCACCAGCGCCAGGTAGGCGTCGAGCGCCGGCTGCACGTCGGCCACCGGCGGGAACTTCTGCGCCGGCTCTTCCCCTCGCCCCTCGCCCCTCGTCCCTTCTCCCTCTTGTGGCTTCATCATGGAGGGCTTAGCCATGATCTGGAGCGCCGAGTCGATCTTGAAGTTGCCCTTGGTGACGACTCGCTCGCCCTCGGCGAGGCCGGAGTTGACGATGTAGTATTCGCCGGCGCGGTCGCCGAGCTCGACCTCGCGGCCGACATAGGCAACCTCGTCGCCCTTGCGCTCCTCGACGTAGACGACGGCCCGCTTGCCGGTGAGGAGCGGCGCGGTGGCGGGGATGCTCAGCACCCGCTTGGCCGGCACGTCGAGCCGGCTGAAGCCCAGCTTCTCCGTCTCCTCGAGGTCCATCCCGCAGTTGTCGCACTTGTCCGGCTTGTCCTTGATTATCTCCGGGTGCATCGGGCACATCCACTTGCCGGCGACAGCGTTGTTCCTGACGCGGCCGGCCTCGTCGAGGGTGACGTCGAGCTTGGCGCGCACGTACATCCCTGGCCTGAGCCGCCCGTCGGGGTTCGGCACGTTCACCCGCACCTTCACCGTGCGGGTCATCTCGTTGAGGATGGGGGAGACGAAGGCGATGCGCCCCTTGAAGAGCTGGCCAGGGTAGGCGTCGGTCTCGAACTCCACGGCCTCCCCGTAGTGAATCCACTTGAGGTCAATCTCGTAGGCGTCGAGCATGGCCCACACGACGTCGAGGCCGGCGATGGTGAAAAGGCGCTCGCCCATCATGACGTACTTGCCCACAAATGCCTCGCGCTCGATGACGGTGCCGCCGATGGGGCTGTAGATGGTCATGCGGTCGCTCGTGCGGCCGGTGCGTTCGAGCTCCTCGATCTGGGCGGGCAGGACGCCCCAGAGCTCGAGCTTCTTGCGTGCGGCGCTCCTGATGGCCTCGGCGGATGCAGTCTCGTCGGCGTCGCTGCCCTTCTTTGCGGCCTGCGCGCGCCGCAGGGCTATCAGGTACTCCTCCTCGACCGTGCGGAGGTCGGGGCTGTATATCTCCGCCAGGTGGTCGCCCTTGCGCACGCGGATGCCCGCGTAGTCCACGAACAGCCTGTCTATGCGCCCGCCCACCCAGGCCGAGATGTGGGCGAGACGGGTCTCGTCGTACTCGATCTTTCCGACCATTCGGACGGTGACGGCGAGCGGGCGGTACTCGACCGGGCTGGTCTGGATTTCCGCGCGCTCGCGTGCGGCCTTGGACAGGACGAGGCGCGGGGCGTCCCCCCCGCCGCCGCCGGCCTCACGCACCGCCGTCAGGTCCATGAAGCAGATGGGGCACTTGCTCTTGTTGTCGGGCATCTTGATCTGCGGGTGCATCGAGCAGGACCAGTAGAGGATGCGGTCGGCGCCCGGCTGCTCGGCCTTTGCGGCGGGCGCGGGGGGCGCGGCACGGCGCGCCGCCAGCCAGTAGCCCAGCACGAAGGCCAGGATGACCGCTGCGGCCACGCACGCTGCGCGATACTTCTGCCAGAAGCGCAGCCAGATGGTTTCGGCCCGGCCCTCTGGCTCCGGCGGCTCCGGCCCGCTGTTCGCTGGGATGGGCTCGCTCACGGGTTGGTTCCTTTCGCAGCGGCAGGCACGGGCTCTGGGCCGAGTATGGGGGGCACGCCCTCTGGCCAGCGGCCCAGGATGACGAGGGAGATTTCGGCCAGCACGATCTCGCGCTGGCCCATCGCGGTGGCATGTTCCAGCCTGACGTCCAGCAGCGTGCGCTCGGCCTCGAGGAGGTCGAGGAAGTCGGACACCGCTGTGACGTAGCCGGCCTGCGCGGTCTTGAGGGAGGCCTGGGCCTTGGGCAGCAGGCGCTCGCCGTAGAGCGCCACGTTGCGGTCGGCCTCGCGCCACATGTATGCGGCCTCGGCGAAGCGCATGGCCAGCTCGAGCTCCTCGTTGGAGAGCTTGGCGCGCATGGCGCCCAGCTCGGCCCGGCTGCGTGCGACCTCGGCGGCGATCTTGTCGCGCCAGATGGGCAGCGTGATGCCCACCGAGGGCATCCAGGCGGTCGGGCCGGCCATCGAGCCGCGCTCGCCCCTGACGCCGAAGGCCAGGCTGTAGTCGGGCACGTAGGCCTTGTGCGCCAGATGGAAGAGCGCGATGGCCTGGAGGACCTCGGCCCGCGTCTCCTTCAGGCGCGGGTTGCGGCTGAAGGCCACGTCGAGGAGCGACTGCTCGGTGAAGTCGGGTGGCGTGGGGGTGAGCTGGGGGACGAGGTCGGGCAGGGCCTCCTGCGGCCCAAGCCCCAACGCGAGGCGCAGGCGGGCGACGATCGGCTTGCGCGAGTCCTCGAGGTTCGCTATCTGCGTCCGCAGCCGGTCGCGCTCCATCTGCGCGCGCAGGACGTCCTGCTGAGTGACCTTGCCCACGGCCAGGCGCTCGCGCGCCAGCTTCTCCACCTCCTCCACCACCGCCAGGGCCTCCTGGGTCCAGCGGGTCTGCTCGCGGACGGTCCAGAGCTGGTAGTAGGCCCTCTTGACGGCGAGTGCGGTGGCGAGCATCTCGTTCTCGAAAACCGCCCGCTTCTTCATCGAGGCCTCGTAGGCGGCGTCGGCCTTCAAGCCCAGCTTCCCCGGGCCGGGGATGTTCATCGCGGGGTCGCTCATCAGCATCGGCGTCAGGGCGGTCACGCCCTTCATTATCTCAGCGTTGAGTTGGAGCATCGGGTCGGGCAGCGACCTCTCGGTGGTGATCATCTCCACCGCGGCCTTCCAGTCGTAGAAGGCGCCCTCGACCTTGGGATTGTTCAGGAGGGCGTAGTGCATCAGGTCGGCGAGGCCGGCGGCGGGAGCGAGGGTGGGCAGGGGGGGCCGCGGCGGCCGCACGCGGGCAACCGTGCGGGTCCTGAGCTCCTCGGCGGTGGACTTCAGCTCCTCGGCCACGCTCTTCTTCCCCTCGTCGGGGCGGTA
>VGYW01000212.1 GCA_016872875.1 Planctomycetota bacterium | reverse complement strand
ACTTGGGCAGATTGCCCACCCCGTTGCAATGTGGCAACGTCGCGCGCCCCAGAACTCCTAAGTCCTTTCCGCCCAGTCTCTTAGCATGTTGACGCGCCGCAACATCCGTTGCGCTCAGAGGAAGCGAAGCGGCGGCGGGCGCCGCGCGCCACCCCTGAACCCGTCCTCAGAGCTCCCCGACTGAGATAATGCGGGGCTGGTGAAGGAGGCCGAGCTCGGCGACGATGCGTTTCCGGGCAAGCTTGCAGTATTGCGGGGAGTTGTCGCCCAGGATGAAGTGGCGCCCCAGCCGCGCCGCCACAAGCCCCACCGTCCCGCTCCCCGCGAACGGGTCGAGCACCGTCTGCCCGCGAAAGCTCAGGAACTTGATCAGGCGTTCGGGCAACTGCTCCGGGAACGGCGCCGGGTGGCCGATGCGCGTGCGGCTCTCCGTCCCGAACTCCCACACGCTCCGCGTGCAGGCCATGAACTCCTCCGGCGTAATATCCACGTCTTCGGGGCGGCCCTCGAGCTTCCAGTCGCCTTTGGAGAACACGATGATGTACTCGTGGCGTGGCACGAGGTGGGGGTTAGAGGGGCTTTTCCACGACCCCCAGGCGCAGTGCTTCGCCGCCGAGTGCTTGTTCCAGATAATCGTCCCGCGATACAGCATCCGCAGTTCGACAAGTTGCTGGATGAACGCGCTGTAGTGGGGGTTGGAGATGTATTGGCGCTTATTCTCGCCGATATTCACGCAGATGCGTCCGCCGGGCACCAGCACCCTCTTGCAGGCGCCCCACACCTGCTTCATCCAGGCCAGATACTCGCGGTCCTCCAGGCCATCGTCATGCTGGGAGTATGGCTTTTCGAGATTATAGGGGGGGGAGGTGATGATCACATGCACAGATCCGAGCGGCACCCTGGCGAGAACATGAAGTACATCTCCGCAGACGATATAGCCCAGTGGCTTGGCAAGAGGGGCTTCGCTGAGGTTCGCCGGCCCCAAAGTGGTATGGACCGTTTGCGCATAGCCGTACGCCAGGGTAGTCGGGCTTGCCACTCGCTCTCCTTAGTCCGGAGTCTCCCCTAATTAGTACAGTCGGGCGATTGTGCGAAAACTTTAGCAGAAAATGGCCTGTCATGCCTCAGACGGAACTGGACAACTGCCCCTCGGGGATAAGTGAGTAGCCCCGACGCAGGAGTTGCTCATGCCCAGGGAACGCCCCAGATTCGCCGCCCACGAGAAACTGGCCATTCTCAGGCGGCATTTGCTTGAGAAGGTGCCCGTCTCAGACCTCTGCGACCAGTTCCAGCTGAGGCCAACGGTCTTCTACCGCTGGCAGAAGCGCTTCTTTGAGAATGGCACGGCAGCCCTCGAAGACGGCGACGAGGCCAGGGAAGGGTGGGGTAGTGTTCGCGGCGGTGTTGTCCACGCGGCGGCCCATTGTTCACACCCATGAATCGCCCCGTTGCGGGGCTCTCGCCTGTGTGTCGCGCGTTCCCCAGGGCTTGCGCCCTGGGCTACGGCCCGGTCGCCCCTGACGGGGCTGCGAAGAACCGCCCCGCTGCTGGGCTCTTGCCCCTTGCCCCGCCGAGGTCCCAGGGCTCACGCCCTGGGCTACGGCCCGGTCGCCCGCTTTGCGGGCTGGCCCAGATGCCTGGTGGCCCGGCCGCAGCCCCGCCAGGGGCGACCGGGCCGTAGCCCAGGGTGACCGCAGGGAACCCTGGGAAAACGGGTGCCGCCCGCACCATAGAGCCCCCGCAGGGGGCGATTCTGGCGCGGGCAGGCGCCAAGCCGCATCAAGGCCCGCCGCCGCGGAGGGCCTCCGAGACCACCCTGGCAATCTCAAACGCCGGCCGTGCGGTCTCGGGTGGGCGGGAGCCGAGGCCACAGGAGGGGGTGAGGAGGCTTTGGCGCAGGATGGCCCCGCGGTCGAGGCCCCAGGAGGCGAGCTTGGCGAGTTGCTCCCGGAGCCTGGCGACCAGCTCCGCCGCGCTCGTGGCGGCCAATGCCTCGGGGTCGGTCGGCACGATGCCCCAGGCGATGTTGCCGCCGCGACGGATGAACTCGACCAGCTCCGCCCGATAGGTGAGGAATGCGGTGGCGTAGCCGAAGGCGTCGAACGACACGATGTCCACGCTGCTCTGGAGGAAGATCGTCCAGTCCGTGTTCGCGCAGCAGTGGGTGCCCTTAACGGGCGCAGCGGCGTAGACCTGCTCGATGACCTCTCGCGGCTGCTCGGGACGCGTCCAGCCAAAGAACGGCGTGCCGAAGGAGGTGAGGAACGGCTCGTCCACGAAGATGACGGGCCGCGCCCCCGCCGCCTGAATCTGGCGGGCGAGCCAGCGGACCTTCAGCGACAGGTGCTTCACAAGCACGTCGCGGAGCACGTCGTTGTAGAGGATGGGGGTGCCCTCCTCGTCGAGGAGGCTCATGCCGACGGTGACTGGGCCGGACACCTGGGCTTTGGCTTCTGCCACACCGCTGGCCTTGACGCGCTGGAGGAAGCCTGCGAGTGCGGCGCTCACGCGAGGAGACATGCGGCCAGCCTCGTCGTCGGGGTTCTCGAAGCGTTCGAAGAGCGCCGCCACGGCCTCGAAGAAGGCGTCATCCTGCACGATGAGCCACTTGCCGTCGCGGCGGCCGAGGCCGGGCAGGCCCTCGTACATCTGCTCGTTCATCCCCTCGTTGGGCGAGAGGCGGGGGAGTTGGGGCAGGTAGGGCAAGTCAGGCGCGAACTCGAAGGCGAAGTCCAGCGCCTCCTCCACGCTCGAAGTGGCGAGGCTGCCAATGCCGGTGACGCGACAACGGCCTTCGAAGCCCATGAAGAGACCCCCGCGAAACACGCGAAAGGACGCGAAAGAAAGGCAAACGGGATTATAGCAGAAATGTGAGAGTTCTTGGAAGGGGCGTGGGGGAACCTTCTTGCAAGAAGGTTCCCCCACGAATGCTGTTGCTCAGTCGCCCATGTTTTGGGCGAAGCCGAGGTTGCGGAAGAGGAAGAGGCCGTCCTTGCCCGGGGCCACGATGTCGAGAAGCCCGTCCCCGCTGCGGTCAATGTCCACGACGACGAAGCCGATTCCGCAGCCGGTGGTCTGGCGGAGGGGGCCGTAGTCAATGACCTGCTTGGCGAAGCCCTCGCCGGTCCACTTGAAGTAGTAGAGGCCGTAGGGGTCGTATTCGCCCGGGTCGTGGCCGCAGTGGGCGCGATAGCGCTTGCCCGTGATGAGCTCGGGCTTGCCGTCGCCGTCTATGTCCGCCCAGACCATATCGTGGTACTGGCTGTTGAAGGGGTCAATCGGGTGCTTGATCCAGAGGCGCTTGCCGCCCTCGATGCGCTGCTCGAACCAGTCGAGGCCGTAGCCGTGTGCCTGGCCGACGATGAGGTCGGCCAGCCCGTCGCCGTTGGCGTCCACGACGAGGACCGGGCAGCTCGCCCCCCCGAGGCTGAACTCGGGGTGAAAGGTCCAGGGCTGCTCGAGGGGCCTTGCGGGCTGCTTGAGCCAGCCGTTGGCGAGCACGATGTCGGGGCGCCCGTCCCCATTGACGTCGCCGCAGCCGAAGCCGTGGCCCGTGCCGCCCTTTTCTGGGGCGTAGATGACGTGCTCCTTGAAGGCGCCGGTGCCCAGGCCGTTGGCGTCGGTGATGAGCTTGAAGACCTTTTGCGGGGCGCCGGGCGTGTTGGGCACTATCTCGGGCGTGCCGCAGCGGTCAATGTCCCACGCGCGGGTGGTCTCGACGTTCCCCGTGTCGGCGATCTTGTGGACTTCCCAGGGCTTTGTGGGGTCGCCCTTGGGGTTCTCCTTCCAGACGAGGCACTGGCCGAACCAGCCGCCGGTCACGAGGTCGGTCCAGCCGTCGCCGTTCACGTCGAGGGGCAGGGTGGAGAAGTCGTCGAAGTACTCGCCTGCGGCCATGATGGGGCCGATCTTGCACTTGCGGTCGAAGCGTGGCCCTGGATACCAGTAGGCGCCGCTCACGATGTCGAGGTGGCCGTCGTTGTTCACGTCGAACACCCCGGCCGCTTCGTAGCGCTCGTCGGAGACAAAGACCTTTTCGAAGCGAAGTGGGGGCATTGAAGCATGCTCCTCAATTGAGGGATCGGACAGATCGGACCGATCCGACCGATCGGACGGATCGGACCGATCGTGCGAAAAGAGCTATTCGATCTTGATCGCGTGCTTCACGGGCTCGACGGCGGCCGCGGCATCGTGGAGCGGCTTGTCCTTCTTGCCGAGGGCGAAAGAGGAATGCCCGAACGGCCCCCATTATCATGATCGCGGCGGAGCGGGTCAAGCGGGGGCGAAGAAAGGGACCACAGGGACCACAGGGACCACAGGGACCAAGAGGACCAGGGATACCCGCGGCTTGGGCGTCCCTTTGGTCCCTGTGGTCCCTGTGGTCCCTTGAATCGCCTGCGCATAACGCTGTCGGACGCGCTTGACGGGGCGTGGGGCGCCGCCTACAATGTCCGCATCGGGAGGCAGGAAAGGAGCAAGAGGATGAAGGCGCTTGTCTTCGGTTGGGTCGTGCTGCTCGGAGTGGCCATCGCGGGCGAGGAGTGGAAGCCGCTGTTCAATGGCAAGGACCTCGAGGGCTGGGGCAAGGCCGACCCCACGAAGTTCAAGGTCGAGGACGGCTGCCTCGTGGGCACGCAGGATGACGGGAAGGGCGCCGACCTCTTCACAACGGCGGCCTTCGACAACTTCGAGCTGCGCTTCACCTACAAGGTCAAGTGGCCCGCCAACAGCGGCATCTGGTTCCGCAACAGCTACCAGTTCGACATCCTGAAGTGGACCAGCCCCAAGACCTTCAGCGGCGCCTTCTACCCCGGCACCAAGAGCACCTTCGCGTTCGTCAACCTCGACGAGAGCCTCGAGAACAAGGACGGCTGGAACGAGGGCCAGGTCTACGCCAACGGCGACCACATCATCTTCTGGCTGAACGGCAAGCAGCTAGGCGAGGTCCACGACACCCGCTCCGCCAAGGGCCGCATCGGCGTCCAGGTCCACGGCGGCGCCTTCAAGGGCATGGAGATTCGCATCAAGAGGCTCGAGCTTCGCCCCCTCAAGGAGGGCGACAAGCCCTCCCCGCCCAAGCCGGAGAAGTAGGCGCCCCAGATCTGGGCCGGCACAGTCCATCGTCGCCGCGCGGGAGCGCTGGGACGGCAGAGGGCTGATCATCTTGGGGCGGCATGCGACGCTGGGCGAGCGGGACCGTAGGCCACTGACACGAGAGGTGATGAGAATGGCCAATCGGGCATCGTCGGGCCTTTGGTGGGCGGTCGCCGCGGGCATCGTCGCGGCGGAGGCGGCGAGTGGCGCGGCGTTCATGAAGTGGGAGGACGCAGGCAAGGGGCTCCCGCTCGGCGAGAAGGGTGGTGTCCGCGAGCTGGCCGCCGGCGGCATTGTGGGCGGGACGTCCCCGTCCCGCGATTCGCGGCGTGGGGACACGCCGCCCACAACCAGTGCCCCACTCCTCCTCGCCATCGTGGACGGCGGCGGGCTGTTCAGGTCCACGGACAAGGGCGACTCGTGGACGGCGGTCGAGGGCGATGCGGCATGCCTGAAGGAGCCGTTCGCCATCGCGGCGACGCCCGACGGCAAGGCGGCCTTCGCGGCCTCGGCCACGCCGAAGTCGGGGCTGTGGCGGAGCACCGACGGCGGCAAGGCCTGGACGAAGTGCGGCGACGCCGCCAAGGGCATGGCTTCCGACGATGTCGAATGGATCACGGTCTACGAAAAGGACCCCAAGCTCGTCCTCGTCGGCCATCGGGCGGGCAAGGCCGTGTCGGTGAGCGCCGACGGTGGCAGCACCTGGGCGGCGAAGGCCATCGGCGCCGAGGTCAACGCCCAGCTCCCCTTCTTCGTCTCCGACACCCGCTGGCTCCTCGCCTCGCGCAAGGACGGCGCGGCGTTCACGACCGACGACAGCGGCCAGACCTGGGCGAAGGCCACGGGCTACGTCGGCATCTTCCCCGGCCCCCTCCCCGTCATTCAGACGGGTGAGTACCTCTTCTCCTCCGTCCACCACGGCACGAACAAGAGCACCGATGGCGGAAGGACCTGGGCCTACACGATGGAGCGGCACGCGCGCGTCATCGGTACGCTCGGCCAGTTGCTGGTCCGCGAGGACCGCGAGCCCCTCTATGGCCGCGAGGCCCGCCTGATGACGGTGATGCTCAGCAGCGACTTCGGGAACTCGTGGCAGGACGTAACCTGTGCCCTGCTCAACCTCATCCCCGAGGCGCGCCGCAGCCTGGTGGTCATCGAGAACAAGGTTGACCCTTTCGCCCACGTCCGCTTCGCCACGGCCTGGGCGGCTGTGGGCGGGACGTCCCCGTCCCGCGACACGCGGCGTGAGGACACGCCGCCCACAACTGGCTTCCTCGGCCTCGGCAAGGCCGGCCTCTATCGCGGGCGGCTGATGTGGACCAAGGGCGGCCCCATCCTCGGCGGCGAACGCCTCTCGCCCCCCGCCATCCTCGAAGGCGACACGAAGGCGACGGTCGCCATCCAGGTCACTGCCGCCGCGAAGTTCGGCAACCTCAAGCGCGTCTATGCCGACCTGAGCGCCATCGGCGGCGGCGACGCCGAGCTCCTCGACGACGGGGCTCACAACGACGGACCGGCCGGCGACCGCGTCTACGGCGCCTCCTTCCACCTCGCCAAGGGCGTGCCCGCCGGCCCCAAGGCCCTCGGCCTCATCGCCGAGGACGACCAGGGCCGCCTCAGCTCCCTCGTCGTCCACCTCAAGGTCGCCAGTCTCACGGAGAAGAAGGTCGTGTGGGACGGCGATAGGTTCGCCCACGGCCTGGGCTGGGCCGCGCCCCAGACCCCGCTCGTCTACGTCAAGCCGCAGACTGACGAGGCCAAGAGCGGCAAGGTGGCCATCGAGTTCCACGCCGACGGCGCCGGCTGGGTGGGCGGGGGGTGGAACTGGCACGGCTGGTATCCCGAGAACTCCGGCACCGACATCACGAGCTTCCGCAACGTCTCGTTCTGGATGAAGGTCGTCGGCGAGAAGCCCGGCGGCTTCTCCATCAAGCTCAACAACTCGACCAACCGCAAGACGACCAGGGACGCCTCGGTCTTCAACTACTGCCCCGACGCCGCCGACGGCAACTGGCACGAGATCGTCATCCCGCTTGTGGACATCTATGGGGAGAGGATGGAGTTCGACCCCCGCAAGGCGTGGGAGCTGGACTTCGACTCCTGGGAGCCGAAGGCGCGGAAGTTCTCGGTCTACATTGACGACATCGGGTTCGACAACCGCCCCGTCCGCGCCCACTCGGTCTGGGTGCGCCTGCCCGAGGAGCGGCGGGCCGCCGCGCTCGCCAAGGGGGCCGAGGTCACGGCCACCGTGGACGTTGCGGCCGAGGGCACGCCCATCAGCCCATTCATCTACGGCGCGGCGATGGCCAACCGCGAGCTCGCCAAGGAGATGGGCCTCACCATCCTCCGTGCCGGCGGGAACCCTGTTTCCCCCATCAACTGGAAGAAGGGCTTCGGAGCGAAGGGCGCCGACTGGTTCTACCAGAACGAGGGCACGGAGGGGCCACCCGAGAAGAACTGGCTCGTCGGCTTCCACGCCGCCAATAAGCCCTTCGGCTTCGAGTCCTATCTCACCCTCCCCATGATGGGCCGCGTGGCCAGGGACGGCTCATCCGTCGCCTTCGACACCCGCAAGCACCCTGACCAGACGGCCTGGGCGGGGCAGTCCCAGCCGACCGATCGCCTGCCCCACGCGGGCAGTGGCGTCCAATACGTCCGCGACGAGAAGGGCGCCTTCGTCCTTGACACCAAGGGCCAGAAGAAGACCCGTCTCATCGAGGCGAACCCCGACGACACATCGGTCGAGATGTCGCCCGAGGAGCAGACCGAGATGCTCCGCTACATCATCGAGAAGACCGGCGCGGGCACGGCCGACAAGGGCGGCGTCCGCGTGGTCTGCCTCGACAACGAGCCCTGCCTCTGGCACGCCACCCACCGCGGCATGCACCCCACGGGCTGCTCCTACGATGAGCTCTGGGAGCGGACGAAGACCTATGCCGCGCTCCTGAAGAAGATTGACCCCAAGGTGCAGATCGCCTTCGGCGCATTCTTCGGCTGGACCGCCTACTTCTACTCCGGCCTCGACTCGCAGCTCGTAGGCCAGGGCAAGGGGACGTGGGACGACCCGCCCGACTACGCCGCCCACGGCCGCGTGCCCATCACCAAGTGGCTTCTCAAGAAGCTCGCCGAGCACGAGAAGTCCACGGGCCAACGCCTTGTGGACATCCTCGACTGGCATTTCTACCCCCAGACCGGCATCTACATGGCCGGCAAGCGCGGCGACCCGCAGTTCATGGAGGGCCGCGTCGAGGAAACCCGCGTCCTCTGGGACCCCACGTGGAAGGACCCGACCTGGATGGGGCAGGAGACGGGCAAGGTGATCAAGCTGGTGCGCCTGATGCGCGAGTGGGTGGCCGAGTGCTACCCCGGCCTCAAGACGGCCATCGGCGAGTACAACTTCGGCGGCGACGAGGACACCTCGGGCGGCATCGCCCAGGCCGAAATCCTCGGCATCTTCGCACGCGAGGGGCTCGACTACGCCTGCTACTGGTTCGCCCCCGCGCCCAACAGCCCCAGCTACTTCGCCTTCAAGATGTTCCGCAACCCCGACGGCCAGAACGCCGCCTTTGGCGACCGCTGCCTGCCCGTCAAGGCCAGCGCCCCCTTCGATGTCTCCGTCCACGCCGCACGCGACTCCAAGTCCGGCCGCCTCACCTTCGTCCTCATCAACAAGCGCGTCGCCAAGGACGCCCGCGTCACGCTCAAGCTCAGCAAGCGCGTGCCCGAGCAGGAGGTCGTCTTCTACGAGTACTCGGGCTCTGACCGCTTCGCAATCGGCCAGCTCCCCGCCCGCAAGCTGGGCGGCGACTCCCTGGAGATCGCCCTGCCCGCCTTCAGCGTCGTCCGCTTCGACCTCAAGCCGTGACGCTTGTCGCCACCTGAAGAGGCGGTATGAAAGCGAACCTCTCGCACGTTCTCATGGCGCTTCTCCCATGCTCCTCGCCCATCGTGGCCGATGGGATTGTGAAGGTCGGCCTGGGCAGCTATGCGACCCAGCCGCCGCCAGGCGCCAAGGGGCCGCCGGAACAGGTCTGGAAGACCGAGGGGGTGAAGGGGCCGTTGCCGACGAATCGCTGGTGGAGCTCGCTCCTCTGGACCAAGCACTCGCTCCCCCAATACGCCCATCCGCTGGCCGTGTGCGCGCAGCCGGGCGGCCTGAGGGTCTGCTATCCAGCCGTCAGCGTGGCGCCCATCGGCATCATGGGCGGCATGCCGGGCGGGGCCGACGACCTGGTGCTCGGGCACAGCGGCGTCGCCGAGTTCCCCGACGCGAAGCTGGCCGGGTGGAGCGACTGGTTCGTCACCGCCTCGTTCGCCGTGGACGGCAAGGAGATGCGGGTCTCCTACGGCCACGGCAGCCCGTTCGTCTACGCGATGTTCAAGGGCGGCAGCCCGAAGGTGACGCTTTGCGCGGAGCCCAAGGTCTGGTCGGGCGATGCGGCGTCGGCCACGCTCGGCCTATCGGTGCGCGGCAAGCACTACGCCCTCTTCGCCCCAAGCGGCTCGGCGTGGGCGGGCCTTGGCACCAAGGCGCTCACCTGCGACGCCAAGGGCAGGACGTACTTCTCGCTCGCGCTCCTGCCCGACGCCAAGCCCGAGACGCTTCGGCTCTTCGTGGGCTTCGCCCAGAACCACGTGGCCGACACCCGCGTGGCCTGGGCCTACGACCCGGCGAAAAGCGAGGTGACGACGACCTTCGCCTTCACCACAGTCGCCCGCGAGGGGAAGGGGGAGGGCACCCTCTTCGCCCTCTATCCGCACCAGTGGATGCGGGAGTCGTTTGTAGTGCGGCCTTCAGGCCGTACCGGGGAAGAACGGGCTGAAGCCCGCACTACGAACCATAGCTACCGTTCGGTCCGCGGCGAGATGAAGCTGGCAGCCGGCACGGGGTTCACCACCCGTTCCACATTCCACGGCGTCCTGCCCGTCCTGCCGATCCTCAGCGAGGTCCACTGGGCGAAGCTGCTGCCCTGCCTCGAGGAGGAGCTGAACGCCAAAGTGCCTGGCACCGGCGACACATATTGGGAGGGGAAGCGCTTGGGCAAGCTGGCTACCCTTGTTGCCATCGGCGAGCAGGCTGACCCAATGTTCGTTGCCGCCCTCATCGCCAAGCTGAGGCCGCGGCTCGAAGGCTGGCTCTCCGCCTCGGATGCTCAGGGCAAGCCGAAGTCGAAGGGCCTCTTCGCCTACAACCGCACCTGGGGCACCCTCATCGGCTACCCCGCCAGCTACGGCAGCGACGACCAACTCAACGACCACCACTTCCACTACGGCTACTTCCTTCGCGCGGCGGCCGAGCTCGCCCGCCGCGACCCCAACTGGGCCGCTGGGCTGGAGGAGCACAGGCGGGACGCCCGTGCCGCCACCTCTCCCTCCGATGGTGGCACAGGCATCTTGCCTGTGGCCTGGGGCGGGATGCTGCGGCTCATCATCCGCGACATCGCGTCGCCCAATCGAGATGATTCGATGTTCCCCTTCCTCCGCAGCTTCGACTGCTACGCGGGCCACTCCTGGGCCTCCGGCCACGCACGCTTCGGCGACGGCAACAACCAGGAGTCCTCGTCCGAGGCGATGAACGCCTGGACCGCACTCATCCTGCTCGGCGAGGCAGTGGGCGACGCCAAGCTCCGCGACCTCGGAATCTGGCTCTACTCCACCGAGTTGGAGGCGATCAACGCCTACTGGTTCGACGTGACGGGCACGATTCGCCCCAAGGAGTATCCGTCGCCCGTGCTCACGATGCTCTGGGGCGGCAAGGGCGTCCGCGAGACCTGGTTCTCCAACAAGCCCGAAATCGTCTACGGCATCAACTGGCTCCCCTTCCACGGCGGCTCGCTCTACCTCGGCCTCCACCCCGAATACGTGAAGCGTTGCTACGACGGCCTCGCCGCCGTGAAGGGCGGCAAGCCGTTCGAGGACTGGGCCGACCTCGTCCTGATGTACCGCGCCCTCGGCGACGCGCCCGACGCCCTCCGCCAGCTCGACGCCCGCGGGGGCAAGCTGCCCATCGAGGCCGGCAACTCGCGCGCCAACCTCGTCCACTGGCTCCACGCCCTCGCCGCCCTGGGCCAGGTGGACCGCACCGTGACCGCCGACTATCCTCTCTACGCGGTCTTCCGCAGCGGCAAGGGCAGGGCCTACGTCGTCTACAACGCCGGCGCCACGCCCCGGCCCATCAGATTCTCCGACGGCACGGTGCTCTCCGCCGCCCCACGGGCATTCACGATCCAGCGCTGAGACTCAGCCGGGCCGCCTCGCGCACACAGCGGCACTTGGCCGCCCTCTCGAACGCCATCGAGCCCTCAAGAGCCCTGTTCCGTACTTGAACAAGTACGGAATTGTCGCGCTTTCGCGCGAAAGCGCGACAATCCCACCTCCGCACGGAACCCCGGCCTGGCCGCCTCGCGCATGCAGCGGCACTTGGCTGGCTTCTCGAAGGCCGTCGAGCGGCCACGAGGACCGTTCCGTACTTGAACAGGTACGGAACCCTCCGTCGCGCTTTCGCGCGAAAGCGCGACAATCCCCCTCCGTAGAAGAACCCCGGCCGGGCCGCCTCGCGCATGCAGCGGCACTTGGCTGGCTTCTCGAAGGCCGTCGAGCGGCCACGAGGACCGTTCCGTACTTGAACAAGTACGGAACCCTCCGTCGCGCTTTCGCGCGAAAGCGCGACAATCCCCCTCCCTAGAGGAATCCCCGGCCTGGCCGCCTCGCGCACGCAGCGGCACTTGGCTGGCTTCTCGAAGGCCGTCGAGCGGCCACGAGGACCGTTCCGTACTTGAACAGGTACGGAACCCTCCGTCGCGCTTTCGCGCGAAAGCGCGACAATCCCCCTCCGTAGAGGAACCCCGGCCTAGCCGCCTCGCGCACGCAGCGGCACTTGGCTGGCTTCTCGAAGGCCGTCGAGCGGCCACGAGGACCGTTCCGTACTTGAACAAGTACGGAACCCTCCGTCGCGCTTTCGCGCGAAAGCGCGACAATGCCCCCGCCCGCGAACCCCTGCCGAGCCACTTGCCGCATACGGCCGTGGCTGGCAGGTCTCTTGTAGGCTCCTGTGGTGCCGAGCGTGTGGTTTCGTACTTGAACAAGTACGAAATGGCTCGTCGCGCTTTCGCAGCAAGGCGCGATGATCGCTGCGCGCAGGGGGAACCCCGGCCGGGCCGCTTGGCGGACACCGCGTGGCGCCTGGCAGGGCTCTTGGGGGCCGTTGTGGTGCTGACGAAGGAGCGAGTTGCCGCAAACAGCCCGATGGCTCTGTTGCAGCGCCCGGTCCGGAGTGGTATATTGCGGCGGGCCGCAAAGCGATGGAAGGGGCCAAACGGGAAGGAGACAGGGCGTGAATGGAGAGGCAGGGATGACCCGCAGAGCCTTCCTGAAGCGCGGCGTGGCCGCCACTGCGGGCGCGCTCGGCTGCCGCTGGCTCGGCGCCGCCCCAGCGCGCCGCGAGCGTCCGCCGAACCTGCTGGTCATCATGTCCGACGAGCACAACGCTGGGGTGACGGGCTGCTATGGGAACAGGCTGGTGCGGACGCCGCATCTCGACGCGCTCGCCGCGCGGGGCGTGGTGTTCGAGTCGGCCTATACGCCCTCGCCGCTGTGCGTGCCGGCGCGGCTGGCCTTCACCGCGGGCAAGCACGTCAGCCGCATAGGGGCGTGGAGCAACGCCTGCTGGCTCCCCAGCCCCGACTACCCGTCGCTGCCCCGCATCTTGAACGCCGCGGGCTACGAGAGCTTCCTCTGCGGCAAGCAGCACTACGACGCGTCCCACCGCTACGGCTTCACCGAGATCGGCGGCAACATGAACAACAGCTTCATGACTGGCCTGGGCGCGCGCCGCGCCGCCGACGATGCGCGCGTGAACACCGCCACGCGCGACGCCCGCTTTGCACAGTTCCACCCGGGCGAGGGCGGCGTGCAGCCCCACGACCGCAGGGTGACTGCGGGCGTGGCGGAGTTCCTCGCCAAGCGCCGCCGAGCCGACAAGCCGTTCTTCCTCTTCGCCGGCTACCTCGCCCCGCACTTCCCCCTCATCGTGCCCGAGCCGTACTGGGAGCCCTACAAGGGCAAGGTGCCCATGCCAGTCCTCCCGCCCGGCCACGTGGATGCCCAGCCGCTCAACTACCACCACCTCCGCCGCGGCTTCGGCGTCGCCGAGACCGACCCCGAGCTCGTCCGCAAGGGCCGCGAGCTCTACCACGGCCTCACCCAGTGGATGGATGAGCAGGTGGGCAAGCTCCTCGACGCCCTCGCCAGGAGCGAAGCGGCCCAGGACACCGTGGTCGTCTACACCACCGATCACGGCGAGAACATGGGCGAGCACGCGCTCTGGTGGAAGAACTGCATGTACGAGCACGCCGCGCGGGTGCCGCTGATCGTGAGCTGGCCCGAGCGCTGGAAGGGCGGGGGGCGCCGCGTGGGCGCCTGCTCGCTCCTCGACCTCGTGCAGACCCTCGCCGAGCTGGGCGGCGCGAAGACGCCTGACGACTGGAACGGCACATCGCTCTGCCCCTGGCTCGACGAGCCCTCGACCTCGCTCGGGCCAGGCCCCAAGGCGCCGTGGAAGGACGTGGCGGTGAGCGAGTACTACGCCCACAACATCGCCTCCGGCTACGCCATGCTCCGCACGGGGAGCCACAAGTACGTCTACCACACTCCGCCCGACAAGGACCACCCCGCCCAGCGCGAGCTCTACGACCTGGCGGCGGACCCTGGCGAGTTCACCAACCTTGCCGAGCGCCCCGAGCACAAGGCCCGCGTGGAGCAACTTCACGCCGCACTCGTGAAGGAGCTCGGCGAGCACCCCGACGAGACCGAGCAGCGCTGCCGCGCCTCCTACGCCAAGGGCTACGGCCGCGCGCCCGCCCCGAAGGCCAAAGGAAAGGGCAAGCAGCGGCCATGACGGGCGGCCAGGAAGGCGTACTGGGCTATCCGTTCCTGGCGCGGGGAGGGGCTCCAGTGCCACACCCAAGCCGTGCTCTGGCGTGCCTTGTGCAGTAACGCACTGGAGTATGGCCCCGACTTCTGGTGACGTTCTTCGACGCCGAAGCTCCAAACGGAGCGTACTATATCAGCCCAGGGCGAAGCCCTGATCTTTGCCCACATCTTCTGGGGGCTGGGGTTTAGCCCCCGAATGGGGGCGTTTGAGCCGTAGCCCAGGGCGACCGAAGGGAGCCCTGGGAAAAGGCCCCGCCAGCGTAGAGCCCCCGAAG
>VGYW01000211.1 GCA_016872875.1 Planctomycetota bacterium | reverse complement strand
CGAGAAGGCGTCGAGGTCGTGGTTCCCCAGCACGTGGTATCGCGGGCCGCTGAAGCCGCGGAAGATGCCCTCGATCTTCTTCAGGTGGCCCATCTCCGTCTCGGCATCCTTGCTCGTCCCATCCACAAAGTCGCCCAGCCCAATCACGAAGGCCGGCTTCGCCTCAGCAAAGGTCTTGATGCAGGCGGCGAGCTTCTCGGGCGAGTCGCGATAGAACCGCCCAATCGTCGCGTCCCGTTCCCCGTACTGCGGGTCGGCGAACACCCCGAAGGTCAGGCTCTTGCCCTCCGCCTCCGCCGCGATTCCGCCACGCAGCGCCGCCCCCAGCGCGGCCCCGCCCAGCGCGCCAACCAGCTCCCGACGTGTCATCTTCTCTTGCGCCATGCGCGAGTTCCTCGTGCCAGCAAATCGGCTGCTTCTGCGGGACACACGCCCAAGCACAGCTTGGGCGTGGCACCCTTCGTTCAATCAGGATGCCCTCGGGTGCCACGCCCAAACGTGTTTGGGCGTGCGGGGGGGCGAGCACCTTCAAGGCCAAGAGCAGATTACACAAGGCGCCTCAGAGAGTCAACCTTGACAACGCCGCCCCCGTGGCGCATGATGGGGGCGAAGGAGTTGGCGCGAACGTGAGCAGGAAAGACCAAGCCCTCGTCCTCGGTCCGTCTGAGCCATCCGAGCAGCTCGTCCTGTCGTTCCCGGCCGATGCCCAGGCCCTGGCCGCCTCGGAGCACGTCCACCGCTGGTACGACTATACCCAGGGCTTCGAGGCGGACCTCGCCGCCCGCAAGCTCCGCGAGCACGCTACGGGCGAGGAGACCGTGGTTCTCGACCCCTTCTGCGGCAGCGGCACGACCCTGGTTGCCGCGCAGTTCCTCGGCTTCCAGGCCACCGGGGTGGACGCCAATCCCCTGATGTGCCTCGTCTCCGAGGCCAAGACCACGTGGGACGTGGCGCTCGGTCAGTTCAAGAGCCGGGCCGCTGAAGTCCTGGACGCGCTCGGCCGCAAGCTCCAGGAAGACGGCTCCGACCTGAGTGCGGCCTCCGCCATCCCGATGAAGTCCTTCAACAAGTGGTTCCTCCCCTCCGTGCTCAGGGAGGTCATCGCTGCGCGACAAGTGCTTCAAGAGCTCCCCTCGACCGGGCGTGGCGTGAAGAACCTCCTTCGCATGGCCTATGCCAAGGCTCTCTTCGAGTCGTCTCAGGTCTCGATGTGCCCAGGCATCACCTTTGTCAAGAAGCCCAGGCCGCCGTTGCGCGTGACCCTCAAGCGAAAGCTGATGACCATTGCGGCCGACCTTCAGCTTCTTCGCAGCCTCGACCTCCACAAGCAGCCCAGAGCTCGTGTGTTCCAGGGCGATGCCCGCGACCTCTCGGGCCAGGTGGAAGCCGATAGCATTGACGTCCTCTTCACATCCCCGCCTTACCCCACCGACATCGAGTACACGCGCCAGACCCGCGCCGAGCTGTACTTCCTCGGCTTCATCGAGACCATGGACGACGTTCGGGCTATCAAGAAGCTCATGGTCCGCGGCAGCCCGAAGAACATCTACAAGACCGACAACAACCAGGCCCTTGTCGCCGGCTACGACAGCGTCCAAACGGTCTCGCGGGCCATCCACGAGGTCACGAAGGACAAGAACTGGGGCTGGGACTACCCCCGCATGGTGCGTGAGTACTTCGGCGACATGTTCGCCTGCCTGCGCGAGAGCCTTCGGGTCCTCAGGCCGGGCGGCTGGGCGCTCTTTGTCGTCGGCGACCAGACCTGCAAGGGCGTCAAGATCCCCGTCACCGACGTCCTCCGCGACATCGCCGCCGACCTCGGCTTCGCCGACTCCTACATCGAAACCGTCCGCAACCGCCGCAGCACTAGCCACTCCATGAGCCTACCCGAGAACATCGTGGCCCTGAGGAAACCGTAAGCTGAGAGGGACAGGTCTTGGCCAAGTTGCGTCTTGCGGAAGTCTTCGGATACAAGGTTGAAAACCTGTCCCAAGAGGCGGCGGCCGCCGGACAGCGGAAGTGGTGTCCCTTCCGGGATGAGCGATGCGCGAAGTACGAGGCGCTCAACCCACTGGGCATCTGTAGCCTGGTAGAAGGGACCGCGGTTGTTATCACGTGCCCATGCCGCTTCCGAGAAGGGAACACCATCTTCCATGACGCGGCGAAGATTGCATTCGGTTCAGACGAGGACACTGCGGTCATCCCCGAAGTGCCGTTCCTGCGGTCCACCGTAGGGTCGGCCAAACTGGGGAAGATCGACTTCGTGATCGCAAAACACAACGAGGGTCGGCTGGTGGATTTCTGCGCCCTTGAGGTGCAGTCGGTCTATATGTCAGGGGCCGGAATGCGTGGGGAGTTTGACCACTACCTGCGGACGGGCCAGGTGCTGGAGCCGGCGACGAACCGCCATGCGGACTACCGTAGCTCCTCACACAAACGGTTGATGCCGCAGCTTATGCTGAAGGTCCCCGCCCTGCGGCGATGGGGCAAGAAGCTCCTCATCGCCATCCACAACGACTTCTACGATTGGCTGCCTCCCTGCCCGAGTGTTGACCCGTCAAACGCGGAACTCACGTGGCTCGTCTACCGGGCCGAAGACTGCGGGAATGCGTACCGCCTTCGGCTTGAGCAGGCCGTGCCCACCACACTTGAAGGCGCTGTCCTGTCTCTTACCGCCGCTGTTCCGCCGCCACGCGACGAGTTTGAGCGGCAAGTCCAATCTGCTCTGTCTCGGCAGTTGGGCCTTTCCCCATAGGTGCTTGCCCGGAAGCCACCTCCGCGGCCCACCGGCAGTGGTCCTACGGGATTCCGCCATAGATTCACATGCTGCATCATTCTGCTAAGGCGAGGGTCAACTGCTCTGGCCCTCTAGTGAGGCTTCGCTCCCGGGGCGGTGCTTCGTAGCCCGGCTTGATGCACAGGGCTTCGACCATCGCGTTTCGAAGGTCCTCGGTCGAGCCGACGTGGTAGAAGTGGCTGACTGTTTTCTCGACCATGCCTTGCCAGTGCCGAGCCAGGTGGTCGTTCGAGCGATACCTGTTCTCTTTCCACATGGAGACGGCGAAGCCACACGGGAGCAAGCGGGTAGCTCTGGCCAGCTCCACGGCCTCGCGCTCGGACCATTGGCTGTAGTAGTCGGTGTGCCGTCCAATGTAAGGTGGGTCCAGATACACAAAGTCCCCCTCATCCACGTTGCTCAGGGCTTCTCGCCAGTCCGCGGCTTGGAAGTGCCAGTCCTTCCCCGTCATGATGTCACGCAGCGCCGCTACCTGGTTCACGATCTTGGTTACGTAGGCCTGCTGGAAGCGCTCGAGCTTCCGGCAGAAGGGGACATTGAACTCGCCCTTCTTGTTGAAGCGCATGACCCCGTTGAAGCACGCCCGATTCAGGAGAGTAAAATCCAGAGGGTCGGCAGTCTCGTTGAAGCGTTCACGTATCCTGTAGTAGTGGTCTTCCCCTAAGGCCATCAGGCGCTCGCCTTCCGCTGTCAGGTGAGCCCCAACAGCCTGCGGGGTGACGCGACCCTTGAGGATTCCTCGGTAGAGGGCGACGATATGGGGATTGATGTCGCAGGCCAGGGCGCGGTCCGGGGCTACATTCAAGAGGACCACCCCTGAGCCCAGAAAAGGCTCGATCCAGCGCCCGCGGCCATCCCATCGGATATTGGCGAGGATGAACGGAACGAGCTTTGTCTTTATCCCCTGGCACTTGAGGGGAGGCACGAGGACTCGGTGGACTAACCTTGGCAGCGGTTGGAACTTCACTGTGTCAGCCCCTTATAGTTCAGGTAGCTCTTAAGGTTGGTGTACGGCCTCTTGCGGAGCTCGGCGGCGCGCGCCATATCCTCAGTGAGGTAGAACATCCAATAGACGTCGAAGACTCCTTTGCCCAGCTCTGCAAACGGCCCCCTTCCTTCAACCAGCCTCGAGGTGTTTGTTGCGGAGCCGATGTTCTTCGTGTTGCCGCTGCCAGGCCTGTCCGAAGCTATTCGGTACTTCTCCTGCACGAAGAAGGCGAAGTCGGTGATGACCGACGAAATGCTCTCGAGCTCATCCAGCGTGTAGCGGCGGCGTTGGTCCTGTCGCTGAGGCGCCTGTGAGTAAATGATGCCCAGGACGAAATGACCCTGGTATGAGGAGTAAGGGAACGTGATGTTCTTCTTGCTCTCCCTGTCACGGAAGTAGCCGGTGAATGCCCCGAGGGTCATGCCGTTCACCTTGTGTTCACCGACGCGATACGTGCTCTTCAGGTCGAGGGCGAACCTGTGCCCGTGCGAGTCCACAAAGCTGATGTCCGGGTAGAAGTTCTGGTGTTGAGCCAGGACCATCTTCAAGTGTTGCTCTTCGGCGAACCTTGCCAGTTCGGGGAAGAGCAGAAGCTCCATCACCTTCGATATCACCTTCGTGTCCAGAGAGATGGCATAGATGTTCCGTGCAATGTCTATGAAGCCCTTGATGATCCAGTCGCCATCGCTCGTCGCCACCGCCTTGTTGAAGGTTGCGACCCGGGCCTGAAGAGCTCTCAAGAACGATGCGCTGTCCATCCTTCCTCACCGCCTCGGTAACGTGGCCATTGTTGGCGCTCCGGCTGCATGGTAGCCCGATTGCATGGTGGTGTCAAGCCCCTGAGGGCACAGTGCGAGCGCCGAACTACCGAGAGCCGGGTTCACGGCGCGGTGGGGGCGGTGCCGCTCTTGTCCACGGCGTAGCCCCACTTCTTGGTGTAGTCCCAGCCGGAGAGGAACTGGTCGTTCCGCTGGGCAAGGAGCTTCTTGAGCTCGGAGGCGAGGTGGGCCTGGACCTCGGCAGCTTCAGGCTTGCCGACGAGGTTGGTGAGCTGGTAGGGGTCGCGCTCGTTGTCGAAGAGGAGCCAGGGGCCTTCGCGGGTCTCCACGTAGGTGTGGCGGGCGGCGCGGAGGCCGCGGTATTCGCGTCCGCCGCCCTGGCGAGTCCATTCGCCGAATGGGGCGTAGCAGGCGATGAGGGCGGAGTCCGGATATGTTGTGGGCGGCGTGTCCCCACGCCGCGGCTCGCGGGGTGAGGACACCCCGCCCACAATTGCATCAGTCACCAGGCTGCTGAGGTCGAGGCCCTCGACGCTCTTGGGGACGTGGAGGCCGCAGAGGCGGAGGAGGGTGGGCATGATGTCGGGCTCGGCGAAAGGCTGGGTGATCTCGCGGCCTTGAGGGGGCGGCTCGGCGGTTCCAGGCACCCTCACCCTGCCCTCTCCCCGAGGGAGAGGGGAAGGCACCCTCACCCTGCCCTCTCCCAGAGGGAGAGGGGAAGGCACCCTCACCCTGCCCTCTCCCAGAGGGAGAGGGGAAGGCACCCTCACCCTGCCCTCTCCCAGAGGGAGAGGGGAAGGCACCCTCACCCTGCCCTCTCCCCGAGGGAGAGGGGAAGAGGGGAGAGAGAGGAGGAATGGGACGCGGATGGATTCATCCCAGGGACGCTGCTTGCGCTGTTGGCCCTGGGAGCCGAGCATGTCGCCGTGGTCGGAGGTGAAGACGAAGAGGGTGTGGTCGGCGAGGCCGGCCTCGGCGATGGTCTTGAGAAGGTCGCCCACGCAGGCGTCGAGGGCGGAGCAGTGGGCGTAGTAGCCGGCCAGGTCGCGGCGGGCCGCGGCCTGGGCGGGGGGCGGGACGTTTGGGCGGAGCTCCAGCTTCGCAGGGTCGTACATTTCGCGGAACCGCTGGGGCGCGGTCTGGTAGGGGTTGTGGGGCGGACCCCAGGAGAGGATGAGGAGGAAGGGCTTGGCCTTGTCGCGGCCCTCGCCGCGGATGTAGGCCTGGGCGCAGCGGGTCTGGGCCTCCGCGTCGTAGCCGGGCCAGACGAGGCGCTCGGGGCCGTCGGCGTGGTAGACGGACTTGTTGTAGTCGTGGGTGCACTCGCAGACGCGCCAGAAGTCGAAGCCCTGGCGGTCGTCGCGGGGGATGAAGGCCAGGCGGCCGCGCCCCTGGAGATGCCACTTGCCGATATAGGCCGTGTCGTAGCCGCCGGCCTTGAACGCCTCGGCGATCGAGGTGGTCTCGTTGCGGAGGTGGACGTCGTTGATGAAGACGCCGTGGGTGAGGGGGTATTGCCCGGTGATGAGCGAGGCGCGGTACGGGGAGCAGACGGGGCAGGAGGCGATGGCGCGGGAGAAGTTCACGCTCCGCTTCGCCAGGGCGTCGAGGACGGGCGTCTTGACGTTCGGGTCGCCCGCGTAGCCCGTGGCCTGCGCGCGCCACTGGTCGGCGAAGACGAAGACGACGTTGGGCGGGTTCCTCGCGGGCGGCTCCGCGGCTTGAAGGGCGGGTCCCGCTGCGACAGCCGCCCCTGCGGCCACGGAAGCCTTCAACACGCGCCGCCGCGGCCAATCCCCCCTCGCGCGCTTTGCGCCTTCATTCGCGTTCATCGGGTGCCTCCGGGTTGCAGGAATGGGCACCAACTCCGCCCGCATTATACCACAGCGTCTCCCTGTTGACAGAGCGTTGGCGAGCGCGTACACTCTCTTTTGGTGGACGACCTTTCGGGCAAGGAGTCTGGAGATGAAGTGCGTGAGCGTTGAGGACTTCAGGAACGGTTCGGCGACCATTCGCGCGGCGCTCAAGGCCGAACATGAGGTCGTAGTGACCGAGGATGGCAAGCCGTTCGCAATTCTCGCTGAGGCAGACGAGGAGAGCTTCGAGAGCAAGCTGGAGGCCATGCGGCGAGCGCGCTTCCACGCGGCTCTGGACCGCATGCAGGCCACAGCCAAGGCCCGAGGCGTGGACAAGATGACCATGAAAGAGATCGATGCAGTGATCGCGCGCGTTCGCCGCGAGAGGCGCGCGGCCCAATGAATTGTGTCATTGACACCAACGTACTCGTCTCAGCCACAATAACGCGCGGCGGCACGTGCGACCGAGTCCTGCGTCTCGTTGCGGACAGGGCTGTTGAGGCTTTCGTGGACCGGCGGATGTTCGCTGAGTACGAACGGGTGCTCCCTCAGTTGGAATTCCGCTGCGATGCCGATGCCATCGCTGAAACGCTTGATGTATTTCGCTCCACCGCCACGTTAGTGTCGCCGGAGCCCATCACGGTCAAGGTGCGTCATCCCAGCGACTTGCCCTTTATTGAGGTAGCCGCGGAAACGCGGGCAGTGCTTGTGACCGGAAACAAGCGTCACTTCCGTGCCGCGGCGAGGATGGGGGTCGTAGTGATGAGTCCGGCTGAGTTCCTACAACTGGTCCGCCGAGGCGGATAGAGGGAGGTCGGAGTGAATGGCATGGTGATTCTTGCCGTTGGCCTGTGTGTCATCCTTGCGGCATCCACCGCGGGCCTGGGGGCTGAGGGCGGGGGAGCGGCGCCGGAGAAGCTGCCCGCCGCCGGGGAGATGCCGATCCTGGCCTGGTGCGGGGTGGACGCGGCGCATACGAGCGTGGAGCGCTTCCGCGAGCTGGCCGAGGCGGGGTTCAATCAGAACTTCAGCTCGGGCTATCCGAACGCCGAGGCGTTTGCGAAGGCGCTCGACGCCGCTCACCAGGCGGGCATCAAGGTGCACGCATGCTACAAGGACATGCTGAAGGACCCCGCGGCGGCGGCCAAGCGCTTCAAGGACCACCCCGCGCTCATCGCGTGGCACATCCGCGACGAGCCGAGCGCGAAGGACTTCCCCCAACTGGCCAAGGTCGTCGGCCAGTTCGACGCGGCGGACGCCAATCCCGCGCACTTCTGCTACATCAACCTCTTCCCAAGCTACGCGAGCACCGGCCCGACCGGGCAACTGGGCACTGCGACCTATCAGGAGCATATAGACAGGTTCGTCAAGGAGGTGCCGGTGAAGGTGATCTCCTTCGACTACTACCCAATCGTGGGCAACAGCCTCCGGCCGCAGTGGTACGAGAACCTGGAGATCATCGCCAAGGCGGCGAGGGAGACGAAGAAGCCCTTCTGGGCCTTCGCCCTGTCGGTGGCCCACTACTCCTATCCCGTGCCCACGCTTGCCCACCTGCGGCTCCAGGTGTACAGCGACCTGGCCTACGGCGCGGCGGGCATCCAGTATTTCACCTACTGGGCGCCCAAAGGCCCCGAGTGGGGCATGGCCCCCATCACCGCCGAGGGCGAGCGAACGCCGCTCTACGAGCTCGTGAAGCGGATGAACCAGGAGATTCGCGGCCTTAGCGGCGTCTTCGTCGGCAGCCAGGTCGTGTCGGTCGGCCACACAGGGAAGCCGCCACGCGGCACCGTGGCGTATGCCCCAGCCGCCCCGATCACGGCCATCAAGACCGAAGGCCAGGGCGCCGTCGTGTCGCTCCTGCGCAGGGACTCCCGCCGGTTCCTGGCCATCGTGAACCGCGACTTCAACAAGCCGATGCCGCTCGAGGCCGCCTGGCAGCCGGGAACCGCCATGGCCGCGGTGGACAAGGGCGGCACCCTGACCCCCCTCCCCGGCCAGAAGCGCGAGAGAGCGGTCGAGCCTGGCGACGTGGAGGTCCTGAGCTGGGTGGACCGATAGGACCTTCCGGTGGTTGAGCAGGCATCTGCTTCAGGTACCGCAATCACCAGAATGGCGGAGGTGGCGGTGAGCGCGACGCTGGCCGACGCTTGCGATGCTGCGCCGGGGTGGCGAGTCGTGTCGGTGGCGAGCAACGAGCCGGTTGACGGGTTGGGCGACGGGGATACGGCGCCCGATTGGGAGATGACGGGGGCACAGACGCTCCGGCTCCGCGCCGAGCGCTCGGGCAAGGGCTCGGGGCGCGTCTACACCATCACGATCCAGGCCACGGACGCGAGCGGGAACGCGGCGACGGCTCAGGCCACGGTGTCCGTGCCGCAGAGCCAGGCGCCCAGGTAGCGCCTGGTGCAGGGAGCTGTTTTTCAGACCCTCAACAATGGCGCAGGGGAGCCAGACGGCGCGAGCCGAAGAACCGGCCAAGGGTCACAGGAATCAGGAGCCAGACTCTGGCGCAGGTTAGTGAGCGCCCAGATAGTTCTTGTTGCGGAAAGTGCTCGGTCCCGCACGCCCAAACAAGTTTGGGCGTGGCACCCCGGTTCTCCCCAGGCCAACAGGGGGTGCCACGGACAAACTTGTTTGTCCGTGTCTTCCGCAACAGGAGCTATCTAGAGGATCACTTCGCCCCACGCCCCTTCCAGTGCGCCCACTGGAGGAGGTGGCCGGCACGGAGCATCATGACGGCCTGACGGCTCCAGACGGAGTTGTCGGGGAGGTAGACGGGCGGGCTCTTGGATTCGGGGAAGCCCTCGGCGAAAAGCTCGGCGGCACGGGCGAGAGAGGCTTTGTTGCCAGTGACGTGGCCGACGTAGGCGTGGAGGCCCGAGAGGAAAATCGGGGCGTCGAAGAAGGTGGAGGGGAACTTCCGCTCGCAGCCCTCCTGGAGGAGCTTGAGCAGGCCCTCGTCGCCCGTGCGGTGGTGGAGCTCGCAGAGGAACTGGATGGCGTAGCAGTACTTCACGTCCTCCTCCACGTAGTCCTGGCTGCGCACCTGGGCGTCGGGGTTGAAGAGGTGTGGGCCGTGGCTCTTGCGGAGCGCGGCCACGTGGGTGCGGAGGAGCTTGAGGGCCTCGTCGAGCCAGGACTTGTCGGCGGTGAGGTCGTACATCGCGCCGTAGGAGTCGATGGTCCAGGCGATGGCGGCCATGTTGCCCTGTGGGCCGGCCCAGGGCTTCTTTTCGGCGACGAGCGCCCACGCGGGCTTGAGGGCCTCGGCGTTGCGGCGGGCACACTCCAGGGCCTTGGGGTCGCCCGTGAGCATGTGGTAGAAGACGACGCCCGCGAGCCAGTTGGTCGTGACGTCGGGCGGGCGATAGATGCGGTAGCAGTGGTGGTCGGGGAAGTTGTCGTCGCGGAGCATCAGGCCGCGGTGCTCGGGCCGCTCGCGGTCGGACCAGTGCTGGTCTACGTCCACTCGGTGGCGCACCATGTCGGAGGCGAGGCGTAGGAAGCGGACGTCGCCCGTGCGGAGGGCGTTGAGGAGCATGACCCAGGGCCAGTCGTAGTGGAGGGAGCAAGGGCCGCGGCCTGGGACCGCGATGTCGCCGAAGTCCATCCACCCGAGCCAGAAGAGGTTGTGCTTGGTGACTTGCCTTCGTGCGGCGAAGAGGCTGGTGGGGCTGTCGGGGTCGGCGGCGGAGCGGGTCATGCGCATCCAGGCGTCGAGCTTGGCGTCGCACTCGGCGTCGCCGGTGCGCACCTCGGGCGGGGCGAAGAGGCCGGGGGCGGCTTCGGTGGCCGCGTAGTAGGCGGCGGGAGCGAGGGCGAAGAGGGGGGCGGATAGCTCGGCGGCGCTCTCCTGCGGCGGGCGGCCAGAGAAGTCGAGGATGAACTCGTGCCCCTTGTGGGTGCCGCCGGGCAGGTTGTAGAGGCCCTTCTTCACGCGGCTCGTCAGGTTGCGGTCGTAGACCGACATGTAGTCGGTCGGCGTGCCGAGGCGGGGCCACTGGAAGCCGAGGGGCCAGAGCCAGAGGCGAAGCCTGGCATTTCCGATTTGCGATTTGCGATTTGCGATTTCAGACCCAGGCCCCTTCTTCTCTGCTCTCTCATCTGCCTCTGCGTGAGGCGTCTCCAGTTCGATAGCTTTCTCGTAGTTCTGCCAGAAGGCGTGGATGGCGGTGGTGAGGGTGACGGTGTCTGCCTTGAGGGTCATGACGCCGTCGGTGCGCTCGCCCTTCTTAAGCAGCTTCTCGCTGTGGGCGGGACCTCCGTGTCCCGCGTCGCGGGGGACAGAGCCCCCGCCCACAGGGACAGAGCCCCCGCCCACCTGGGAGTCCGCCGCGGAGCGGCGGGCTACGTCCTCGGTCGTGATCGTGTACTCCATGTCGTCGTAGGTGTGCCAGGCCACGTGAGGCGGGGATTGCCTGGACTTGGCCGGGCCGCGGAAGGGGAGGCAGTGTTGTAGGACCTTGAGGTTGCCCTTGGCTTCGACGCCTTCGCAGGAGGCGGTGGGCTCGGGGCCGAGGCCCAGGCCGAGCTCGACGGCCAGGCCCTTGAAGAGGAGCCATTCGAGGTTGGTCGGCTCGCTCTCCTCTTTGCCGCCGTAGCCGCGCGCGCCGTCGTTCTCGAGCCAGACGTGCGCCTTGATGAAGCGCTGGCCAGCGTAGGCGGCCAGCCGCACGGTGTAGCTCAGGAGGCCGTTGTGGACGCCTGGGAATTTGCCCTTGAGGCAGACGACGGCCCTCATCGGCCCGCCCTGCTCGATTGTGACCTGGCTCGGCGGCCCGGCCGCGACCTCTTTGCCATCCTCGGTGTGGAGCAGGAGCCCGCGGCCGGCGGAGGCGAGGAGTTTCTTGCTGCCGAGGTGGAGAGAGGTGAGGAGATTGGCCTTCTTCTTGTCCACGAGCAACTCGAGCTGCCCGTTGGAGATCAAGAGCGCGTCGGCGGTGTCGCTGACCTGCACGGGCGCGGCGGGCGGCATGTTCCCCCCGTGGTCGCGGACGACCAGTTCGGCGGAGCCGCCGGCCGGGAGGTCCACCTGGCAATCCATGAGCGCCCAGCGGACCGAGCCGTCGTCCCAGAGGGCGAGGGGGGTGAACTGGGCGGGGATGGGCTGGCCGCGGAAGGAGACGGAGAGCTTCGCTGCATCCTTGAGCACGCCCTTGGCGAAGGGGATTCCGCTGGTGATGGTGGCGCCCCTTCGGGCCACGTGCGCGTGGTCGGCGACCGTGAGCTGGACCTCGACCGCGCCCAGACTGGCAGCGAAGGCGAGAAGGAGGAGCAGGGGGAGACAGAAGAGAAGAGAAGATGAAAAGGTAAAATGATTACGGGTAAAATGATAGGAGAAGAGGAGAGGAGAACGGCCAAGATAGCGGACAGAACGGCGGAGGACTGGGTGCTCGCTGCCCCGAGATCCGCTCGTTCCCACGCTCCGCGTGGGAACGGCGTTGGCGACGCTCTGCGTCGAAGAGGGACGCGGAGCGTCCAAGACCTGCGTTCCCACGCGGAGCGTGGGAACGAGGGGGGAGGGCCGCGTGGGAACGAGTGGGGAGAAGAAGGAACGAGGAAGAAGATTAGGGTTTCGCATCAGTTTCCTCCCAGCTTGGTGGCGACTTGGGCGGCGAGGCGCCAGAGGGTTTCGGTGCGGCGGGCCCAGTCGGAGCTGACGAACCAGGGCATGCCTTCGCCCTCCGCGTGGAGGCAGAAGCGGATGCGGGTGTCGAGTGCGCGGCGGCACTCGGCGGCGAGCTCGTCGCCGAGCTTCGCCTTCCTCGCCTCGTCGGTGAGGGCACGCTCGATGAAGACGCGGGCTTCGACCTCCTGGAGGTTCTCGCGGAAGGCTTCGGAGCGGACGGTGGGGACGGGTCCGGTCTTTCCCTTTCCGAGGAGCCAGGGGACGCCGTAGTTGAGGTTGAGCTGGCCCCAGTAGCTCTCGGGGTAGCGGCCGGCCAGGCTGTGGGAGACGTTGCCGCGTGCGTCCTTGAGGACGACCCAGAAGTCGGCGCCGAGGCGTCCGAGGCCGCGGGTGCCGACGGCTTTGGCGTAGACCTCCTTGCTGCGGGTCCTGGCGCCCATCCAGGCCTCGAGCTTCGTGCGAGTCTCAACCAGGGTGGTGGTGAGCGACATTTCGCGCGGGTAGTAGGAGAGCCAGAAGGGGTTCTGCCAGCCGTAGCCGTAGCCCTCGGCGGGGTCCACGGGCACGGAGCCGATGCCCCAGAGGGCTATGGCCATGCCCATCGGGTAGCCCAGCCACTCGGTGCAGTAGTAGTGGGAGTGGACGGCCCACCGCGCCTGCTCCTTGGGCACGCCGGTGCAGATGGTGTCCATCGCGATCTTCGTGGGACGCGCGTCGCCCGCGAGGCCGTAGAGCACGGAGCCTTCGAGGCCGCGCTTCTTGAGGAGCGGGAGGATGCCCTTGTTGAACTTCTCCCAGAACTCCCTGGCCTCGGGCGTGCCCCAGGCTGGGCCGACCCGTTCCTTGAGTGCGCCCGTGGCGGGGTCCCAGAGGGTGTAGAGGATCGGCTTGTCGTTGGTGCGTTCGGCTCCGCCGGCGCCGCCGGCGTGGCCCATCGAGGACATCGGCTCCCAGCAGTAGAGGATGACGCCTGGGACCTTGCCGAGGTGCTTGGTGGCGAGGTCGAGGTACTTCATCGCAATGTCGAAGTTTGGTTCAAGCTCACCGTCCTTGTTCCGCGCCCAGCGCACCATCGCGTGCTCGTTGCCCCAGTGGGTGCGGCGGATGGCCGTGAGGTAGACGGTCTTGACCGCGAGCGGCTTGAGGAGGGCGAAGGCCTGGTCGAGGAGCTTCCAGTGGGCCTCGCTCCACAGTTCGACGCCATAGGCGAGCGCGAGCGATTCGGGCGACTCCACGATGTCCATGTGGCCCGCGAAGGTGTTGGGGTCGGGCAGCGCCCAGTCGTGGACGCGGAGCTCGAGTGGGACCTCAACGGGCTTGGCGCCTCCGGCGGAGATGGTGAGGGCGGCCTTGTAGTCGCCCGCCTTGGCGTCGGGCGGGACGCTGACGGCGAGCCAGATTGGCTGGACTGCGCCGCCGGCCTTGTCGAGTGCCGGCACCTCAGCGGGGATGGCGGCTTCGAGGGAGTCGAAGGGGCGCGCCTGGCCTCGCCTGTGCGGCTCGCCATCGGACACGCCATAGCGCACCTGAACGGCCGAGGCGGGGATGACGCCGGGGCCTTTGAGGTCGGAGACCGCGACCTTCAGGCCCGCAATCGGCTTCTCGTCGCCCACGACGACCTGGCCCGCGAACGTGCCGTTCCGCACCCCCGTCAGCCGTATCGGCTGGAGCGGCGCGAAGGGGTCGGGGAAGTCCTCCACGAACTGCGTTTGCACGGTGCTCTGGTTCCAGACGACGAAGCCGCGGCCCTTTGGGGGAGCCGTGTTGGGGACCACAGGCGAGACGCCTGTGCCACCAGCGCCTGCCTTTGGTGGCACAGGCCTCTGGCCTGTGTCTGCCACAGGCGGGACGCCTGTGCCACCAACCCCTGTGCCACCCGTTACACCAGGGGCGGAGAGGCGGAGGTCGGCGAGGCCGATGTGCGCCCAGAAGGTGTCGGCGTGCGGCGGGTTGCACTCGTAGGAGGTCTTGTGGCGGCGGAGATAGAAGACCGCATCGGTGGGTGCGCGGTGGATGGCAACGGCGAGGACGTTGACGCCCTTGCGCAGCTTCGCGGCGGGGATTGTGGCGGCGTCGAGCCGGCGGATGCGTTGGGCGATTCGCCCCTGCGCGTCCGGCGACCGGTCCCCGCGGTAGAAAAGATAGCCGTCAGCGTTCAGGTAGACATCCCTCGGATATGGCTCGGCCGGCGTGTAGAGGTCGAGCTTGCCCTTGGGCATGAAGGAGCGCGCGATCTCCTCGCCGTTGAGATA
>VGYW01000210.1 GCA_016872875.1 Planctomycetota bacterium | reverse complement strand
TTCACCTCGTCGCAAGGTCCGCCCTGCTATTTGCAGACGTGTACACGTCTGCAAATAGCAGGGCTCAGCCAATCTCACCTCCGCACCCTACGGGAGCTGGGCCTGTCTCTTGGTGACGTGGATTTGCAAAGGCCGTTCGGATCTGGGCTTACAAAGCGTAGGAGATTACACGCGCCCCCCTTCGCCTCGTGGATTGACTTTCCGGCGTGGTTCCTTATAATTCAATGGTTTGAGGCGTGGCGTGCGGCCTGTCCTGGTGCGAATGGAGGAGAGTGGGCTTGGAGGCAGCGAAGGCGAAAGCGGCGGTGCTGATCGAGGCGCTGCCCTATCTCCAGATGTTCCGCGGCCGCACGATGGTGGTGAAGTTCGGCGGCGCGGCCATGAACCCCCAGGGCGACCTGGCCGACATCCTCTTCAGCCTGGTCTTCCTGAGCCACGTGGGCATCCGCCCGGTGCTGGTCCACGGCGGCGGACAGTTCATCAGCCAGGCGATGAAGGAGAAGGGGCTTCAGCCGACCTTCGTGCGCGGCCGCCGCGTGACCGATGCCGCCACCCTCGCCATCGTGGAGGACGTGCTGATCAACAAGGTGAACGCCCAACTTGTGGCGAGGATCGAGGGGTTGGGCGGCAGCGCGGTGGGCCTCCACTCGCGCCACGGCCGGCCGCTCCTCGGCGAGAAGCTCCTCGAGAGCGCCGAGGACGGCACGCCGGTTGACCTCGGCCTCGTGGGACGCGTCTTCTCGGTGCGGACGGCGATCATCAACGACGTGCTGGACGCCGACTGCATCCCGGTGATCGCCCCGCTCGCGGTGAGCGTGGACGGTCAGACGCTGAACTGCAATGCGGACACGGTGTCGTGGAAGGTGGCTGCGGAGTTGAAGGCGGAGAAGCTGGTCATCCTGAGCGACGTGCCAGGCATCCTCCGCGACCGCAAGGACGAGAGCACCCTGATCCCGACCGTGACGAAGGAGGAGGTGGAGCGGCTCGAGCGCGAGGCGGTGATTGACGGCGGCATGCTGCCGAAGGTGGATGCCTGTCTCCGAGCGGTGGAGGCGGGTGTCCGCAAGGCACACATGATTGACGGCCGCATACCGCACGCGCTGCTGCTGGAGATCTTCACGGACACGGGGGTGGGAACCGAGATCATCCGCTCAAGGGAGTGAAGCCGGCAATGAGGGGGATGAATGGATGTATGGATGAATGGATGATTGCAGGAGCGGGCGGGCTCTCTTGCACCCATCCAATCATCCACCCATCCATTCATCCCCCAACGATTCAGGAGCGAGCGTCAGGGATATGACCACTCAGGAAACGCTCAATCTCTTCGACAAGTACGTGGTGGCGAACTACAAGCGCTATCCGATTGTGCTGGTGCGCGGCGCGGGGAGCTACGTGTGGGACGCGGATGGGAAGCGCTACATTGACCTGTTCCCCGGCTGGGGGGTGAACGGGATCGGGCACTGCCATCCGAGGGTGGTGGCGGCGATCCGCGAGCAGGCGGGGAAGCTGCTCCACGTAGCAAACAACTTTTTCATGGAGCCCCAGGCGCGCCTGGCGCAACTCGTCTCCGAGCGGTCGTTCGGCGGCCAGTGCTTCTTCTGCAACAGCGGCGCGGAGGCGAACGAGGGGGCCATGAAGCTCGCCCGCCGCCACGCCTGGGTCTCCCGCAAGGAGGGCGAGCCGCTCCGCTACAAGGTCATCACCGCTTACAACTCGTTCCACGGCCGCACCCTGGCCGCGGTCACGGCCACGGCGCAGGCCAAGTACCACCAGGGCTTCCACCCGCTCCCCGCCGGCTTCACCTACGTGCCCTACGACGACGCCGACGCCGTGGCCAAGGTGGCCGACGACGAGACCTGCGCCGTGCTGGTCGAGCCGATCCAGGGCGAGGGGGGGATAAACGTGCCGTCCGACGGCTACCTCTCCGCGCTGCGGAAGCTCTGCGACGAGCGGCACGTGCTCCTCATCTTCGACGAAGTCCAGACCGGCGTCGGCCGCACCGGCAAGTGGTTCGGCTACCAGCACTGGGGCGTGGCGCCCGACATCATGACGCTCGCCAAGGCCCTCGGGGGCGGGCTGGCCATCGGCGCGATGGCGGCCAGGCCGGAGATTGCGAAGGCCCTGGTGCCCGGAACCCACGCCTCGACCTTCGGCGGCAACCCCATCGCCTGCGCGGGCGGCATCGCCGCCTTCGAGGCCATCGAGCACGAGGGCCTCCTCGAGAACGCCCGCCGCATCGGCGAGCAGGTGATGGGCCGCATGGCCGCCCTCGCCAAACGGCTGGGCCTCATCCGCCAGGTGCGGGGCAAGGGCTCCATGATCGGAGTTGACCTCGACCGCCCAGGCGAGGAAATCGTCAAGCGCTGCATGGCGGACGGGTTGCTCATCAACTGCACCCACGACCACGTGCTCCGCCTGCTCCCCTCGATGGCCGCAACGGAGCGCGAGATCGCCGAGGGGCTCGACATCCTCGAACGGGTGCTGGCCACGGTGTAGGGACGGGCGGCTCGCTTGCCCTTGACGCGGCCATTGGCCGCGAGAGAAGGGGATGACTGGATGGTTGGATGGATGGATGATTGGCTTCAGACCCATCCACCCATCCATTCTTCCATTCATCCCCTCCCGGCACGTGCGAGCCGCGGATCAAGGGCCTGTTGACCTGTTGCAGAGAGGTGAGTGTGACAACGAACTGCAAGGAGCGCGAGGGGAATCGGCGTCCGGATGAGCTGCGGCCCGTGCGAATCCGCCGTCAATACACGGCCAACCCGCACGGCTCCGTCCTCATCGAGACCGGGGCCACAAAGGTCCTCTGCACCGCGATGGTCGAGCAAGGCGTCCCGAAGTTTCTCGTCAACAGCGGCCAGGGCTGGGTCACTGCCGAGTACGGCATGCTGCCCGGCTCCACCCCCAGCCGCAAGCAGCGGGAGGTTGGGGTGAACATAGACGGGCGGAGCGTGGAGATTCGCCGCCTCATCGGGCGCTCGATGCGCGCCGCAATTGACACCAGGGCGTTTCCAGGGCACACGGTGTGGCTGGACTGCGACGTGCTCCAGGCCGACGGGGGGACGCGAACCGCGGCGATCACGGGAGCCTACGTGGCCCTGGCCGACGCCGTGGCCTGGATGACGCGGAAGAAGCTCGCCGCGGCCCAGCCGCTCCGCTCCATGGTCGCCGCCGTCAGCGTGGGCATCGTGGACGGCCAGCCGCTCCTCGACCTCTGCTACGAGGAGGACGCGAAGGCGGCGGTGGACATGAACGTGGTGATGACCGATGGCGGGCGCTTCATCGAGGTGCAAGGCACCGCCGAGCACGGATCGTTCGGCGACGGCGACCTGAAGGTGTTGCTCGGCCTTGCGAAGAAGGGCGCGCGCGAGCTCTTCGCGCTCCAGGCCAAGGCGCTTCGCTGGCGGCGCAAGCCATGGGGATGACAGGCTCTCGGCGCCTCATCGTGCTCGGGAGCCACAACAGGGGCAAGCTCCGCGAGCTTCAGGCGGCACTCGCCCGGCTGCCCGTCGAGCTGCGGGGCCTCGACGCCTACCCAGGCGTCGAGCCGCCCGAGGAGTCCGGTGCCACGTTCGCCGAGAACGCGCGGCTGAAGGCTCTCGGCTTGGCGCGCCGGCTCGGCGCGTGGGTGCTGGCCGACGATTCGGGGCTTTGCGTGGACGCCCTCGGCGGGCGGCCAGGCGTCGTCTCCGCACGCTACGGCGGGCCGGGCGCGACCGACGCCGACAAGGTGGCGAAGCTCCTCGCCGAGCTTCGCGACGTGGAGGACGCGCGCCGCACGGCTCGCTTCGTGTGCGCCTTGGCGCTCGCGTCGCAGGAAGGCGTCATTGTGGAGGTCGAACGGGCGTGCCCAGGCCGCATCATCCGCGCGCCGCGCGGGCACGACGGCTTCGGGTACGACCCCGTGTTCCTCTACCCGGAGCTTGGCCTGACCTTCGCCGAGCTCCCGATGGAGGCGAAGAACCGCGTGAGCCATCGAGGGCGCGCCGTGGCCGCCCTCGCGGACCGACTGGCCGAGCTGCTCGGCGAACAGGAGCAAGACGATGGGCAAGCACTACGTGGGGATTGATCTCGGGGGCCTGAACATCAAGGGCGGCGTGGTGACCACGGACGGGAGGGTGCTGAGCTTCGAGAGCATCCCCACCGAGGGGCAGAAGGGCCGCGACCACGTGCTCGACCGCATCGCGGCGCTCGTGGAGATCGCGCGCGAGAAGGCCGGCGTGCCGCGCGAGGAGATCGCCGGCGTGGGCATCGGCTCGCCTGGCCCCCTCAACATCAAGAAGGGCCTCATCTACGAGGCGCCCAACCTCCCAGGCTGGGTCAACCTGCCGCTGGCCGCCGAAATCCAGAGGCGGGCCGGCTACCCGACGGTGATCGAGAACGACGCGAACGCGGCCTCGCTCGCCGAGGCGATTGCGGGCGCGGGCAAGGGCATGCCCTGCATGCTCATGCTCACCCTGGGGACCGGCATCGGCGGCGGCATCGTCATCAACGGCAGGGTGTGGCACGGGGCCGACGACATCGCGGCGGAGCTGGGCCACATCAGCATCTGCTACAGCGGCCGCCGCTGCAACTGCGGCTCCATCGGCTGCGTGGAGGCCTACGCATCCGCCACGGGCGTCGTCAGGCGCACGGTCGAGGCGCTCAAGGCCGGCGCGCAGAGCTCCCTCGCCAAGGGCGGAGAGAACGACCTCACGAAGGCGTCGAAGGAGGGCAAGTGCGGCCACATCTTCCAGGTGGCCAAGCAAGGCGACCCCCTAGCCAGGAAGATCGTGGCCGAGACCATCGTCTGCCTCGCCACGGCCATGGCCAGCCTGATCAACACCTTCAACCCCGACATGATCGTGCTCTACGGCGGGATGACGAAGGCGGGGGCGCAACTCTTCGGGCCGCTGCGCAAGGAGGTCGCAAGGCGCTGCTTCAGAATCGGCGCGCTCCGCTGCAAGATCGTCCCAAGCAAGCTCGGCGACCACGCCGGCGTCATCGGCTCCGCTATCTCCGCCATGCAACTGCTGGCCGAGGCCTGAGGCCTGATGGGCAAGCACGGCGACAAGCCAAAGGACCCCCGCGACCTGCGCCGCCAGGCGCGCGAGGTGGCCGACTCCCTCGCCATCGCCTTCATCCTGGCTATGGTCATTCGCCACTTCGTCCTCGAGGTCTTCAAGATTCCCACCAAGTCCATGGAGCCCACGCTCCTGGGCGACCCGTGGAGCGGGGACAAGATTCTGGTGAACAAGTTCGCCTACGACCTCCGCGGCCCGCGCCGCTGGGAGGTCGCCGTCTTCAAATACCCCCAGAAGACCTCCCTGAACTACATCAAGCGGGTGGTGGGCCTTCCGGGCGAGACGATCTGTGTCGAGCACGGCGACGTGTACATCAACGCGAGGATCGCCCGCAAGCCGTGGCGGGTCCAGCGCGACCTCTGGCGCATGACGCCCCATTCGCCCAAGTCCGAGGCGTGGAACTTCATTGGGCCAGACGGCGCGCGCAAGGAGCCGGCCAGCCTGGAGTTCACCGCCGACTCCACCGGCGGCACGGGCGAGGCCGAGCTGAGGTACGACAGGGCGATCCTCGCCTACGAGACAGACAAGTTCGGCGGCCTCTTCACCAGCGACGTCATGGTGGAGTTCTCCCTCATCCCGCGCGAGGCGGCTGGCTCGCTCAGCGTGGAGATCACGCACACGCCGCCCCTCAGGGGCGACAAGGTGCTCGACGTCTGGGAAGCGCGCTTCCCCCTCAGCGACCCGGACTGCGTGCCGGAGGTCTGGCGCGGCCCGCCCGGGGCCGCCACCATTTTCGCAAGGGAGGGCAAGTGCCGCCTCCCGAAGGACAAGGCCGCCCGCATCCAGGTCTGCAACGTTGACCAGTCTACCATCGTCCGCGTCAACGGCTCGGAGGTGGTTGCGAAGGACTACGATCTTGGCAACCCGGTGTTCGAGGACGCCGCTTACACCAGGCAGGCGCACGTGCGGCTGCGGTGGAGCCAGGCACACGCCACCGTGCGCGACCCTGCCATCTACGCGGACGTCCACTACACGAGCAACGACAAGGACGCGCGCGGCGACGACGTGGCCTTCAGCGACTACAAGCGTAAGGGCCTCCCTGCCTACGCCGTAAGGGAGGCCTATCAGCTCAAGGACGACGAGTACTTCGTCCTGGGCGACAACAGTGCGAACTCCAACGACAGCCGAGCGTGGCAGACCGTGCCGCGCAGCTACCTGGTCGGCGAGGCGTTCATGGTCCTCTGGCCCCTCGGCCGCATGAAACCCGTGCGGTGACACTCTTCGGAAGAAAGGCCCCATGCCGCTCCTCTACTGCGAAAGGCTCGTGAAGGTCTACGGCGGTCGCCGCGTGGTGGACGCGGCGAGCTTCGAGGTCGAGCCCGGCGAAATCGTCGGCCTCCTCGGCCCAAACGGCGCCGGCAAGACCACCTCGTTCCGCATGACCATCGGCATGATCCGCCCCAGCTCCGGCAGGGTGGTCTTCCGAGGCCAGGAGATCACCCGCCTGCCCATGTACCGCCGAGCCAGGCTCGGCATGGGATACCTCTCCCAGGAGCCCTCGCTCTTCCAGCGCCTCACCACCCGCAACAACCTCTTGGCGATCCTGGAAACCGTGCCCATCAGCCGCGCCGAGCGCCTCCGCTGGCTCGACCAACTCCTGGCCGACTTCGACCTCGGGAAGGTCAGCAAGAACCTCGCCTCCACCCTCTCCGGCGGCGAGCGGCGGCGGCTCGAAATCGCCCGCGCACTCATCACCAAGCCCCAGGTCTTCCTCCTCGACGAGCCGTTCAGCGGCATTGACCCCAAGAAGATAACCGACATCCAGAACATCATCCGCGACCTCAAGGCACGCGGCATGAGCATCCTCCTCACCGACCACAACGTCCGCGACACCCTCCGCGTGACCGACCGCGCCTACATCATTGACCAGGGCCGCATCCTCGCACACGGCTCCCCCGAGGAAATCGTCGAGCACCCCGACGTCAAGCAGCGATACCTGGGCCACGAATTCACGATGTAGCCATCTCGGATTCTTGGTTTTTGGCTGCCGACTGCCGGCTGCCCACTGCCGACTACGGACTACGGACCACTGACTACGGACTAAGGACCTCAATCCCCCGATCTGGAATCTGGAATGCAGGCGAAGCCTGCAATAGCGGTCACCATGGGCGATCCCGCGGGGGTCGGCCCCGAGGTCGTCGCCAAGGCCCTCGCGGACGAGCGCGTGCGCGCCGCGTGCCGCGCCGTCGTCTTCGGCGACGAAGCGGCGCTGCGCGAGGCCGCCAGTCGCCTCGGCCTGCCGACGGGCTGGGATGAAGCTTGGGCGCAGGTGGTGGACCTTGGCGGGTGCCCATTGCCGGCAATGGGCGCGCCGCCTGGCCTCCTCTTCGCCGCCAGGCCCACCCGCGAGGGGGGTGCGGCCTCACTGCGCTACATTGAGGAAGCAGTCAAGGCCACCCGCGGCGGCACGGTCACCGCCATTGCCACCGGGCCGATCAACAAGCAGGCCATCGCAATGGCCGGGAGCCCCTTCGCGGGGCACACCGACCTCCTGGCCCACCTCCTGGGCGTCGAGCAGCCGGTCATGATGCTCGTCGGCGGCCGCCTCCGCGTCGCCCTCGTCACCCACCACATCCGCCTGGCCGAAGTCCCCGACGCCCTCTCGACGGAGGCGATTGTGGCCACTGCCCGGGTCCTGGACGCCTCGCTCCGCCGCTTCTTCGGCGTCCCGAAGCCGCGCCTCGCCGTCTGCGGCCTCAACCCGCACGCGAGCGACGGCTCCCGCTTCGGCGACGAGGAGCTCCGCCTCATCGAGCCCGCCGTCGCCCAACTGCGCCACGCCGGCATCAACGCCCGCGGCCCGGTGCCGCCCGACACCTGCTTCCACCGCGCCGTCCACGGCCGCGAGTTCGACGCCGTCATCGCCATGTACCACGACCAGGGCCTCATCCCGCTCAAGCTCCTCGCCTTCGACGACGCGGTCAACGTCACCCTCGGCCTCCCCATCATCCGGACCTCGGTTGATCACGGCACGGCCTACGACATCGCCGGCCGCGGCCTGGCCTCGCCCAACTCCCTCATCGCCGCCATCCTCCTCGCCGCCGAAATGAGCTGCGCTCGGAGGTAGGGTCAGAGACGGACGCGCTTGGAGCGGAGGAGGGAGAGGGCGACCTCGGCTACGAAGAGGGCGAGGGCGGCGAGGAGGAAGGCCCAGGCGATGTCGGCCCGGCCGGGGGCGGTGGCCGGCTCGATCTCCCGCAGGGCATCGAGGCCCGGGAGCACCTTGCCCCTGCCGCTGCGGGCGATGGCCTCGAGGGACGGGGCGTCCACGCCGAATGCCTCCCACTCGCGCGAGTAGTTCTTCACGATGCCGAGGGTGAGGCGCTGGCCCTTGTCCTTCTCGATCACCGTGGCGTGGTACGCGCCCGGCACTGGGGCGGGGAACGTGGCCTGATACTCGCCGGGGGCGGTCTGGCGGAGAGGAAGGTCGAGGACGAGGGACGAGGACGAGGGACGAGGACGATCGGGGCAGAGGATGCGGGCGGAGAGGTCCAGGCCGTTGAGGAAACGGCCGTCACGTTCCGCTCGCACGGTGAGGAGCATCTCGTCGCCGCGCTCGGCGGCTTGCGCCTCGAAGCCGGGGGTTCGTGGGGGACGCGCCGCCCAGCGGACCGCCTGCGGCCAGAGGCGGCCCGCGCCCTCTGCTCCCCACACGCCGGCATCCCACTCGGTGCCCACGGTGGATGCGAAGGCCAGGGCGCGTCCAAGCCCGAACTGCCAGCGGGCCAGCACGGGGTCGGGCGGCTCCCCCGCCAGCCATTCCACCACTGCCGTCGGCTTGGCCACCGTGCGGACGTAACCCGCGAGCGAGCCGGGCGCCACGCCGACAGCGACCTCCGCGCGTGGCGCGGCACGGACCGCGAACTTCCCCTGCTGAATCAGATTCCCATAGGTTATCTTGCGCAGTTGCTCGAGGACCACCGCGCTAAGGTTGGAGGGGTCCTCGACGAACTGGAAGCCCGCGGCCGCGAGCTCCTTGAGGAGTTCCATCGCCTTCGGGTCGCGGCCGGTCATCACCGCGGAGAGGGTCACGCCGGCGTCGGCCATCCGCTTCCTGAGGTTCGATTCGCGGATGCGGCTCGCCTGGGCGTCAGTCACCTGGCCGTCGGAGACGAGTATGATGTGCCGCACCTGCGCCGTAGCCGAGGTGAGAACCTCGTTGGCCTGCTCCAGGGCGGCCTGAAGCTCCGTCGGGCCGTGCGGCTCGATACGTTCGAGCAGCGCCGCGAGGCGACCGGCCTCCGGCACCTTGCCCACGGGCAGCACGACGCGTGGCTCGCCCGCGAACGCCATCAGCCCGAAGCTGTCGGAAGCCCCCAGCTCGCCCGCGCATCGGAGCACGGCCTCGCGCGCGAAGGCGATCTTCGACTTGCCTCCCGCACGCTCCGCCATGCTGCCAGAGGCGTCGAGCGCGACCAGGAGGGCGATCTTGCGGGGAAGCGCGCAGAGGACGGGCAGGGCATCCTCGATGGGCGTGCCAGTGTAGCCGCCGGGACCATAGCTGGCCGGTCCGCCTAGCGCCACGAGGCCCGCCCCCGTGTCGCGCACCCAGTCGCGCACGGCGCCCTGCACTGCGGCGGGCAGTTGGCCCGCCGCCACGCCATCGAGCACCAAGCAGTCGGCTCCGGGGAGCCTTCCCGCGAGCTCGCCCAGCTCGGCTGGGCCGACGCGCGCAACGTCCAGCCCCGGCGCCGCGGCGAGCAGCCGCGCCAGCGCAGTGTCCCCTGGCGCGGCGCAGAGGACGCGTGTGTCCCCCTCCGCCCGCACGATGGCTTGAGCGGAGTTGTTCTCGGCGCAGCGGTCGGCCACGGCCAGGCTTGCCGAGTAGGCCACCGTGCCCGGCTTGTCGAGGCGGTCCTGGACGCTGAGGCGGTGAGGCGCGCCCGGCTCGAGGGCGACCCGTCGCGCCGAGCCAAGTGGCGAGCCGTCTCTCGCGATGATCAGCGTGGCCTCGATGGGCGCGGTGGCCGCAAGCTCGGCCTCGACCTCGAACGGCTGGCCCACGGCAACCCGCGCGGGCGCGCGGAGAAGGGCCACCCGCGCGTCGCTGACTTCGGCCGGCCCCACGGGAATGGCGAAGACCCTCATGCCTGCTGCGGCCGCCATAGCCGCCTCGAGCTCGGCGTTTCCCACGGTCTGGCGGCCATCGCCCATGAGCACCAGTTGGCGGTCGCAGGCGGGCTCGGCGAGCTGCTCCGCCGCCGAGCGGATGAGCGCCGCGATGTCCGTGGCGTCCGCCCGGGGGAGTTGGCCGCCGAGCGCAAGCTCCCCCGGGACCGCCCTCGGCGGGCTGAGAGGCAGCGCAACCTGCGGCGAACCGGCGAACGCCATCAGCCCCACGCGGTCGTCCGCGCCCAGCTCCGCCATGCTGCGGCGCACCGCCGCCAGCGCCTTCGGGGCGTCGAGGAACGTGCTGCCCGACACGTCGAGCGCATAGAGGCGAGCCACGCGGCGGGCCTCGGTCGCCCACTGCGGCCGCGCCAGCGCCACGCAGAGGCACAGCACCACCGCCAAGCCCAGAGCGCCGCCCAACCGCCGCCGCCAGAGCGCGAACGCCCCCAGCGCCAGCGCCACCAGCAGCAATGCCTCGGGGGTTGCGAAGTGCAGTCGGCTCATCGCGCGCGATTATAGGGCCGATGGCGGACCCCGTCAAGGGTCTTGGGCAATCGTACTCGTCCTCGTCCCTCGTCCTCGTCCTCGACTCTTTTCCCTCCACAAGGGAAGACAATCGAGGACGAGGGACGAGGACGAGGGACGAGGACGATAACAGGACAGGCCAGGACCATCCCTCAACCATCGTTGACACACTCCGCCAGATCGGCTAAGGTGAACGTCTTGAGGGAACGCCCCCGAGGGCTTATGTGGGAACGGCCCAATGCGAGCGATGGTCTTGGAGAGATGCGCGCCGGCTGAGGACGGCCCGCTCCGCCTGAGCGACGTGCCGACGCCTCAGCCCGGGCCGCGCGAGGTCCTGCTCCGCGTCCTCGCTTGCGGCGTCTGCCATACCGACCTCCACACGGTAGAAGGCGACCTGGGCACCGACTGCGTGCCGATCATCCCCGGCCACGAGGTCGTTGGCGTCGTCGAGGCCCTCGGCGAGGGCTGCCAGCGCTTCCGCGTGGGCCAGCGCGCCGGCCTCGCCTGGCTCCACTGGGCCTGCGGCGCGTGCGAGTTCTGCCGCAACGGCCTCGAAAACCTCTGCGAATCCGCACGCTTCACCGGCCTCCACGCCAACGGCGGCTACGCCGAATGCGCCAAGGCCCCCGAGGCCTTCGCCTACGCCGTGCCCGAGGGCGTGGAGCCCGAGCGAGCCGCGCCGCTCATGTGCGCCGGCATCATCGGCTACCGCGCCCTCGAGCTCAGCGAGGTGCGCTCCGGCGGCCGCCTCGGCCTCTACGGCTTCGGCGCGTCCGCCCACATCGCCATCCAGATCGCCCGCCACTGGGGCTGCCGCGTCTACGTCTTCACCCGCGGCGAGGAGCACAGGAGCCACGCCCGCGAGCTCGGCGCAGCCTGGGTGGGCGACGCGAAGGACTCTCCGCCCGAGAAGCTCGACAGCGCGATCATCTTCGCGCCCGCCGGCTGGCTGGTCCCGCTCGCGCTCCGCGCGCTCAACCGCGGCGGCACCCTCGCACTCGCCGGCATCCACATGACCGCCATCCCCGAGCTCGACTACGAGCGCGACCTCTACCACGAACGCACCGTCCGCAGCGTCACCGCAAGCACCAGGCGCGACGGCGAGGCCCTGTTGCGCCTCGCCGCCGAAATCCCCATCCGCACCGACGTCACCGCCTACCAGTTGTCCGACGCGAACAAGGTCTTGGCCGCGGTGAAGCGCGGCGAGGTCCGCGGCGCCGCTGTCCTCATCCCATGAACCCTGGGTTGACAACCGGTCCGAGTCCTGCTATACTCAAACGTGACTGGGGGATTAGCTCAGTTGGGAGAGCGACAGGCTGGCAGTCTGTAGGTCAGGGGTTCGAATCCCCTATCCTCCACCACGCCAAAAGGCCGATTCTCAGCCGTACTCGCTTGAGATTCGGCCTTTTGCGTTTCTGCGCAAGACTCGTCGCAGGCACCCCGAATGGCCCCTTTTCTGCCCGTTCTTGCACTGAATTGACACGAATGGACGGGAGTTGGTGCAAGATCTGGCACAAGATTTCCGGGCACCGGCGCGGGCAATCTTCGCCGTTCCGTGAGAGGCAGCGCGGGAAGGACCTCGACGGCTTCCGCGATAGGCAGCAACGACTCGTCCGTGTAGATTGCGGTTGTGAGGCGGATGTCGCTATGCCTCATCGCCGCCTGGGCGATGCGGGGCGAGACGCCGCCCTTGCTCAGGTGGGTGCAGAAGCTTGTTCGAAGACTGTGCGGCGTCAACACCCGCCCGCGTGCATCTGTCGCTGAGAGGCCGGCGAACTTCAGGTCGCGGCGGAAGATCTTGTCCAGCGCGGTAGGCACGTTGAACAGCTGTGAGCGGCCCCCCATCCCTCGACGGCCTGCCTTGTCACGTCCGCCAAGACACGAAAGCCACACTCTTTCACGACCCGTCGCAGGTTGTGCGCAAGGTTCGCGTGGTGCGCCGGGATCACACGGGCATCGGGAGGCGACCTTGATGGAGCGGGCGCCTGCGGTTCGGCATCTTGCGGTGTGACGACGGCCTGGTCAGGGCCGTCGTCATGTCAGCCCGCGGAGGCCCGGTCAACGGGCCAAAGGAGCTTGACGCCCACGATACCCGGCGCCATGCCTTCCTCGGTGGGCAGCCATACCGAACCGTTTGACGCATGATCCAGGGCAGGCCGCTGTTCCTGATGGCTACTGTCTCGGGATACCGTCCGGCGTGGACGAGGACGACGTCGCCGGCCCTGGCCGTCGAGGCGGCTTTGCTGAGCGTTCGCCACGGCTTGTCCGCGGTCCCCGGATTGTCGTCGGAGGCATTCGCCGCGCCGGCGGCCACGTGGTATTCGTCGGCCCACGAGACCGAGGAGGCGAGAAGCAACAGGGCCGCGGTGATGGAGTGGTTTCTCATGGGGAGTTCCTTTCCTCTTGCTGCACGGGCGCCTTCATCTGCTGAATGAGGGAATCCGGGGTGTCCTTGTGCTGCTCCGTCGGGTGGTCAGCGTACGTCACATAGCAGGTGACGCCATGGTCCCGGGCGAGTTACTGGAACCCCAGCACCCACTCCCAGCTCCCAGTTGAGGGGGACGCCTGGATTCATGGGCATGGTATTCTGCGCTTCAATGCCTGTCAAGCCGTGACTCGCCCCCGAGCCCGTCAAGAGGCTTTGAGAGTGTCTGACTTGACGGACGTGGCGCGGCGCGCGATACTGCTGGCTACCACCAGTGCAAGGCGCGTGAGCCGGCCCACGGAGCAGGGCGTGCAAGCAGCCTGAGGAGCCTGGCCGGCAGTTCCGGAACCGAGGGTAGACATGATGAGCGGCGTGCCAAGGGTCGTCGCCCGAGCTTCCTGCACAGCGGCCTTGGGCATGAGCATGCTGCTGCTCTGGCCAGGGTGTGCGCCGACCGAGCGGGGCCGCATCACAACAGGGCACGACGTGGTGCCGGAGTACCGCAACAGGGAGGCGACGGCGCTGGTCGGCGATAGCGAGACGGTGCGGCTGGCGCTGGGCGCCGCCTGGGACGACGCGCTGGCGTGCCGGGCGATGAGCGGGTACCTGCGGCCGTGGAGGAGGGGCGACTGGCGTGAGGAGGCCGAGGCGCAGGTCCGACACGGCACCGCGCTCTATGAGCTGGTGAAGTGCGTGGACGACGGCATTGAGAGCGTACGTCTGGCACGCGACAGCCGCGACGAGCCGCGGCTGGGCGAGGAGATACGGTTCTGGCGGAATGAGCTGGCTCTTGCTGCAAAGGCGATTGCTGCCTACGCCTCGAGGGCGGCGGCGCTGAAGGTCAACCTCGCCAGTCAACTGGCGGACCTCGCCCGCCAGCAAGGCATCGCTGCGCAGGTCATCGAAGGCAAGCCATGGGGCGACCCGCAGCGGGGTGCGTGTAATCTCCTACGGTGCTGAGGTGAGGGGGTGGGCATCCCAGAAGCGGTCCCAGGAGCCGTCGGTGGAAGCGAGGTGAGCGACGACCTGGAGGGTTTGCTCGGCACCTGGGAGGCTCCAGAACTTTTCGGTCCCCTTGACTCGCTTGCCGAGTTGTTTGACGGTGCTCTCGATGATGCTGGAGCCGGTGGGCCAGCCGTGCTGGCGGAAGATGGGGTATTGGAGTCCGGCTCGATTGGTGCGGAAGTAGGCGAGGTCGGTGGCAAGGATGC
>VGYW01000209.1 GCA_016872875.1 Planctomycetota bacterium | reverse complement strand
GCCGGTGGCCGAATGCGATAAATCCCAGGGGGTCTGGGGGACTGGTCCCCCAGAGGCGAGTTTGCCTTTGCGTTCCCGCGGCGCGGAGAGCGTCGCCCGGGGAGGCTCAAGAACTTGGGACGTTCCCAATCTCTTTCTATCATAGTGTCACCACGTGATAGCTGCCAAGCGCAATTCGGGCAACTTGACCCCCGGCACCCGGCCTGCTAAAATGCCGCCGCTTTCGACACTGGATGGGTGGATGGATGGATGATTGGATGAATAGCAGAACAAGCCAGCCGTCCTGCACTCATCCATTCATCCCCTTCTTTCGCAGGAGCCGCCCCAATGAAGCCCGAACGCCTCAGCGCCCTCTCGCCCGAACGCCGCACCGCCATCATGAAGCGCTCGATGGAGGACGTCTCGGCAATCTTCGCCGACATGCGCGCCATCTGCGTGGACATCAGGGAGCGCGGCGACGCCGTGACCCTCGATCACTACGCGAAGTACAAGAAGGACATCGCGCCAGCCGACCTCGCCGTGACCCGCGCGGAGATCGAGCGGGCCTACGACGCGCTCGACGCGAAGGTGGTGGACAAGCTGCGCTTCGCCGCGGCCAACATCGAGCGGTTCCACCTCGCCCAGCGCGAGCGCGAGATGTGGTCCATCGAGGTCGCTCCCGGCATCCTCGCCGGGCGCGTCACCCGCCCGATGGACATCGTGGGCTGCTACGTCCCCGGCCGCCGCGCCGCCTACCCGTCGAGCGTCCTGATGACCGTCATCCCCGCCAAGGCCGCGGGCGTGCCCCGCATCGTCGCCTGCACCCCGCCGGAGGAGGGAATGGTGGTGAACGACGCCAGCCTCGTCGCCGCCGACATCGCGGGCGTCCAGCAACTCTTCAAGATGGGCGGACCCTGGGCCGTCGGCTCGATGGCCTACGGCACCGCCACGGTGCCCAAGGTCAACAAGATCGTCGGCCCAGGCAACCGCTACGTCACGGCGGCCAAGATGGCCGTCTTCGGGGAGGTGGACATTGACAGCCCGGCCGGCCCGAGCGAAATCCTCATCCTCGCGGACGACACGGCCAACCCCCGCTGGCTCGCCATCGATTTCCTCTCGCAGATCGAGCACGACCCCGACGCCGCGGCCGCACTCGTCACCCCCTCCGAGAAGCTCGCCAAGGCCGTCTGCCGCGAAATCGTCAAGGCCATGAAAACCGTCCCACGCCGCGAGATCATCGAGAAGGCCCTCGCCGACAACTCGGCCGTCCTCATCGCCGATTCGATGGATGCGGCAATCGCCTTCACCAACGACTACGCCGCCGAGCACCTGGAGGTCGTGACCGCCGACCCCATCGCCCTTCTCCCGCGCATCGCCCACGCGGGCAGCATCTTCCTCGGCCCCTACGCCCCCGTCCCCGCCGGCGACTACGCCAGCGGCACCAACCACGTCCTGCCCACCGGCCAGTGCGCCAAGATGTTCAGCGGCCTGAGCACCGACGACTTCCTCAAGAAGCCCACCTTCCAATATCTCACGAAGGACGGCCTCGCCCACCTCCGCGACGCCGTCCTCACCCTCGCCGAGGCCGAGGGCCTGCCGCTCCATGCGCAGGCCATCCGCGAGCGCTTTGGAGGTTGATGCGGATTCCCGCTCGCCAACAGCCCCTCTTGTGGTATAATCCCATTGGGCAGCGCGCTGCTGTGTAGGCCCACGACAGGAGGTGATCAGCTATGGCAGTGGTAGTCCCCGACGACGTCCTCCAGGCAACCCGAATGACCGAGGACGAGATCCGGCAAGAGCTGGCCGTGGCGCTGTTCCAGAGGGACAAGCTGACGTTGGCACAGGCCGCACAGCTCGCCGGCATGGACCGGCTCCAGTTCCAGCACCTCCTCGCCAGCCGGCGGATTCCAGTACACTACGACATCGAGGACTTCGAGGACGACATGGCGGCTCTTCGTGACGCGGGGCGAGTGTGATGGTCGTCAGCAACACGTCCCCAATCCTCAACCTGGCGCGGATCGGCCAACTTGACCTCCTGCGAGCTGTCTACGGCGAAGTGGTCATCCCTGACCTCGGCACGCTCGCCGAGGCGAAACGCCTGGGGCTGGTTACCGCCGTCCGCCCGCTGCTCGACGCCCTCATCCACCAAGCAGGCTTCTGGGTGAAACCCAGCCTGCGGGACCACGTTCTCAGTCAGGTCCGAGAGTTGCCTTAACCGCCGGAGCTTCCCTCAGAGACCTTCCCCGCATCGCCCACGCCGGCAGCATCTTCCTCGGCCCCTACGCCCCCGTCCCCGCCGGCGACTACGCCAGCGGCACCAACCACGTCCTGCCCACCGGCCAGTGCGCCAAGATGTTCAGCGGCCTGAGCACCGACGACTTCGTCAAGAAGCCCACCTTCCAGTACCTCACGCGCGACGGCCTCGCCCACCTCCGCGACGCCGTCCTCACCCTCGCCGAGGCCGAGGGCCTCCCCCTCCACGCACAGGCCATTCGAGAGCGCTTCATGGCGTGACTTGGGCGTGTTTCCTCTCATAGGCTCCCGTGGGTTGATTTCCACTTGACAGGTGCGCTCATTGTGCTATCCTACTGTCAGCAAGCGATTGCCCCGTTCCCGCTGCGGTGATGTGGCTCACAAGGCGAACGAGCCCTGCGGACCGGGGGGCTCAGTGGTTGTCAAAGGAGAGGACGATGGCCGTAACGGTCAGTTTCGTCAACATGAAAGGTGGAGTTGGGAAGACGACGCTAGCCATGCAGGCGGCTTACTCCGCGGGGATGTTCGGGAAGAAGGTCCTCGCGGTCGACATAGACCCGCAGGCGAACCTTAGCCAGGCCCTGATGCGTCCCGAGCCGTACGTGCGCCACTTGAGAGAACAGAAGCCGACCGTTGTCCAGATTTTTGAGCAGTACGCGCCACCGACTGCGGCGGAACCTAGCCCTCGACCGATGGATGTTGATAGCATCATCCTGAGGAGACCCGGCGCGTGGCCTAACACAGCCCCGGACCTTATACCAAGCCGTCTGGAACTGGCGCGTACTCTGAAGAACCCCACCGGCAAGGAACGCAAGCTTGCCAAGGCGCTCGCCAAGGTGAGCGATCGGTACGACTTGATCATCATTGATTGCCCTCCGACAGAGTCAATCCTCACGGATGCCGCCTACTTCGCATCACGATTCGTTCTGGTGCCCGTGAAGCCGGAGTTCATGGCTGCAATCGGGTTGCCTCTTCTGGCTCGATCGTTGAGCGAGTTCAAGCTCGAGAACGATGACCAGTCGATCGATATCTGCGGCATCGTCTTCAACCACTCATCCAGCTACTCAGCGGGACCTGAGGGCCGCAGGTCCATTCAGGACGTGACGCGGATCGCCACGGACCAAAGGTGGCGGATATTCACCAACCAAGTCCAGTACTCCGCCTCGTACGCCAAGTCGGCTCGCGAGGGTGCCCCCATCATCCGCACGAGCCACGCTCGCCGGGGCGTCGCGGGCGCCTTCCAGGTGTTCACCTTTGAGTTTCTCAACGCCATCGGCTTAGGGACGGGCCCCACATGAACGATGCGTTCCTCACACTCCAGATGAAGCTTCTCATCGCCCGTTACGGGTACCGCCATGTCGTCGAGACATTGGCTGGTGCCCACGAGTGCTCCCTGGAGGAAGTAGACGCGATGCTCAGCCGGCTTCAGGATAGGCGACGCAAACGGAGGACAAAGCCTCCCGATTCCTACGGTGAGATTCTGCAAGAGATCACCAGATCCCGCCCGGAAACCAGAGAGCTTATCGAGAAGCTGGGCGCTCTGTACCAGAGCCGGACGTTCCTCCCCGAGCTCCGCCATGTCAACCACTTTCTGGAGCGCCACGGGGTTTCCAGGCGCCATTCCTCACGCCGCGAAGCCCTGCGGGCCGTGATCCAGGTCCTCGGATCCCTAGACGAACACGAGCTCCGCGATCTCTTGGAGTCCACGCTCGAGGTGGGTGCTTCTGGCGAATTCGCCGCCCTCGCCAACCAAATCATGGCGGTCCCTCATAGAACCGAGCGATGAAGTGAGCATGAAAGCCCCTTCTCGGCAACCCCGCGGTCATCAAGATGGCCGCTCAGTGCAGGATGTCATCCAGGCCAACATGACAGAGGAGGTCAGGCTGGCCCTCGATTCAATGAGCAGAGTCGCGCGCCTACGTAAGCTCATGCCCCCGCGCCGCCTGCCCCACGATCGGTACGTTCGCTTCTCGTAGGGGAAGCTGGTCAGCGGATCTTGAAACGAACGGGGTCGCTGAGCGTGGAGAGGCGCGAATAACTGTCTACGATCAGGTTGTCCACCCGCATTGTGATCTCGTACTCTCCCGGCAGCCAGCCGTCTGTCAGCTTCCACTGGCTGAGGTCCGTGCGAATCGTGAGCGTCTCCGCGACGCCGTCCTCACCCTCGCCGAAGCCGAGGGCCTCCCCCTCCACGCCCAGACCATTCGGGAGCGGTTCAGGGAGTAGGGCCGCCAGGAGGGGCGGCCACGCGCGGGCGCAGGCGCAGGGCGAGCACGATGTCGTCGCCCACCTGCATGCGGCGCACGACGACCGGCTCGAACTCGGCAAGCTCGCGAAGGAGCGGGCCGTCCGTGCCGTGGGACAGCACGAGGCCGTTCGGCTGGCGTCGAAGGTAGGCGCGGGCCTCCGCCGCCGTGGCAAGGGGGACGATGCGCACGCGACCGTAGAAGGAGAGGGCGGACGCTTCCTCAAAGTCGCGGCCGCGGGCGACCGAGGCCGCCACCTCGCCGGCCTCCTGGCGGGTCTCGGCGTCGAGCCACTGGCCGTCGGCCTTCGCGGAGAGCGGGTCGTCGAGCAGGGGAAACGCCCAGACGAGCGCGACGAGGTAGAGCAGGCTGGTGCCCGCGGCCAGGGCGCCCAGGGCGGCGGTCGGCCTCTGCGCCCGCAGCTTCGCCACGGCCCAGCCACCGGCCGCCAGCAAGAGGGCGGCGCCCAGGAGCCCGGGGGCCACGACGCAACGGTAGTCCCGCAGGCGCGATGCCGCGAATGGCACCGCGGCCAGCCCGGCCAGCCCCGCCGCCAGCACGACGCCCACGGTCGCCCACGTGAGAGCGCGCCAGGCGAGGCGCCGCTCGGCCTCCCATCCGTCGGCCAACCGGGTGACGGCGTAGCCGATCAGCACACCCGCCGCAGGATAGAGCGGCAGGATGTAGACCTGGCGCTTCGACCGCGAGATGGTGAAGAAGGCGAACAGCGCGGCGAACCAGAGGAGCGCCAGGCCCAGCGGCCGATTGCCCGGTGGCACAGGCGTCCCGCCTGTGCGCACACCGGGGCCGGAGGCCCGTGCCACGGCCTCGCGCCAGGCGAGCGCCAGCCCGAGCGGCAGCAGGAACGCCCACGGCGCCCAGGAGTACCAGATGTTCACCAGGTAGTAGTGCGGCGGCCGCAGGTGCGAGTGGCCGGTGAGGAAGCGGCTGATGTTCTGAGTGAAGATGAAGTAGGCCAGGTTCGACGCCCCCGAGGCCTTGGCGTAGGCGACGGCCCAGGCTGCGAAGAGCGCGGCGCCGCCCGCGGCGAGCGCGGCCACGCGGGCGACCCCCTTCCACTCGCGCCGCAGCAGGTGGTCGGCGCCCAGGACGCCTGCCGGCAGCACGATGCCTGCCGGCCCCTTCACCAGCGAGGCGAGGCCCATGAGCGCCGCCGCGCCGCACCACCCCGCCCACCGGGCCAGTGGCACAGGCCTCCGGCCTGTGGGGGACCGCGCCAGGTCGTACGCGAACACCGCGGCGCCGATCAGGAAGGCGAACGGCATGTCGATGTGCATGTTCGTCGCCTGCCACACGAAGAAGTAAGCGGTGCCCAGCGTGGCCACGCTCCAGAGGGCCACGCGCCCGCCCAGGCGGCGCCGCGCCCAGGCGCCCGTGAGGGCCAGGAGCCCGATGGCCGAGAGCGTGGTCGGCAGCCTGAGCACCCATTCAGGTGGCACAGGCGGTGGCACAGGCGGTGGCACAGGCGTCCCGCCTGTGGCCCCACACAGGCCGGAGGCCTGTGCCACCAGCCAGCCCGCGGCCGAGGTCAGCCAGAAGTAGAGGGGAGGGTAGTCCGCGAACTCGCGTTCGTAGAGCCTCAGCCGGAGGAGGTCGCCGGACTCCAACATGTTGGCCGTGATCGCGGCCATGTCCGGCTCATCGGGATACCAGAAGTCCCGCCCGATGCCGCCGGCCAGGTAGAGGGCCGACAGCCCGCAGACCAGCAGCCACGTCCGCTTCATCCACCGCCTTCCTGCTCTCTTGGATCGCGCCCATCCAATCCCCAGGATTATAGCAGACCGGCCGGGCGGATTCTAGCGAGCCTTGAGACCAACGGGCTCGCCGAGCGTGGAGACGCGCCGCTCCCCACCATTGCGCGCACCCTCCAAAGGGTCCCGCGTGCAGGTATGCACGCCCTACCTTCTGTCCACCGTCCACTGTCCACTGTCCACCGGCTACTGCCTTACTTCGCGGGTTCCCACCCCCGATAGCTCACCTCGAACCAGAGGGCGTCCTGGGGCAGGGCGAGGAGCTTTTCGAGCTTGAAGTGCTTGCCCTGGATGGGCAGGCGCACGCGGATCGGCTCGACCCCCGCGGCCCGAGCCTCGCGCTCGACCCGCTGCTGGACCTGTTCGTCCATCTGCTGGGCCTGCTTCTGGGCATCGTGGCGGACGACGACCCGCTCCTGCCCAGTGGCGAGGTCGGTGAACTCCTTGACGACCCGCAACGGCCCCGAGAAGCCGCTCCAGCCGAACAGCCCCACCGTGTAGCTGCCCTCGGGCGGCAGGTAGTAGTTGAACATGATCTGCATCGCGGGCGCGTCCACCGTGGGCAGCTCCACCCGCAGCTTCCCGTGCGTCGGCGTCGCCGCCGCGGGCGCCTCCACGTAGACGATGTCCACGGGGAACGACGCCATCTCCTGCGCGCCGCCGCCGCTGCGGATGAGGGGCACGAGCACGTTGCCCTTCTCGTCCTTCGCGGGCGAGGCGGTGTTGCCGCCGACCTCGACCGACCAGATGTCGGCGCCCTGCGGCAGCTTCATCCGCAGGAACTGGTTGCGGTTGTTCCGCACGGTGTAGACGACCTTGGTCATGCGGCGGCCATCGTTGAGCTGCATCGCGGTGAAGAGCGCGCTGTCCACTATCGTCACCAGCACGCCCACCTCGGTGTGGCGCTTGACCGTGAGCGGGATGCTGGCCTGCTCGCCCACGTAGCGGAAGGCCAGCAGGATGGGCTGCTTGGTCATCGCCACGATGTCCGCGGGGAGCTGCCGCACGTCTATCTGCCGCGCGCCCGCCAGCTTCTCGCCCGTGGCGATCTCGACGTTCGTGACCGCGAACACCCCGATGAAGCCCTTCTCGCGCTCGACGCCCACGGCGCGGACCACGGGCGCCTCGACCGCGTCCTTCACCACCCGCTCGAAGCTGATGTTGAGCTGGGTCGAGCCTATGACCTCGTTGCGGAAGACCACCGTGAGGTCCCCTTGCCCCGCCACGCGCCAGTCCTGCACGTTCTGGCCCGTCACCGTCAGCACACTCGTGTCCGTAGGCACTTTGAGCTTCAGCTCGCGCACCGCGGTGTGCAGGATGTTGAAGTTCACGCTCTCCTGGCAAATCAGCACGCCCTCGGCCACGCCCACGAGGGTGCTGGTCTCGGCGTAGAGCTTGGTCGGCGCGGCCTCCACCTTCGGCAGCGCGCGCTCCCAGGCCACGGAGAGCGGCACGCCGCTGGCAATCGCCGCCGCAACCTGGGTCTTACCCGCCGCCGTCTTCACGAGCTGCGACTGCGCGCCCGTCACCTTCACATCCACCCCCTCCCGCGCAACCGTGAGGTCCAGGATGCTGGCGCCCGGCGTGATCCGCTGGAAGTTCACGCGGTTGATCCCTGCCTCCTTCTCGACGGCGACGGCGAACTCGAGCGTGACATCGAGGGCGCCGGTCTTCTCCGTGAGGATTTCGTAGGCCTGCCCCGTGCTGTTGAGGAACACGCCGTCGGGCAGCGTGCTCTTTGTGATGGCCACGGTGCCGGGGAGGACGGGGATGCGGGTCCAGGCCTTCTGCTTCAGCACCTCGGCCTTGAGCTTCAGCGTCAGGCTCGCCCCGTCGTCGGTCAGGCTGCCCGTGTATTCGCTCGACGCCACCACGTAGTCGGTCGGGGGCGGGGTGGTGGCCTTGCCCGCCTTCTGCTGGATGGACCACTCCAGGAGGGCCTTGAACTCGGTCCAGGGCAGGTCCACCGTGGCGGCCTGGCCCATCTTCTCCACCTTAACTCCGAGGAGGTTCTGCACCTCGGCCCAGGGGATGGTCAGGATGCCGCCGCTCTTGTTCGCAGGGTCGTAGCCCGTGATCTTCACGAACTGGTCCCAGCTAAGCGTCACCTCGCCCTTCTCGCGCGAGGCCCCTGCGGGCGGCTCGCCCGCCCCCGCCCACGGCGCCGCCAGCACCGCCAGCCCAACAAGCCCAACCATCGCCATTCGACGCATCGTCGGCCTCCTTTCAAGAGGTTATCCGAATCGTTCCCAAGGGACCACAGGGACCACAGGGACCACAGGGACCACAGGGACCCCATCGCGGCAAGCCGCAACCAAACGCGGAGGAAAAATCTTTCCGGAAAACAAGATTCTGCATGTTTGTAGCACAGGGACCGGTTGCCCTGCTTGTCCCTGTGGTCCTTGTGGTCCCTGTGGTCCCTTTCTTGCCAATCCCCCTCGCCCTACCGCGAATAGCGATAGCTGGCCCTCAGCACCAGCTCATCGCCCGGCTCGACGAGGGTCTTCTCGAACTTCGCCAACTGTCCCACCCGCGGCACCTCGATCTCGGGCGCCGTCACCGCGAACGGGAACGGGTTCAGCGGGTCGGTCCAGTGCTGCATCGGGTTCGCCTGAACCGCGGTCAGGTAATCCCCATTGTTGATGAGGATGTACTTCTGGTGGGGCAACTGAATCGGGTTGCCATTGATGTCGAGGGTGTTGCCCGTGTCGCCCGCGAAGCGGACGTTTGCCCGCATGTCGTTGGAGAGTAGCGCGTCGGTGCCCACGATGGTCTCCTGGGCGTTGGGGTTCGCGGCCACGCGGCCCCGCTTCTTCGCCGCATCCAGCTCAAGCAGCGTGCGAAGCTGCGCCTCGTCCACCACCGCGTATGACAGGTCGTTGTTCCCGACGCTGAAGCTCACGCCGATCCCATTGGCCTCCCCCTCCGCCACGTTCAGGTTGATCCCGTTCACCTGCACCTTCTGGCCGAGGTTGAACGCGAGCGTCCCCCCGAAGTTGGCTATGTCGTCAGGGTCTTGGCCGCGGTCCGCCGCGTCCACGAAGCCCCGCGCCTCGAACGACCAGTCGTAGTTCCGCCTCACGAAGGTCTGGAACGCCGGGTCGTTGGCGACCAGCCCCGTGTCGGCGATCTCGGTCTGCTTCCCGCTCGCCTTCTGGAGCGTAATCTGCTGGCCCACCTCGACCTGCGGGCCGCGGGCAGTGCGGAACTCGTTCATGAGCTGCTCGATCTGGTGGTGAACCTCGGGCGTGTGGACCACCACGATGCGGCCGTTGCGATAGCTGATCGTGTAGGGCGACCCCTTCGCATCCCCCCAGGCCGGGGTGGTCGCCTCGCGGAGCTTCTCTTCGAGCTTCTTCGCCTCCTCCTGGCTGTCGCGCACGAGGTCGCGCACGTCGTAGCTCTGAGTCACCGCGCCCCCCTTCCCCGGCGCCTGCCCCTCCTTGGTCCAGTCCCTTTGGAAGTCCGCGATGAGCGACGCCACCTGGTTCTGCACCTCGGTGGTGTGGGTGACGAGGAGCTTTCCCGCGCGGTACTCTATCGCGTAGCCCACCGCGTCGCCCGGCTCGTCCCAGGTCCCGGGGGCAATCGTCTTCTTCACGAACTCGGCGAGCGTGGGGCCGGTCACTGCCTCCTCGTCCCGACGCCGCCGCGACGGCTTCTTGAACTCGTCCACCAGCCGGGTCACGTCGTAGATGCGCGCCACCACCTTCACCGGCTCGCGGAGGTGTTCCGGCTTGCTGATGAACACCGCCTCGTCCTTGATCGTGTAGGCCAGCCCCGTGAGTTTCATGATCCAGTTGAGTGCCTGTCCCAACTCCATGTGGCCCACGCGCAGGGTCACGTCGGGCGCGTCCTTTGTCGCAGCGGTATCCACCACGATTGTCACTTCGACAAGGCTTTGCAGGAAGTTGATTGCGTCCTGAAGTGGCGTCTCGACGAAGTCGAACGTCACCTTCTTCTTCAGCGCCTCGCGGATTCGCTTCTCCCATTCGGGCGGCTTGTCCTCGAAGACGATGACGGGCCTGGCTCTCTCGCGCGGTTGCGGCCGCCACTCCAAGCCGCCCTCCTGCGGCGGGCCGAAGATGGCCTCGTGCTCCGTCTGCTTGGCTCCGGCTTGCGGCACGAAGGCCGGCTCCCCCGCCACGGCCTGCCGCCGCCCCTGGAAGTCCTTGATGTCAATCGTCAGGTCCGTCACATCGTACATCCGCAGCACGCGCTTCCCGTGAATCTCCGCCGGCCGGGAGACGAAAAGCGCCCCATCCCTCTCCACGCGGCTGAGGCCGTTCAATCTCAACACCTGGTCCAGCGCGGCCCCGGCCTCCATCTCCTTTACCCGCAACGTGACCTTGTTCGCATAGAGCGCCGCGTCGGGGTCCAGGACCACGTTCGTCCCCGTCAGGTCGCTCAGGAAGCTCAGGGCGTCTGGGAGCGGCTTCTCCACGAAGTCGAACGTGACCTTCTTCTTCAGCCCCTCCTTGATCCGCCGCTCCCATTCCTCCTCGCGCTTGTCACGCTCGAGGGAAGGGCGTACCTTGTCGTAGGGAACCGTGAATGCCTGCGTCTCCTGCCAGTCCTCCTCCGCCCCTCGCCGCCGCTCCTTCACGACCCTCTCGATCTCCTTCCGGCGTTCCTCAACGCGCGCGACAAGGCCTTCACGCTTCTCGTCGGGGGCGGCGCGCCGCTTCGGCTCCTCCGCCGGGGGCTTCTCATCGGGTGCGCGGTCCGCGAGCGCGTGCTGGGCGAACCTGCGCAAGTCATCCCGCCGGATGGCCGCGTCCTTCGCGCGAGCCGCTTGGTCCAGATCGGTGGTGATACGCCCACGGTCGCCCGGGCGCTCGCGCCCGTCCGTGAACAGCACGATGTCCTCCTTTGCCTCTTTGTCACCATCGGCCTCTCTCTGGGCTCCCCATCTATCAACCGGGCCATTCGCCACATCCCAGCCCGCCTGGAGATCACCACGCTGTTTCCTCACCTGGCCCTGGGCTTGGGCGGTGAGGCCGTCGTCGGGGCGACGCTGGGCGAGCTCCAGGGACTTCTGCCTCGTGGCCTTGACTGCGAGGTCTTCGATCTCGCGCTGGAGGTTGCTCTTGCCGCCGCCGGTCGCGCCGCTGGTGTCGAGCCGCTGAAGCTGCTTCGCCTGGTCGAGGGCCTCGGCGTAGCGGCCCGCCTTCTTCAGGTCCTCCACCCTCGCGTAGTAGAGCCCGAGCTGGGACTGCTCTTCCTTGAGGATGGTCTGGAGGGTGCCGTCCACGTTGCGCAGCCTGGATTCGACCTCGTCCTTGTTCGCGCCCTGGGCGAGGAGCTGTTCGCCGAGGGCCTTGGCCGCGCCCAACTGGGCCTGGGCCTCCTTGCCCTTCCCCTCGCGGGCCGCCTTCAGGCCCTTCTCCACGTACTCCTGCTGCTGTTGCTCGAGGGACTTCAGGCCGGCCTTGACCTGCTTCTTGACCTGGACTTCGCCCGCCTTCTCGGTCTGGGACTTGAACAGCGGCACCCCGGCCGCCGGGCCGGGCTGAACGAGTTTGATGTTGTCGAGGAGCTTGCGGGCGTTGTCCGCGTCCTGCGACTTCGGGTTGAGGGCGATGGCCTGCTCGAGGCTCATCGCCGCGTTCGTGAGGTCGCCCTTCTCATAGAAGTCCTTCCCCGCGCGGTAGTAGTTCCTGCCCAGGATCAGGGTCCTTGCGGGGGCAGTGAGTTCGTCTGCATAGAAACCGCCGGCCGGCGGCTGGGCTTGAGGCATCGGCTGCGCGGGCGGGGTCTTCGCACGAGCCCTGAACCCCGCGCCCAGGAAGCTCAAGACCGCGAGGCCACTTGTCCCCGGCTCCCGCGTTGCTGTCGGAGGATGGGGCGCCGCGGGCTTCGGCGCGGGCTTCGGCTTCTCGGGGGCCGGCGCCGCGGCGGGCGGAATGGGGCGTTCCTTCGGCTTGTAGCCCTCGGCGGCCAGACCGAGGCCGTAGGACATCGAGGCCGTGGCCGTCTCGTTCGAGTAGCGCTCCACCTTCGCCAGCGGGCCGGTCCACTTCCTCACCTTCATCTCGTCGGGCACATAAGCCTCGCACCAGGCGTAGGCGATGGGCAGGTCAATCCTCGGCAGGGGCAACACCACCTCGTCCCGGGCGCGGAACGGCCTGAAGGCCGCACTACGAACGAGGCCATCGAGGCGGCAGAGGAAGACCACATCCACGGGAAAGGTCACGAGGCCCTTCACGCTCGCGAGCGAGCGGACGAGGGGCAAGAGATAGGCGTCGGGGGCGTCGGGCACGGGGCTGAGCGGCTTCGGCTCCTCGTTCACGCGGGCCTGGAGGACCTTGGCGCCCCGCGGGAGGTCGAGGCGGAGGAACTGGCGGGCGCGGTTGCGTATCTCGTAGCTCGCCTTGCACAGCAGCATCCCGTCGTCGCGGAAGAACACCTCGTAGTGCGCGAGGTCGGCGATGGATTCCTTGAGCGCGAACTCGCCGAGGTCGAGGATTTCGATCTCGGCGGACCAGGTTCGAGAGGCGATTTCGCAGGCGACCGCGGGCGTGCCGACGAGGATGGCTCGGGCCGATTCCGCCACGTCGCCCATCGCAATCTGCCTCAGGCCGGCCAGCGTGCCGGGCAGGAGCTCGATGCCGCCCGCGGAGTTCGTCACCACGAGCGTCCCGCCCGCCCAGTGGCCGTCGGCGAGCCCTAGCCCTTCGAGCCGCTGCACGGCCCCCTTGGCCAGCGGCATCTCATACGACACGCGGAGCCGCGTGCGCTCCGCGACCTTGCCGCGCAGGAAGACCACCGCTTTGCCGCCACCAACCTGCGCCTCGCGCACGTCGGGGCCGCCGATGCTCAGCCGTTCGGCGGAGGCGGGCACCGCGAGGTCGAGCCTGTCGGTGCTCCCTCCGATGATCGCCACGTCGAGCTCGGCGGCCACCTGCTGGAGAGCGGCGTCTATGTTCCAGGCCACGTCGCCCCGCACGGCGAAGCGTGGGGGGCGCTCGGTCACGGGGAGGACTGGGCCATAGCTCACCCGCAGGGTTTGCCTGGGGCTGACGGCGAGCTGGCCGCGCGTGCCGCCCGCCTCGCCGCGCAGCGGCCGCGCCGCACCCTCCACCGCGAACTCCCAGGCATCGGGGGAGTCAATCGTCACGAGCGTTCGCACGGTGCTCGGGACATCGAGTGCGAGCGACCCGCCGGCGGTCGTCACCTCGCGGAGCGTGAGGCGTGCCGACACGCGGTATTCGCCGGCCGCGTCGGCGGCGAGGCGGAGCCAGCCCTTGTCGGTCGCGAGCTTGGCCGGCTGGCCGTTCACGCGAACGTCCTCCCACGCCCAGGCCGCGGAGAGGACGGGCAGGCTCACGCACTGTTCGGGGATGAATGCCCGCAGCCGAAGCGTCACGCTCAGCGCGGGCTTGCGGTCGGCTGGCAGGCTGAGGGCGTATAGCCCCTCCTCCGCGATCACGGCCACGGGCGCCCTCAGCGCCGCCGCAGGCTGGAGCGACTCCCGCACGTATTGCTCGTAGAGCGGCCGGGCCACACGAAAGTGCGCGTCCTCCAGCAGCCGCGAGCGCTGGAGGAGCTCCTGGATAATCGCCTCGCGTGGGACCACCTCGGGCGCATCCCCGCCCACGCCCGCCGACGCGAGCAACGCCAGGGCGCAAGAGACGAACACTCTCATAGTCACGCTTGACCCCGACCACTGGGGATGGCGGCCTCACACCGTCGCCGTTGTCGTCGTCGTCCTCGTCGTCGAGTGCGGAGGGGGGAAAGGAGCAGGAGATTCGACGACGACGAGGACGACGACGAGCACGAGAAGCCTCGATCAATCCCCCCTATGCTATCAACCCACCCAGTCGGGCGCAAGGGGGTTTCTGCTTCGTTACAGTCCCGTTACATTCGAGCCGCGCACCGGGTTCGTAGTGCGGGCTTGAGCCCGTATCCTGGCAGGCACGAGCCGCGAGCTACGAGCGCCGAGCCACGAAGGGAAGAGGCTTTCGCCGCTCTTTCCCGAGGCTCGCGGCCCGCCGCTCCAAGCTCTATGGGAACGTCCCAAGTTCTTGACAGCGTCCCAAGTCCTTGAGATCGTGGGTGTGCCTTCGGCCGGTGCGTCGGGGGCTTTGCCCCCGAACCCCCAGGATTTTCCGCTTTCGGGCCGCCGGCACCCCAACAGGAAAATGGCCGCGCTGGCCTCCAGGAGACGTGCCGGTGGCCGAATGCGATAAAT
>VGYW01000208.1 GCA_016872875.1 Planctomycetota bacterium | reverse complement strand
GCCGGGCAGCGAGCCGGCGGAGAAGACGGGGACGACGCCTGGGTGTTCGAGCTGTCCGAGGATGCGCGCCTCGTGGAGGAAGCGGCTCTGGAGGTCGGGGTCGCCCGCGAGCTCGGGCTTCATCACCTTCACGGCCACGGAGCGGCCGAGGGTGGGGTCGTGGGCGTCGTAGATGACGGCCATGCCCCCCTCGCCGAGGACGATGCCCAGGCGGTAGGGCTCGGCGGCCGGGCGCGCGGGCGGCAGGGCCAGCGGAATCTCGCGTGGGGGGCCTGGCAGCGGCTGCGTGCTGCGCAGCGCGGTCGGGCGTTCGGCGTCCCAGGAATCCCGCTCGCCTCCGCCCGACCCGGGCGGTCTTTCGTCCGTGCTCATCAAGGTGGTCCTGCCCGTGAGCTGGCCGGCTTGCCGCGCGCCGGCGACCTCTTCTTATTATACCGCACGGAGCCACGCGCGCAAGAGGGAAGGAGACCCTTTGCGATTTCGCGGGAACGGGGCGAATCTGTTACAATGTGCGGACAGGCTTCAACTCCACGTCACGCGAAAGGAAGCAGGAATGGCCGACGCCGAGTCCAACGGCGTGAACGCAATCAAGGTAAACGACAAGAACCTCTACCGCGAGGAGACGTTCACCGACCTGCGGGTGGCCACGATACGGCAGTTGGTGCCGGTGAAGGCGGACGGGTCGCCCGACCCCGGCCGCGAGCCGCTGTTCTTCGGCTCCGCGCAGATGATGACCTCGGCCGGGCCGCTCCCGGTCGAGGCCCCGCTCGACGCCAAGACCCTTCAAGGGGCGATGGAGGCGTTCCCCGACGCCATCCGCGAGGCCGTGGGCGAGGTGGTCGAGCACATGCGCGAGCTCCAGCGCCAGGCCGCCTCACGCATCGTCGTCCCAAACGCCATGCCCGGCCCGGGCGGCAAGATACAGCTTGGATAGCATGGCCCCTCGAATCTGGCTCGACGCGGACGGCTGCCCGAACGAGGCGAAGCAGGTGGCCTTCAGGGCCTCCGACCGCCTCCAACTCCCCGTCTTCCTCGTCGCCAACGTGCCCCTCGCCACCCCCCGCTGGCCCCGCGTGACGCTGGTGCTGGTCTCCCACGACTTCAATGCCGCCGACGACCGGATTGCGGCGGAGGCGGCGCCGGGCGACGTCGTGGTGACGGGCGACATCCCGCTGGCCGCCCGCGTGGTGGAGAAGGGGGCGGTGGCCATCAGCCCGCGCGGCCAGGTCTACGACGCCGCCAACGTGGGCGACCTGATGCAGGAGCTGCGCTCCGGCGGCTACGTCCAGGGCGGCCCCGCGGCCCTTCGGCCGGGCGACAAGGCACGCTTCGCCGCCGCGCTCGACCGCATCCTCACCCGCACGCTCAAGGAGAATCCGTCGGAATGATCACCGTGGCCTTGCTCACCGTCTCGAATGTCTTCATGACCATCGCCTGGTACGGGCATCTGAAGCACAAGGACAAGGCGCTCTGGCTCGTCGTCCTCGTCTCGTGGGGCATCGCATTCGTTGAGTACTGCTTCCAGGTGCCCGCCAACCGCATCGGCCACGACCGGGGCTTCAGCAGCGCCCAGCTCAAGACCATCCAGGAGGTCATCACCCTCGCCGTCTTCTGCGTCTTCTCGCTCGTGTACCTCAAAGAGCCGCTGAAGTGGAACTACCTGGTCGGCTTCGGCCTCATCGCCGCCGCCGCGTTCTTCGTCTTCAGGAAGTGGTAGGGGAGAAGCCATGGTCCACGTCATCGCCAACGTCGAGCTCAAGCCCGGCGCCCGCGACGCCTATCTGGCCGTCTTTCGCGGCCTGGTGCCCAGGGTCCGGGCCGAGGCCGGCTGCATCGAGTACGGCCCAACACGCGATGCGAGGACCGACATCCGCGCCCAACTCCCCTTCCGCGAGAACGTCGTCACCATCGTGGAGAAGTGGGAGAGCCTGGCCGCCCTCAAAGCTCATCTGGCTGCGCCCCACATGGCCACCTACCGCGAGGCGGTGAAGGACCTGGTGGTGAAGGTGACGCTCCAGATCCTCGAGCCCGTGTGAGCAACGTATTCGATTCACTCGATTCATTCGATTGAGTCGATTGATTCGATCGACTTGGCCCCATAGGGCAAAGCCCATGAAGAATGCCATGTCCTCCCGCGAGCGGGTGCTCGCCGCCATCGAGCGCAAGCCGGTTGACCGCGTGCCGACCGACATCTGGGCCACCGCCGAGGTCTGGGCCAAGCTCCGCGCACACTTCGGCGAAGGGGCGAACATCGCCGAGCTCCTCCACACTGACGGCTTCGGGGGCGTCGGCCCCAAGTACGTGGGCCCGCCCCTGCCGCCCGTGCCCGAGGGCGAATCGGTAGATATGTGGGGCCTGCGCAGCAAGCCCATGGCCTACGATGGCGGCGTCTACGCCGAGCAATCCCTCAACCCCCTCGCCGCCGCCGAGACGATTGACGATCTCGAAGCGTACCGCTGGCCCTCGCCCGACTGGTTTGATTGCTCGGAAATGCGCGCCGCCGCTATCGAGCGCCGCAAGACCCATGCCCTCCAGTGCGGCTACATGGCCCCCTTCTACCAGCACAATCTTCTCCGCGGCCTCGAACGCTCCCTGATGGACCCCCTGCTCAAGCCCGACTTCACTCACCACCTGCTCAAGCGGATGTGCGACTTCCTCTTCGAGCACCACCGCCGCATGTTCGAAGCCTGCTCAGGCCTGATTGACGTGGCGCAGGTCACTGACGACCTCGGCTCCCAGCATGGGCCGCTCATCAGCCTGGCCGTCTACCGCGAGTTCTACAAGCCCCACCACGCCCGCTTCATCGCCCTCTGCCGCGAGTTCGGCATCAAGGTCTTCCACCACGACGACGGCAGTTGCCGCGCCTTCCTCCCCGACCTCGTCGAGTTGGGCATTGACATCCTCAACCCCGTCCAGTGGACCTGTCCCGGCATGGACATGGCCGAGTTGAAGCGCGAGTATGGCGGCCGCCTCTGCTTCCACGGCGGGGTTGACAACCAGCGCATCCTCCCCTTCGGCACGCCCGACGAGGTGCGGGCCGAAGTCCGCCACTGCATAGACGCCCTCGCCTCCGACGGCACGGGCTACATCCTCGCCCCCTGCCACAACCTCCAGGCCGTCAGCCCCCTCGCCAACATCCTCGCCATGTACGATGAAGCCTTCACTTACGGCAAGCGATGGCCAGGAGGTTCGTAGTGCGGCCTTCAGGCCGTCCAGACAAGGGCTAAAGCTCGCACTACGGACCTGCTCGCCCTTGACACGCAGTCAGCATCCTGATAGCCTCTTCGGAGGCATCACAACCACGAGGAGAAGACCATGTGCCCGAAGGCAATGGCACGGTTCCTGGTGGGAAGACTCCGGGGCGCGACTATCGGACTCGTCTGCCTCGTCGGGCTCGTGCCGGATGGCGCGGCAGCGGCGGAAGACCCGCCGCTCGTGAAGAAGGATTGGGAGAGCCAGTTCGCTACGCTCAAGGCGGACATTGCGAATCGCGGCCACTTCACCCGCGTGGCCGCCGAGGCGGTCAGAAAGGACGCGCTGATCCTTGAGTCGGACCGCGACCCCGCCGACGTGGTGCTGCGCCGCACGGCCGCCCTCCTTGCTCACCTGAAATCCATGCCCGGTGGCACAGGCCTCCGGCCTGTCGGGGTCACAGGCGGGACGCCTGTGCCACCCCAGAGCCCTGACCTGGCGGCCCTCGAACGGCAGCTCGGCGAGCTTCAAGCGGCCAACAGAGCCATTGACCCGAAGGACTCCGAGGCGCGGCGCGCGCTCTTCGACGATGCCAGCCGCCTGCGCCGCCAGATCGCCTTCCGCAACCCGTTGGTCGCGTTCAACGAGCTGCTCTTCATCAAGCGCCATCGCGCGATCTACGACCACATGTGCGACCAGTACTACGGCATGGCCGCGCGGCCGGGGGGCGGCATCTTCGTCCTCTCCGACCCCTTCGGCCCCGAGCCGCGGCTGCGCGACGTGCTGGCCGACTCCGTGGTCGAGAGCGGCCGCCTCAAGGGCCAGAAGCTCAGCGGCGGCCCCAACAAGCCCTACCGCATCTCCTTCGACGGCATGGGCAACCTCGGCGGCGAGGAGACCGAGGGCGGAGCCTTCCTCTCGCCCGACCTCTCCTTCGACGGCAAGAGCATCCTCTTCGCCTACGTCGAATGCCGCGGCGACCGCCGCCACATCCACCACACCGACCCCACCCGCGGCCACTGGCCCGAGGGGCGGGCCTACCACGTCTTCAAGGTGGGCACCGATGGCTCGCGTCTGGCGCAGCTCACCGACGGGACGTGGAACGACTTCGACCCCTGCTGGCTCCCCAACGGGCGGGTCGCGTTCATCAGCGAGCGGCGCGGCGGCTACCTCCGCTGCGGCCGCTGCTGCCCAACCTACACCCTCTACGGCATGGCCGCCGACGGCTCCGACATCCGCTGCCTCTCCTACCACGAGACCAACGAGTGGCACCCCTCCGTGACGAACGACGGGCGGATCGCCTGGACGCGCTGGGACTACGTTGACCGCCATTTCTCCGCCGCCCACATGCCCTGGATCACGACCGTGGACGGCCGCGAGCCACGCCCCATCCACGGCAACTACTCCTGGCAGCGGGCGCGTCCCGACATGGAACTGAGCCTCCGGGCGATTCCTGGCTCGCACAAGTTCGTCGCCACCGCCGCCCCGCACCACGGCCAGGCATTCGGCTCGCTCCTCATCCTCGACCCCGACTTCCGCGACGACGAGCAGATGTCGCCCGTCCGCCGCCTCACGCCCGAGGCCAACTTCCCCGAAAGCCAGGGCGGCACCGAGACCTTCGGCACACCCTATCCCCTCAGCGAGGACTACCACCTCTGCGCCTACGATGCCGCCACAAGGGGGGGCGGCCGCACATACGCCACCGCCAACTACGGCATCTACCTGGTTGATTCGTTCGGCAACAAGGAGCTGGTCTACCGCGACCCGGCGATCTCGTGCATGACGCCCATCCCGCTGCGGGCGCGCCAGTTGCCGCCCGTGGTGCCCGACGGCTCGGAGCGCCTGGCGGCCGGCCAGCCCGCCGAGGCGACGGTCACGGTGCTGAACGTCTACGACAGCCTGAAGCCGTGGCCCGATGGCGTGGCGATCAAGAGCCTGCGGGTCTGGCAGATTCTCCCCCTCTCCGTCGCGCCCTGTCCCCGCAACACGGGCCTCCAGGTGCCGGGCACGGGCTCGGTCAACATCGCCCGCTCCGTCCTGGGCACCGTGCCGGTCGAGGCCGACGGGAGCGCGCACTTCGTCGTCCCCGCAGGCAAGGAGCTCTTTTTCCAGGCCCTCGACAAGGATGGCCTGGCCGTGCAGTCCATGCGCTCGGGCACGCACCTTCAGCCTGGCGAGCAGCGGGTGTGCCAGGGCTGTCACGAGCCGAGCGGCCGCGCACCCGTCGGCCCAGGCAAGGCGGTGTCGGCGCTTTCACGCCTACCCTCGCGCCTCCAGCCCGACGTGGACGGCACCAACCCCTTCAGCTACCCGCGCCTCGTGCAGCCGGTCCTCAACAAGTATTGCCTCGACTGCCACAAGAAGAACCCCGAGAAGGCCCCGCGGCTGGATACGGAGCGGGTGAGCTTCAAGGGGCGGGCCTACATGGACCTCACGACCACCTACTACGCCTCATACGTCAGCCTCGCGCCCAAGTATGGCTTCTACGACTACGGCGGGCGGCGCGACCAGAGCCACCGCACCACCCCTGGCGCCTTCGGCGCCCGCGGCTCGAAGCTCTATGCCATGCTCCTCAAAGGCCACAACGACCTCAAGCTGCCGCCCGAGGACCTCCACCGCATCGCCGTCTGGCTCGACTCCTGTTCCCTCTTCTACGGCGTCTACGAGCCCGAGGGCGGCGAGGCCCAGCTCCGCGGCGAAATCGTGAGGCCCACGCTGGAGTGAAAGCCAGGCCCCCCGTTCAGGGCCGGCGGCGCTGTTTGCTGAGGCCCAGCCGCCGGCGAACCTCCTCGATGGGGATGCCGCCTTCCGCCGCCTGGCGCGTCCGCGAGCGCGCGATGATGGCCATGAACTCGGGGTTGGTGGCGAGGCTGATGCTCTCCCAGTCCTCGTCCTCGACGGAGACCAGAGCGGCCACGGGCTTGCCCCGTCGCGTGAGGATCACCGGCCGCCGCCTCAAGCCGCGTGCATAGTCCGCCAGGGTGCCCTTCGCCTCATCCACCTCAAGAGTCTTCATATCGGTACCACCTTTCCTGCGATGCGCAGTTGGCTGTGCTCTTTGACCCCGACAGCTCGCACCAAAACCATCGGTACGGGGTCTCTCTTCACATCATAGTACACCCGGCAGTCACCGATGCGAAGCTCCCAGGGCGCCAGGGGATTGGCCCGCATCAGCTTCCGGTTCCGGGTCTCCGCATCAGGCTGATGGGCAAGCTGCCGCCCGACCCCATCGAGGACCAACGCTCTCTCGCGCGCGGTCAGGAACGCCAAGTGTTCTTCGGCCTCGGGCGAGAACTCGATGCGGTACCTCAACGGGCCCTCCAGCGCCAAGCGGGCCTTCCTGGCCCCCTGGCCATCAGGTCGTCGGGCGGCCCTCCTGATACTACCGCGGTTGGCCCCCGGAGTCAAGAAACAAGCCACGGTCGGTCAACCGCGGTTCTTGACACGAGCTGAGCGTCCTGATACCTTCGAGAACGAGGACGACGGCGAGGACGACGGAGAAACGGAGAAAGAGCCATGATGTGGCTTGACCCCCAACAGCGCGTCAAACAGCTCCTCACCCGCCGCGATTTCGGGGCCGACGTGGTGGTCCACGGCTGGGTGCGCTCGCGGCGCGATTCTAAGGAGCTGTCGTTCCTCGACGTGAACGACGGCTCGTGCCAGGCGGGAATCCAGGTGATCGCCGAGCCGTCCCTGCCGAACTACGAGAGCGAGGTGAAACGCCTCGTCACCGGCTGCTCGGTGCGGGTGGAGGGCGAGCTGCGCGAGTCCCCAGGCAAAGGCCAGGCCGTCGAGGTGCTGGCGAAGAAGCTCGAGGTCGTCGGCTGGGTGGAGGACCCCGACGCCTATCCGATGCAGAAGAAACGGCACACGTTCGAATACCTCCGCGAGGTCGCCCACCTGCGGCCACGCTCGAACACCTTCGGCGCAGTCGCAAGGGTCCGCAACTGCCTGGCCTACGCCACCCACGAGTTCTTCAACGACCGCGGCTTCCTCTACGTCCACACCCCCATCATCACGGCGAGCGACTGCGAGGGCGCGGGCGAGATGTTCGGCGTCTCCACCCTCGACCCCCGCGAGCTGCCCCGCCTGCCCGACGGGGCGGTGGACTTCTCGCAGGACTTCTTCGGCCGCCGCACGTCGCTCACCGTCAGCGGCCAGCTCTCGGTCGAGACCCACTGCTGCGCGCTCACGAACGTCTACACCTTCGGCCCCACGTTCCGCGCCGAGAACTCGAACACTCCGCGCCACCTCGCCGAGTTCTGGATGATTGAGCCCGAAATGGCCTTCTGCGACATCGAGGGCGACATGGACCTCGCGGAGGCCTACATCAAGCACTTGCTCTCCGCCGCCCTCGAGCGCTGCCCCGACGACATGGCCTTCTTCAACCAGTGGGTGGATAAGACCGTGGCGGAGACCCTTCAGCACATCGTAGGGAGCGCCTTCGAGCGCATCACCTACACCGAGGCCATTGAGACTCTTCAGAAATCGGGCGAGAAGTTCGAGTTCCCCGTCGAATGGGGCCGCGACCTCCAGACCGAGCACGAGCGCTACCTCACCGAGAAGCACATCAAGAAGCCCGTCATCGTCCGCAACTACCCCAAGGCCATCAAAGCCTTCTACATGCGCCTCAACGATGACGAGCGGACGGTGGCCGCAATGGACGTGCTGGTGCCGAAGATAGGCGAGATCATCGGCGGCAGCCAGCGCGAGGAGCGCCGCGACGTCCTCCTCCTCCGCCTGGCCGAATGCGGACTCGACCCCAAGAACTACTGGTGGTATCTCGACCTGCGGCGTTACGGCACCGTCCCGCACGCCGGCTTCGGCCTCGGCTTCGAGCGCACCGTCCAGTTTGCCACCGGCATGTCCAACATCCGCGACGCCATCCCCTTCCCCCGCACCCCCAAGTCCGCGGAGTTCTAGGGCTCTGCACAAGGATGAGAAGGGGCATTCAGGTCGCCAAGGTGCTTGACTGCCGCGCCAGTGTCGAGTATACTATAAGCGAAAGGTCTAGCAGACAAGCCGCCGCAGATTCAAGGGTCATAGACAAGCTAAGGGGAAAGACCATGCTAACGAAGGAAGACGTGCCCAAGCTGCACGAGGTGCTGCGTGGCCCGATGAGTGAAGCTGAGCTCGAACTGCTTAGGGACATGCAGGCATTCATCGAATTCGCAATCCGCAACGGGCTGAGCTTCGCCATGGTCCTGAGCGTCCTCGGACACGACATAAACGGTCTGGTGCGACACAGGGCGAACTTGGATGAAGCCCGATCGCAGGGGTTCTACCCGAAGGCCGAAGGCTACTCCAAGTACACGGCGGAGGCAATCGGAGAGCCTGAGGAGGATGTAGGGGAATGAAAGTGGGCGCGAACCGGAGTTGTCTGCCTGGACGCGGTTGCTGAGCCAAGGGGATAGACAGCGATGCCTGTTGAGCGCGGGGCGGTTTACTACGTGAGGCTGGCACCTACTGTCGGTCGCGAGATTGACGATAAGCAACGCCCAGTCGCCGTTCTCTCGATAAACGACCTGAACGCGAAGCCGCTTGTTGTCACCGTGGTACCGGGGACCAGCACCGCCATGCCGCACCACTATAGGAACGTTGTTGCGGTCCAGCCAACCCCCACGAACGGTCTTTCTAAAGTGACAAGCTTCCAATGCCACCAGATCCGGGCCATTGACCACAGCCGTTTCCCCGCCCGCCCTGCCGGGCAACTGACTGCAGGCGACCTCGCCAGGATTGAGGAGGCCGTCAGGTTCGCTCTCGGCCTGCTCTGACCTTCGCGCGGCCGGAGCTCTGCGATGGCAAGAGCCTTGTCCACAATCTCCTATGGCACCCGGGCTGGCAGAGATTCCTGGACCGGGACACTCTCTTCGTAGAGCACTTCGGGGCAGAGGTCGGCGCCGTTGGGCCACGCGATGGTGTCGAAACTGACTCGGACGGCGTTGAACCGGCCCGCTTCCCTGTGGCGCTTGGCTGATCGCGACCCAAGGCGTAACAGTACAAACGCCAAGACCCTACAGTCGTAAGTGGCTGTAGGGTCTTGGGTCGCTCGTATGGCGCGCCCGGCAGGACTCGAACCTGCAGCCGTAGGCTTCGAAGGCCTCCACTCTGTCCGATTGAGCTACGGGCGCAAGGGGATGTTCAACCAGACAACGGGACTATAGCAGTTTGGGCGCAGGAAATCAAGAGTAGTAGAGCCGCAGGATGCCCTCCGCCGGCTTGCCCTGCGGGGTGTACCAGTTGGGGGCCTCCCACACGGGGTTGGGGTCCACCTCCCAGTTCCACCAGTAGGTGCCGACGAGCCAGGTCTCCTGCCGCCAGAGGGTGGTGAAGAGGGCCTGGTAGGAGTCGGCTTGCTCCTGGAGGTCCACGCCGGCGTCGCCGCGGTCGGCCTGGCTGGCGGGGTCAACGTTGGCGCCGTCCCAGCTCCGATAGCCGACTTCGGTGAAGAGGACGGGTTTGCGGTCGGCGGGGTCGAGTGCCGCGAGCCAGTTCTCGATGGTGGCGCCTCTCGCGGCCCAGGCGGCCTGGAGCTCGGCGAGGGTGGGGTCGGGCTTGGCCGTGAGCGGGTAGTAGGCGTCGAGGCCGATGTAGTCGAGGGCGTCCCACCAGGCGATCTTCTCCTGTGTGGCGGAGCCGGTGCCGCCGTGGTTGGCGGCGTAGACGAGTGGGCCGGTGTAGCGTGCGCGGACGCCGGCGATGAGGGCGCGCCACTGTGCCTCCTGGGGGCTGGTGCTGACGAGTTCGGTGCCGACGCAGAGCATGTCCGCGCCCTCCTGCTGGGCGATGTCGGCGAAGTGGTTCAGGAAGGCGCCGTAGCCCTGGGGGCCTGTGAACCAGGGGTCGGAGCCGGGGATGTCGCCGCGCCAGTGGGCGGGGTCGTTGCGGAGGTCCACCATCGGCTTCAGCAGCACCCTCATCCCGCGCGCGTGAACCTCGTCAATCACCGTCCGCACCGAGGCGTCGCTCGCGCTCCAGCGGGTGAAGTCCGGGGCGATCACGCTCGAGGAAATGTCGTCCTGGAACCAGAAGACGTTGGCCTCGACCCAGTTGGCGCCGAGGGCGAGGAGGTTGTCGAGCGTGGCCCTCAGTTGGGCGAGGTTGACGTTTTCGTCCCAGAGGGGGAGAGCGACGCCCTTGTGCATGGCATCCTGTGCCAGGACGATTCGGAACTGCCCGTGGGCGAAGGGGAGGTTAGCGGTGGTGAGGGCCGTGCGGCCGAGGGTGAGCTTGCCGAACTGCTCCGCGGTGATGCCGAAGAGGTCCCCGTGCACGGTGTCGTAGGCGGCGGCTGCGAGCTTGCCCAGGCCGCCGGCGATGATGACGTCGGCGGGGGCTCCGTCCCCCGCGGGGCGCGGAGGCCCCGCCCACACGCCCACGTCCCCGGCCAGCGAGAGCTTCGCCACGCTGCCCTGCACCCAGAGCGCCGTGGGGTCGTTCAGGTCCCCATCGCCATCGAGGTCCTGCGCGAACGGCAGGCCGCCGAGGGTGAGGCCGTTGAGGTTGTGGCCCGCGATGGAGCTGCGGAGGGAGAGGGAGGCGAGGGGGGCGGTGGAGGCGATGAAGGCGACGTCGGCCGGGAGGGACCGCTTGTCGCCAACCTTGCCTGCGGAGCTCGCCCCCGTGATGAGGATGCCCAGCCCGGTCTTTCGCTGCGCGCCAACGAGGGTGATGCCGGAGATGGCGTTGCCCGTCCCCGGCTTCACGGCGACATCGGCAAGGGTAACGTCGGGCGTGGCGTCGGCGTCGTAGACGTGGACGATGGCCCCGCCGCCAGCGGGGATTGCGCCGACATAGCGCGGGTCGCCCGCGATCGTCACCGGCCCGCCATCGAAGAGCAACCTGGCCTCGAGGGGTTCCAGAAGCAGGCGAACTCGGGCGAAGCGTCGGGAGCGTGGCATTCTGCTCTCCGCGAGAGGCGGTGGCCGCCCGCCCAGGTTGAGCCATCGGCCATAGGGTATCCGCTGGCTCCCGTGGTGTCAAGGGGAAGAGCAAGCCGCACAGGCCAGGCATGCGGGGGCTTCGCCCAGACCCCTCGCTCCGCTCAGGGCAGAGCCCCAGGGTTTTCCGCCTTCGGGCCGCCGGCAGCCCCATCGGATGGTGGCCGCGCTAGCTTCCCAGGGGGCTGCCGGTGGCCCAATGCGGTGAATCCCAGGGGGTCTGGGGGACTGGTCCCCCCAGCTCTTGGCGCGCTCCGAGTGCGCACACGGCGCGAGCTGAACCCGGGGGGCGGAGACTCAAGAGCCTGGGACGCTCTCGAAAATTCGCGCTTGACAGGCCGGCCAGATGTGGTATAATGAGCCATGCCCTGGAGATGGCCGGCGGGAGCGCCGCCGGCATGTTTGGGGTTTGCTCTTTGACAAGATGGGCGAAGGTTAGCGCCGAGTGAACATCTGGTCCGCTGGCGCGAGTGGCTGGCGCGGCGACGAGCGCCCGAGAGGGCGGGAGTTGTCGCGGTCAAGCTACGAAGGGTGTGCGGTGGATGCCTTGGCGCCCAGAGGCGATGAAGGACGTGGCTAGCTGCGATAAGCTCCGGGGAGTTGCCGCTTGCTGTGATCCGGAGATGTCCGAATGGGGCAACCCAGCCGAGGTAATGCTCGGCTATCCGCATCTGAATCCATAGGGTGCGGAGGCGAACGCGGGGAACTGACACATCTCAGTACCCGCAGGAGAAGAAAGAAAACCTCGACTCCCTCAGTAGCGGCGAGCGAAAGGGGAAGAGCCTAAACCGGACGCGTGCCAAGCCCTGCGCGTTGCGCGTCCGGGGTTGCGGGGGCCGTCTCCGCAGGGGGCAGGACCCTGCGGCAGAGTTACAAAAGCTCCTCCGAGCCGAGGCACCTGGAAAGGTGCCCCACAGAGGGTGATAGGCCCGTAGGCGAAGGAGCGAGCTCTCTGCGGACGGCTACCCAAGTAGGGCCGGACACGTGGAACCCGACCTGAAACCGGGAGGCCCACCTCCCAAGGCTAAGTACTCCTGGGCGACCGATAGCGCAAAAGTAGCGCGAGCGAAAGGTGAAAAGCAAGCCTGTTAGGCGTAGGTGAAATAGAACCTGAAACCGCACATCTACAAGCGGTCGGAGCACTATGGCGCCCGTCTGGGGAGCATGTCGAGGCCCTCACCGGCCTTGGCGTGTGACCCGGGCCGCCCCGCAAGGGGCGGAAGGGATGCCACGTGCGACGGCGTGCCTTTTGGTTAATGAGCCGGCGAGTTGCTGCGTGTTGCTTGGTTAAGCCCCTCAGGGGCGAAGCCGCAGCGAAAGCGAGCGTCAAAAGCGCGACACGGTAGCACGCAGCAGACCCGAAAGCGTGTGAGCTATCCATGGCCAGGGCGAAGCGGATGTAAAAATCCGTGGAGGTCCGAACCCTTCTGGGTTGCAAACCGGTGGGATGAGCTGTGGATAGGAGTAAAAGGCTTATCAAACACGCAAATATCTGGTTCTCCCCGAAATATATTTCGGTATAGCCTCGGGCAACTACGCCGCGGAGGTAGAGCACTGAATGAGTCTGCGGGGCCGCAAGCCTACGCGACTCAACCAAACTCCGAATGCCGCGGCGACTATCCCGGGAGTCGGACTACGGGGGATAAACTTCGTGGTCAAGAGGGAAACAGCCCAGACCGCCAGCTAAGGCCCTGGAATCCGCGCTAAGTGCAAAAGGAAGTGGGAGTGCGCAGACAGCTGGGATGTTGGCTTAGAAGCAGCCACCATTTAAAAAGTGCGTAATAGCTTACCAGTCGATGCACTCCTGCGCCGATAATTCTCGGGACTCAAGCGCGGTGCCGAAGCTGCGGGCCTCCCGCTAATCACGGGGGGCGGTAGGGGAGCTTTCCACTCTGGTGCGAAGCGGCACCGCAAGGAGCCGTGGACCGAGTGGAAGTGAGTATGCCGGCACGAGTAGCGCCAAAGCGGGCTAGAATCCCGCTCGCCGTAAGCCTAAGGTTTCCTGTCCCATGTAAGTCAGGGCAGGGTTAGCCGGTCCCTAAGCCGAGGGCGAAAGCCGTAGGTGATGGGTGGAAGGTCAACATTCCTTCGCCACCTGCACGTGCCAATGGGGGGACGCGACCAGCTAGGCCGCGGTCCCGTTTAGCACACGGCCGTCAAACCCCAATAGGGGGCTCGCAGGCAAATCCGCGAGCCGTCACCCGAAGGGGGTGCGAAGGCTCTTGCAAGATAAGAGGCCGACGCGGGCCGCCGAGAAAAGCCCCTAGGCGCTCGAAAGGGCAAACGTGCGGAGTGACCGTACCGCAATCCGACACAGGTAGGCGAGGAGAGCATCCTAAGGCGCGCGAGAGAACCCCCTTTAAGGAACTCGGCAAAATGGCCCCGTAACTTCGGGACAAGGGGCGCCTCTGCCGGTGAACCGGACCACGGGGAGCTGGCGGGGGCCGCAGTGAAACGGGCCACGCGACTGTTTACTAAAAACACAGCTCTCTGCCAAGTCGAACGACGACGTATAGAGAGTGACACGTGCTCGATGCCGGTAAGTCAAGGGAAAGGGTCAGCCCCTTCGGGGGCAAAGCTCTGAACCGAAGCTCCGGTGAATGGCGGCTCTAACTATGAGAGTCCTAAGGTAGCGAAATTCCTTGGCGGGTAAGTTCCGTCCTGCACGAATCGTGTAACGACGTGGCCGCTGTCTCAAAGGGGGACTCGGCGAAACTGTAGCAGCGGTGAAGATGCCGCTTTCCCGCATCAAGACGGAAAGACCCCGTGAACCTTTACTGTAGCCTAGCATTGGGTCTTGTTCTAACATGCGTAGTCTAGGTGGGAGGCGATGAAGCCGGGACTCCGGTCCTGGTGGAGCCGCAATATGAAAAACCACCCTTGTTATAACAGGCCCCTAACCCTGCGCCGTAAGCCGGCGACGGGACAGTGTTAGGTGGGCAGTTTCGCTGGGGCGGTGTCCTCCCAAAGCGTAACGGAGGAGCACAAAGGTCCCCTCAGCACGGTTGGCAATCGTGCGCCGAGTGCAAGGGCACAAGGGGGCTTGACTGCGAGACATACAAGTCGAGCAGATGCGAAAGCAGGTCCTAGTGATCCGGCGGTCCCGTGTGGAAGGGCCGTCGCTCAACGGATAAAAGGTACTCCGGGGATAACAGGCTGATCGCGCCCGAGCGTCCACAGCGGCGGCGCGGTTTGGCACCTCGATGTCGGCTCATCGCATCCTGGGGCTGAAGGAGGTCCCAAGGGTTCGGCTGTTCGCCGATTAAAGCGGTACGTGAGCTGGGTTTAGACCGTCGTGAGACAGGTCGGTCCCTATCTGATGTGGGCG
>VGYW01000207.1 GCA_016872875.1 Planctomycetota bacterium | reverse complement strand
CGGCGGCACGAAGGCGAGCGTTGCCGGGGGAGCGGTGGAGCGGCCGGTGCTGAGGCTCGAGGGCAGGTCGCCCTTCGAGGCCGTGGCCGTCGCGCTCGAGGCGAAGGGCCTGCCGCCCGTCCGCCGAACCGTGTTTCTCTATCGCCCCAAGGCGCGCGACGCCTGGATCACGCGCGAGTCGGCCGGCCTCACCCTCCGCGTGGCCAGCGACGCCTCCGGCGCGTTCCTTGAGAGAGGCAAGGAGGTCCTGGCGGCCATCGCGCCGCTCGTCGCCGTCAACGGCGTCGTGCCCCCCATGCGGCGGGTCGGCGGCAAAGGCCCCATCGCCAAAATCTGGGGGAAGGGCGACATCCGCTTCGAGGGCGAAGGCGTCTCTCTCGAGCTCGCCCTCCACAAGGGCGAGCTCGCCGTCTCCATCGAGAGCCCGCGGCCCTGCGAAGGCCCGGCCGTGCGCGCCATCGGGCCGCTCGAAGCCGGCCTCTTCGCGGGGCTTGAGTACCTCGGAAAGGGCGAGTGCTCCTCCTCGAAGCTCGACATCGAGACGCCGGAGCACCTGCGCTTCGCGCCCGACCCGCTCAAAGTCACCATGCCCCTCATGGCCTGCGTGACCGGCCGCGGCGCCGTGGCCGTGGCCTGGCAGGACATGGCCCTCCAGCCCGTCTATGCCGCGCCGAACTTTTTCGACGGCACGCCCGACCATCGCATGGCCCTCCGAGGCAGGAAGATCGAGGCCACCATCTTCGCCGGCGCCGCAACCATCGAGGAGACGGTCCTCTGGGCCGTGAAGAAGCAGGGCCTCCCGCCCCTGCCCAAGGCGCCCCGCAGCCGCGAGGCCCAGTGGAAACTAGCCCTCGCCGCCCTCGACGGCCCCCTGAAGGGCGAAGGCGGCTGGGGCCATTGCGCCGAGCCCAACTGGACCCGCCAGCCCTTCGCCGCCTTCGCCTCCACCATCTGGCGCCTCACGGGCGAAGCCCCGAAGCTCGACAAGCTCGCCGGCGGCGGCTCGCACGTCGAGAACGACGCCATCTGGTTCGTCACCGGCCGCGCCAAGGAGTGGCTTGAGATGCGCTCCGCCCAGGCGAAGAAGCTCATCGAGGGGCAGAAGCCCGACGGCTCCTGGCGCTACCAGGGCGCCTACCAGAAGGGCCACTACGAGGACACCGCCAGCGGCCACTGCGCCCGCCCGGCCGCGGTCCTCCTCGACTTCGCCCGCATGACCGGGGATAGGGCCGCGCTCGACGCCGGCCTCAAGGCCCTCGACTACATGAAACGCTTCGACGTGCCGCGCGGCGCGCAGACCTGGGAGCTGTCGCTCCACACCCCCGACGTCCTGGCCTCCGCCTACCTCGTCTGGGCATACGTCCGCGGCCACGAACTGACGGGGAGGAAGGACTACCTGGCCGAGGCGCGCCGCTGGGCACTCAGCGGAGTCCCATTCGTCTACCTCTGGACCCGCTACCCCATCATGCTCTACGCCGCCGTGCCCGTCTACGGCGCCACGGGCTACCGCGCCCCGAACTGGATGGGCCTGCCCGTCCAGTGGTGCGGAGGCGTCTACGCCTACGCCCTCACCATGCTCGCCCCCTACGACAAGACGCTCGGCTGGTCCCACCTCGCCCGCGGCATCCTCATCTCCGCCGAACAGCAGGAGTATCCCGACGGCAAGCTCGCGGGCACGCTGCCCGACTCGTTCGTCCTGGCCGCCCAGCGGCGCCAGGGGCCGAACATCAACCCCTGCGCCTTCGTGAGCCTGCGGCTGGTCCTCGACGGCCAGCTCGACTCCCTGGCCCTCGCCACCGACGGCAAGCGGCGCGTCCTCGCCCCCTTCCCCGTCGAGCTCCGCGATGGCAAAGCCCACGTCAAGGCCGCCAAGGGCGTCGCTTACCAAATCCTCATTGACGGCCACCGCATCCGCGACATCCAGTCCGAGGGTACCGACATCGTGCTGCTGGATTGACCGGGCCTGCCATACACATTTGCCCTCGCGCTCTTCCCCTCTACTTAAGGGAGAGTGCGTGTTGAGCGTCGCGTCGGAAGGTTGCCCACCTCTCCCTTGGGGAGAGGTCGCCCGCCAGGGGCGGGCGGGTGAGGGTGCTTCCTGCCTCGTCCGCGGCAAGCCAAGCACCCTCACCCCAGCCCTCTCCCCGAGGGAGAGGGGGGATGGTTCCACCCTCGCCAAACAGGTACAAGGGAGAGGGACCAGAGGGGCGAGCGTGGCGCAGCCCTCAGCTCTGCGGCTTCTGGCGCTTGAGGATGACCAGGAAGCTCGGCCGCTTCGTCTCGAACTCCGTCGGCCGCGGGCCGTTGGGGGTCGAGACGCACCACTTGAGGGTGTCGCCGCTCAGCTCGGCGATGCCCAGGTAGGTGCGCACCCGGCCGCGCGGATTCGTCTCCGTGCCGTCCATCTGCATCGGCTTGCCGGGCGTGAGCTTCACGGTGCCTTCCTTCATGGGCAACTGCTGGCCGTCGAGGCGCTCGGCGTCCACGTGGTCGCCCTTGATCGTCAGCTTCAGGTGCACCGGCCCGCGGTCGGGCGTCTCCCCCTTCCCCATCACCGTGAAGCCCGTCCACACCCCGTCGAGCTTCGGCGCCGCCGCCTCCTTCTTCTCGGGCTCCTCGGCGCCAGCCGCGAGCGCGAGAGCCGAGCACCACAGCACCACTCGTCCGATCCTGCGCATGCCTCGTTCTCCAATGAGTGTTGCCTGCCTCCCGACCGGCCGCCGCGTCACGCCACGACGTGTCCCAGCGGGATGGCGAAGAGCTTGCCGTCGAGCCGCACGGCCTGCCGCCCGTTGTAGGCGAGCACCGCGGCGGTGCAAGCGGGGGTGCGGGCCACGAACGCGCGCAGCCCGGCCAAGTCGCTCTCGGCCCACCGCGTGGCCGCCTTGACCTCGACGGCCAGCACCTTGCGGCCCGCTTCAATCACGAAGTCCACCTCGTGGCGGCCCTGCTCGTGCCAGTAGCTCAGTTGCGCGTCGGGCAGGTGGGCCTCGAGCAGGGCCGCGAGGTTCTGAGCAGTATAGGTCTCGATCAGGGCACCGCGCAAGAGGTCGTCGCGGCCGGGCTCCAGGCGGTCAACTCCCGCCAGGTGCGCCGCAAGCCCGCTGTCGGTGACGTGCAGCTTTGGCGACTTGATCAGGCGCGAGGAGCGGTTCTTGAGGAACGGTGGGAGGCGGCGGAGGACGAACGAGGCCTCCAGCAGGTCCAGGTATCGCCCCGCAGTGGCGGCGGTGAGCTTTGCGTCGCGGGCGAGCGTGCTCACCACGAGCACCTGGCCGGTGCGGAGCGCCGCCAATTGCGCCAGAGTGCGAAAGGCCACAAGGTCGGCTATCTGCGAAAGCTGCCGCACGTCGCGCTCGATGTAGGTCTGCACGTATCCCCGGAACCACTCGGCCACGGCGTCGGCCGGCCCCAGGCATGCCGGCGGCAGGCCGCCCGCGAGCACCTCTTCCTCGGTCACTGGCTCCGCGGCGCCGCGCGGCAGTTCCTGCGAGCGGATGAACTCGGCGAGAAACGGCGGCTTGCCCGTCGCGCCCCGCGCCTCGCGACGGGTCATCGGCTGAAGGGCGAAGTAGGCGGCGCGGCCCGCGAGAGTCTCCGACACGTGCCCGAGCAACGCCAGGTTCGCTGAGCCCGACAGGATGAAGCGGCCTGGACGCCGCCCCTCATCCACGCTCCGCTTCACGGCCAGGAGGAGCTCCGGGCAGCGCTGCACCTCGTCGAGGATTGCGGCGTCGCCCAGCAGCGCCTCGGGATTCGCCCGCGCCGCGGCAAGGGTCGCAAAGTCGTCCAGCGTCCGATAGGCGCGCCCCTTCAAGAGCGCCTCCTCGTGCTGGAGCAGCGTGCTCTTCCCAGTCTGCCGCAGCCCGGACAGCACGACCACGGGCAGCGCGCGAAGGGCCTTCACAAGCCGGGAGGTGGTCTCACGAGGCAGGTACTCTGTCATGTTCAATCACATTATAGTGGCAAAATGACGCCGTTGCAAGTGGCAATCTGGAGCCGCTATAGCTATCGCGGCGCCCCATCGTCATCCACCCGTTGCAGATAGGGACGAAGCTGTATTCCCAGCCCGTCTTGAAGGGCGGGGCTGGGTGTTAAACGCGGGTCAGGGCGTTCTCGCTCACGAAGATGTTGCGCGCCCGGAAGCTGGGCGGGCTCTCGACGAGAAGGACGGCACGCAGGGCGGCCAGGGGCGATGCGAACCAGGGCCGGTGAAGCACCCGCTCTTCCCCAGCGGTCCAGGCAGGGACCGGCAACTCGAAGCGGCGGGCCAGCTCCTCGGCAGTCGCCGCAAGATAGGCGTCCTGGACCCGCCCGCGGTCCCCAAAGTGGGGCGCGAGCAGAGGGGGCGTCGGGGTCAAGGCGGCGGCCCCAGGCGCCGCGTAGAACCCGTCCAGGAAGTTGGCAAGGCAGCGGTCGAACGAGTCGCCGAGAAGGGCAAGCTCCGCGACCTCCGCGAGCGTCTTCGGCCTCATAGCTGGCCCTCCTCGAAGAGGCCCTCGATAAGGTACTGAGTCTTCACGGGGATGTGGTTGGCCGGGTAGTATTCCGCGACGATATCGAGCACCTGCCGGGGTGAGCTCAGCCCTAGATGGCGAATGAGGAACGCGATGTCCGGCACGTCCGATGGCTCGCCGGTGGTTCCGCCGAGGCGTGCGGCCATGCACTTCATGGCGAGCAGATACTCCGGCACTGGCATCGTCAGACGCAGATAGGGGAATTGCGGCAGGTTGCCACTCGTCGTCTCGTGCCGAACCGAGACGAAGCCCTTGACGGCGTCATTGAGCCAGTCAGGGGGGAGATTCTGTTCCTCGGCGATCCGGGCAGCCAGGCCGCGGATCAACTGGACGGGCTGGAAGATGGCATCAACGTCCTTCGTGGATGGCCGGGCAGTGAACGCGAGGACCATGACCGTGCCGCCGCAAAGGCAGATCTCTCCAGTGACCCCTTGCCGCCCGAGTTCATCCGATAGGCGCCGCAAGGCCGACAGGATGGTCTCCCGGGTCAATGCCGAAGTCCCCGCGGGCCCCGTGTGCTCACCGTTGCTCATGTTCTCGGTCCTGATTCCGCACACTGCGCCTCACGCTCCCACAGCACCCCTCTCCGAATATGATACGCCGCGCGTGGCGGGAAGTCCAAGAGCACACGAGGCTCCATCATTCGTTCTCGGGCGGCACGGTGCCGTATTCCCAGCCCTTGGTGAAGGGGCCGGCTTTGGGGGGCTCGGGGACTGTGCCGGGGGTGAGGGTCTTGGCGAGGGCGATGCAGGCGGCGACGATCTTGGGGCCGCCCTTGGGCTCGAGGTTGCTGTAGGCGGTGAGCCGAGTCTCGTAGCCGCCGCCGTGCTCGCCAAGGGCCTCTTCGGTGGGGACGTAGCCGATGCAGCCGTTGGCCAGCTCGACGGGACAGGTCAATGGGAATGGGCTGCCCTTCTTGATGTCAAGCCCGAGCTGGCAGAAGAACTCCGCCGGGTTCGCTAGGAAGACGGCCGGGCCGACCTGGATGGCCTGAACCTCGACCTCGGCGATTGGCTCCTTCTGGAGGACGGCGTCGAGAAGGACGGTTTCTTTGGCGAAGGTCCAGGGCGTGTGGCCGACCTCTTTCTGGTCTTTGGCGACGAGTTCGAGGGCGGCCTTGACCTTGGCGGGCGAGGGCTTGCGGCGCGGGATGCGGAGGGTTTCGGTCTTGGCGGCGGTGGGGCCGATGTCGCCAGGGGTGGCGCTGGCTAGGACTTTGAGGGCTTCGGCGCCCACGCTCTGACCGAGCTTGACGCCGGCCCGCTCGCCGAACTCGCCGGTGTAGGGGCTGAGGTTGTCCACCTGGGTCACGTCGCCGCAAGCGCCGTTGAGGAAGACGACGATGGCCTTGTCGCCCATGACCCCGCGCACGGTCTGCTCAAGGTAGTGAATCCAGTCGGCGGAGGTGCCGGCCACGCCCGCGGTCCCGTGGCAGGCGAAGTTGACGACGCAGCCGAGGAACTGGCCCTTCGCGTCCCAAGCCCCGATGACGCCGACCTCGGGGTCGGTCGGACCCGCGTAGCCCAGGATGTCGGGGTTGCCCTTTCCCGCGTGGGAGTAGGCGAGGCCGTTCTTCATCCGCTGGCGTCGGTTGAAGGCGACGCCCTCGGCGCGGCCCGAGCCGACGCAGGCCTTGACCTCGACGCGCTTCTGGTCGGCCTCGACAACCGCCTCGATGAGAGCCTTCTTCACAATCTCCAGGTACTTAGCGTCGGCGCACGAGGACATTTCGTAGGCCAGCTTCTTGGCGAGGTCGGAGGCGTGGTCGAACTCGCCTGGCTGGACCATGCAGGTAGGTCCGCCGGAGTGGGTGTGCGAGGCGCCGATCATCACGGCCTCGGCCCGGATGCCACATTGCTTCTCGATGCCAAAGCGGGCCTCGACCACGAGCTTGCGGGGCACGGCGAGGGCGTCAATGCCCACGAGGGCCACACGGGTCGAGCCGTCGTCGAACACGGCGGCCCGCACCTTGCAGGGGTCGTGGGCGGGTCCCTTGTGGAACGCCTTTCCGTAGCCGCCGGGGCGTTCCATGCCCTCTGAGGGCGTGATGTCGCGTTCCGCGAAGCCGGCCTTCATCGGGAGCCTCCTGGGAGAAGAGGGTTCACCACAGAGACACGGAGAACACGGAGAGAGCAAGAACCAGAGCAGGAACACGGACCGACACGGACGGACACGGACGGGGGACTCGAGCTTCTTCATGTTCAGTTGCCCTTTCCTGTTTCTCTCTGTGTGCTCCGTGTCTCCGTGGTGATTCTCTCTCCGCCCAGTGCGGCGGAGCGTCGGGCGGCCTCGCAGGCGCGGCAGAGGGCCTCGCCCGCGGCGGCATCGGCGGAGGGCCGGGCGCCCGTCCGCACGCACTCGACGAATGAGGCCACGCTCTCGAGCGAGCCGGGGAAGCCGAACAGCTTGTCGCCGGTTCGCTTCGGCGACTGGTCTTGCGGCTCGCCCTGGCGCCGCCAGAGGGTCAGACGGCCGGCTATGATGTCGCCCACCAGGCGCCCTTCGGCGCCGATGGCCTCCGCCACGACCTCCTCGCGCGCTCCCGCGGCGAAGAGGCACATGCCGAAGGCGGCCACCGCGCCGCCCTCATAGCCGAGGGTGGTGAAGGCGTAATCGAAGTCGCGGGCCACCGCCCTCACCCCGCCCGCGGCGGAGACCCACTGCGGCGTCCCGCCCGCGAGGAAGTCCAGCAGGTCAATGTAGTGGACCCCCAGCTCGTGGTAGAGTCCGCCCGAGTTCGCGGCGTCGGTCCGCCAACTGCCTGGCGCGCCCCACTGGCGCCAGATGTCGGTGCGGAGTAGCGCGACCTCGCCGACTGCGCCCTCAGCGATGAGGCGCCGCATCGCCTGCGCGGCGTCGGAGTAGCGGAGCTCGACCCCCACCTGCACGGCGAGGCGCCGCTCCGCGGCCTCGGCAACGATGGGCTCGCACTCCGCGGGGTCGAGGCCCAGCGGCTTCTCCACCAGCACGTGCTTCCCCGCCCAGAGCGCGGCAAGAGTCATCGGAGCATGAAGGTAGTTCGGCGTGCAGACGACCACTGCGTCCACTTCATCGCAGGCCAGCAGGTCCTCGTAGTCGTTGAAGACGAGCGGCTCCGGGGCGCCGCCGAGCGCCTTGCGGCCTCGCGCGATGTTCTCAGGCGAGCGGCTGCACAGGGCGCGGACCTCCGCCCCCTCGACCCTCAGGAGGTTCGGGATGTGCGTCTCGCACGCCCACCAGCCCAGCCCCGCAATGCCGATCCGAACCGTGCGCATGTGGGTTCCTCGTGTGAATGGCGAAAGGTAAGCCAGGCCCCATTGTAGCCTCAAGGACGGGATGATCAAGTGCGGCGTCCTTCTTTGATCGTGCTCGTCGTCGTCCTCGTCGTCGTCGTCGAATCTCTTGCTGACCTCCCGTCCTCCGCATTCGACGACGAGGACGACGACGACAACGACGACGATTCGGAGAAGCCGGCCCCTTGATGTCCCCTTGCTCTTGGCATACACTGCCCTATGTCCCGACTGTAGGAGCCTCCCATGAATCCCTTCCTCCTGGCTTTCGCCCTGTTGCTTCCCGTTGCCACGCCGCCGAACCCCTGCACAAACGGCTCCTTCGAGGAGCTGGCCCCCAACGGCTTCCCGCTCGACTGGGAGCCGGTCGGCCGGACCGTGGAGGTCGTCGCCGACGCCCACAGCGGTCAGCGCGCTCTGCGCCTCGTTCGGGGAGAAGACCGCCTGAGGGCGGAACTACAAACGGCGGAAACTGGGCTCAACCGCGCCTGGAAGGCCAAGAGCGGCGAACGCGGCGCGATGATTGATCGACTCAAGGGCGGCATCGAGTTCTGGTACAAAGCCCTCTCCGCCGCCGAGGGCGCAAAGCTCACAGTCCAGGCCATCCCGATGAACGCCGTCCCCATCGAGGGCACCGACTCGCCCCGCGCCATCTTCACCGTCCCGAAGGACCACATCGCTGACGGCCGGTGGCACCAGGGCCGCCTCAAGTACGACTTCACCGGCGACCCCAAGGCCAAGTGGGTCCACTTCGCCGCCCGCATCCTCGGCACGGCGGGCGATCTTCTGCTCGACGACTTCGCCTACGTCGAGAAGGTCGGCCCCATCCTCCGCATCAGCCGCCTCCGCCTCGACGAGGACCCCAAGCGTCCTGGCGAGCGCTGCACCATCTCCGCCCTCATCGAAAACGTCGGCGACGCCCCCGCCCCCGACACCCGCGCCACCCTCACCGTCCCGCCCGGCCTCCGCGCCATCCCCGCCGAACTCCGCCTCGGCGACTTATGCCCTACCGCCAAGGCCGTGGTGAGCTGGGCCCTATTGGGCCGAAGGACCTGGTCCGTCAATCTCGACTTGCGAGCCACCTCAGCCGCGGCGAAGGCCGAGGAATCGCTGCAACTTGCACCTGACCTCTTGCTGGAAAGCTTCGGTCCCGTCTCTCCAATGGGCATAGTCGGTCGCCCGCAGGAGGTCGAGCTCATCATACGGAACCTCGGACATGTCACCGTTTCTGAGCCAACAACCGACTTCCATGTTCACTGGGCGAACCCGAGGAGTCCGACGAGAGCGACGCGCCAACTCAATGACTTGCCGCCCGGAGCGAGTTGCCGGGTCCGGTTCACACACGTTTGCCAGATCGAGGGCACCATTGCCCCCGCTGGCTATGCCGGCGTTACTGTGCAAAGCCCGAGCCTCGAAGGCCAGCCAATGCTCCACACCCAGGCTGACCTGTGGGCCGTCCCCCTGGCACGTCCGCCTGCGCCCTCGGGGCGCCTCAGGGCCATCGTAGCCGACGACTGCGCCGTCCTTGAGAACGAGCGTCTTCGCCTTGTCTTCCCTCGAACCGCATACGGCTTCGCACCCGCCGAATTGTTCGCGAGAACCCCCATGGGCTGGCGCGCAGTTGGCTGGATCCGCCCGACCCGAAGTGGAGGACTGGGCTTCACAACGGACCGCCTCAAAGAGGGGGGCCGTGCGTGGCTCTCGACCTGGCTATACTCGCCGAGGGCCGAAACGAGGCTCGGGCCACGGTGCTCCCTTTCCTTCTCTTGTACCTTCCGGCACCCTAATGGGACGCTGCACGCCACGAGTTGTTTCAGCCTCGGGAAAGAGGAGAAGTCCGTCTCGGTGCATTTGAGCCTCGTCCACGATTCGGGGTGTGAGGTTGACGTGTTTGAACCACCATTGCTGCTTGCTCTGCGCAGGGACGAAGCCGTCTTGCCGGGCCTCGAGTGGCTTGTGGACGAAGAAGTGTCGTCGAGCAGCCTCGACATCGCGAAGAGCCACCCTGATAGGTGGAGGACACTGGTGCATCCGCACACGGTCTGTGTTCCGGCAATAGGAGTCCACGGGGGCAGCGCGACAGTCGGACTCCTATGGGACAACCGGGAACCGTGGGCCGGGCAACGTGACCGCCCAGGAGCCATATTCGATTCCCCCGACAGGATGCACAGGCAGCGGTCTCACGTGGCTGGCCTCATCATCCCCGGACTCTCGCCGTACACGAAGGCTCGAGCCTGGGGGAACTGGAACGAATACCGGCTGGAACCAGGCCGGCCACTTGCGATCGAGTATCGCATCCTGGTGGATGGCGAGGCGAAGGATGCGCTGGCGGCGGTGGATGAGTGGATTCGCATCTATGGCCTGCCTGAGCCACAACCGCTGCCGAAGAGGGGTGATGGGTCGAATGAATCGAATGAATCGAATCAGTCGAATCGATCGTATGAGCACGAAATCCAGTTCTCGATGCAGGCATACCTGAGATCGCTGTGGGTGCCCGAAACAAAGGAATGGTGGACATCGAAGGGCGGCGGGCCGATCATGTCGAAGAAGGGCCGGCCGCACGATTTCGCCGCCGACCTGTTGCTCGGCTCGCTCGTCAGCCCCGACGAAGCGGCGCGAAAGCAGTGCCGCGAGCAGGCGCTTGAGATTGCGGAGTTCATGAACTCCGACATGCGACTCGATGCGATGCGGTTCCCAGGGCGCTTCGACCTCGCCATCGCCAATCCTGCCCACGCCGCGGGCCTCCTCGCCACGATGGGCAGCGACGGCGCCTGGCGCTTCGACGCCGACCAGGAGGGCAAAGGGCCATTCGTGGGCATGGACTACCACGAACTCGGCCCCGACAACGCGGCCGAGGTCGGCACCTGCGCGAACAAGGCGTTCCAGGTGCTCCGCTACGCGCGCATCGCGGGCGACGCCGCGGCCTACGAGCGGATGCAGAAGACGCTCCGCCTGATGGAGACCTTTCGCGTGCCCCGCGCCGCCCAGGTGTGGGAGGTGCCCGTCCACACGCCCGACCTTCTGGCCGCCGCCGACGCGGTGGACGCCTATCTCGAGGCGTACCGCTTCAGCGGCGACGAACGCTGGCTCCGCGACGCCGTCACCTGGGCGCGGCGCGGTATCCCCTTCATCTACCTGTGGAACCCGCCCGACAAGCCGTGGCTCCTCGGCGCCAGCATCCCCGTCTACGGCGCCACGTGGTTCACCGGCTCCTGGTTCGGGCGGCCCGTGCAGTGGAACGGCCTGCGCTACGCGACCGCCCTCCTCAAGCTGGCGGAATATGATAGGAGCAAGGACTGGCGCCGCCTTGCCGAGCTGATCATCCACAGCGCCATCCTCCAGCAGGATTCTGAAGGCGAGAACGTGGCGCTCTGGCCCGACAACATCAGTGCGATTGACGGCACGAAGTGCCCCTGGGTCTTCGCCCCCCGCCAGATCATCCAGAACATCCTTCTGCTGAATGGCCGCGACGAGGAGCCGCAGACGACGATCCTTACGCACAAGCCCTTCCTTCGCTCGACCCGTCGCATTCACATCTCGACCACGGCGAAGATCAGCGACGCCGCCTGGGATGGCGACCTTCTCACCTTCAACGCCGCCTATCCGGAGGGCGAGGAGGGCTGCGTCCTCATCACCAACGTCGCGAAGCCTATTGGCGTGGCCCTGGACGGCAAGCCGCTTGCCGAGCGGGCCGAAGTTGAGAGGGGGGCCGACCCTGGCTGGCGCTACGACGATGCGCTCGCCTACCTCTGCATCCGCGTCGATCTACCCGCCGTTGCCGACACCACCACCCACCCTGTCATGCTGAGCGAGGCGAAGCATCTTTCAGGGGAAGCCACTGACGCGACCAAGATGAACCCTGCTGGCGGCGCCCGCTCCCCTGAGAGATTCTTCGCTCCGCTCCGCTTCGCTCAGAATGACAGTGGAGTAGGGCTCGCTCAGAATGACAATGGGGGGCGTTCCGCCCATCACGGCCTGAAGGCCGCACTACGAACGAGGGCGGTCCGCATCGAAGGCGCGCGCCATCGCCGCGTGGACCGCTTGCCACGGCTCGTTGACCGCATCGACTTCCCCTTCGCCCGCTCAGCCGAGGGCTGGATGGCGGCTCACGACATTGCGGACCTGGCGGCCCGCGCCGGCGCGCTCTGCGGCAAGGCCACGGCCAACGACCCCTATCTCGTCCGCAGCCTCATCCGCGTCAAGGGCGACGCCTGCCCCGTCCTCCTCATCCGCATGCGCTCCACCGCCGGCCCCGCCGCGCAGCTCTTCTGGACTACCGAGGCATCGTCCGCCTTCGACGAGGAGAAGTCGCTTCACTTCCAGGTTCAGCCCGACGGCCAGTGGCACGACTATCGCCTCGATGTCAGCAAGCACCCTCAATGGGCGGGGCAGACAATCACCGCCGTGCGCCTCGACCCCGGCGACGCGCCTGGGGAATTCGCCGTTGGCCTCATCCGCAGCGAGGAGAAATGAGCCTCACGCAGAGAAGCAGAGGGAAGAGAGAACATTACGGTCTGTCATGCCGAGCGAAGTCGAGGCATCTCTCTTTGGCCTCAGGAGCGGAGAGATTCCTCGACTTCGCTTCGCTCCGCTCGGAATGACCCTTCTGGCGGCTTGTCGTTGCTCATGCAGGGGCCAGTAGAATGAGTCAACAGACCACGCGAGCCAAGAGGCCGGTTTCCCCGCCTCGAACACCGATCACCGAACGCCGAACACCTGCTCAGGCTTTCCTACGCCGCGCGGTCGAGCTTGGCGCCCTGGAGGCGAAGCTGGTTCCTACGAGCCAGGTCTTCACCGGGGAGTGGGTGCGGCTGAAGTGCCAGTACGGGTGCGGGGCCTATGCGTCGAGCCGCAACTGCCCGCCCTACTCGCCAACGCCCGAACGGACGCGGAAGATCCTCGACGAGTTCAAGACCGCCATCCTCGTCCACGGCGATCGCACGGCCGACATCCGCAAGATCGTCGTCGCGCTCGAGCGCGAGGTTTTCCTGGCCGGCTACTACAAGGCGTTCGCCTACGCCTGCGGCCCTTGCTATCTGTGCAAGACGTGCAACCTCGAGGGCGCCTGCCGCCACGAGGACGACAGCCGCCCCGCTATGGAGGCCTGCGGCATAGACGTCTTCGCCACCGCCCGCGCCGCCGGCTTCCCCATCCAGGTCGTCATCTCGCGCGACTGCGAGCAGAACTACTACGGGCTAGTGCTGGTGGAGTGATAGCGGGGCACCCTGTTGTTTTCGAGGGCGACACCTGCTAGACTCAGTTCGGGGAACACAATGAAGAAGCGCGTCTACATCGAGACCTCGGTCATCAGCTACCTGACAGCCCGCCCGTCGCGCGACCTGATCCGGGCCGCTCGGCAAGCGATCACGCGCGAATGGTGGGAGAAGCGCCGCCAAGGCTTTGAGCTCTTTGCCTCTCAAGTCGTGCGAGATGAGGCAGGTGACGGGGACCCGGGGGCGGCTAAGCTTCGCCTTGACGCGCTCAGGGGCAGTCCGCTCCTCGATGTTACCGGGGAGGTCACAGCGCTCGCAGAAGGCCTTGTGACTGAAGGCCCACTGCCCGAGGCGGCCACAGACGATGCGTTTCATCTGGCTCTCGCGACGGTGTACGGCATCGACTTCCTATTGACATGGAACTGCCGGCATCTAGCAAACGCCGAGCTGGCAGAACCCTTGGCCGCCTTCCTGCGGGCCCGTGGGTACGAGCCACCCGTCATCTGCACCCCGGAGGAACTGATGGGAGAACAACCATGGTAGAAGACGATGTGATCCGTGAACTATGGCAGATCAAAGACGCCCGCGCCAAGCGTTACGGGTACGACGTTCGCGCAATGGCACGCGACCTCAGAAAGAGGCAGAAGGAGAGCGGCGAGAGGGTCGTCTCTCCGCGGCCGAGGAAGCTGGCGGCTGCCGACTGAACACCCCCGGCCTTCCCGTCGAAGTCGTGACCTCCCGCGACCGCGCGCAGAATCACTATGGGCTGGTGCCGGTGGAATAGAGTTTCGCATGCACGTATGCACGCCCTACGGATTGCCATCGCCTGCTCGTGTGGACGCCGTCTCTGGTGCTGCTGGTGCGGTGCGCGGGGTCGTTGGGGGCGCTGGTGGCCGCGCTCGCGGGGGTGTGGGCGGTGTGTCGGGCACCCCACTGGCGCCTGGGCCTGCGAGATTGGAAGGGGGAGGGGTTGACAGCGCTCGGCGTCTCGCTGATTCAGGCGATGCTGGTTCTTGAGGGCGCTCTGGCCCTATGGGACGCGTGGTGGCTTGAACAGGCTCTGGCGTTTGGCGTCGTAGTCCTCGGCTACAAGCTGACTCGCCGAAGGCTGATGCTCTGGCGAGCCGTGGTGTCCCTGGCACTGCTTCAGCGGGCGCTGTTCACTGGGATCACGCTGCTCGTTGGCGTCCCGTGAAGATCGGCCCCGGTCTCGCCCCCTGCGCCGCCGCAAGGGGCGCGAGGTTGATGAAGGGCCGGACTTCCGCCCGCAGAGCCACGCGTTCCCGTGGTTGTCCTGGCTCGCAGTTCCCCCTCTCCCGCTGGAGGCAAGCGCCGGCCGTGGCCCGGGGAGAGGGCGAGGGGCAGGCTCAGAAAGAATCCGTAAGTGTTAACCCGCATTTCTCACCACTCCCCCCGGGTGCCGGCTGACGGCGGGATTTGTGGTGGACCCGGGTTCCAGGGGGCGTCAGAGATGCTTGGCGTGCCGGGGCAGTGACACCACCCCCTTTCCCCCACACG
>VGYW01000206.1 GCA_016872875.1 Planctomycetota bacterium | reverse complement strand
GCAGAGCACCCTCACCCCAACCCTCTCCCCGAGGGAGAGGGGGCAGAGCACCCTCACCCCAACCCTCTCCCCGAGGGAGAGGGGGCAGAGCACCCTCACCCCAACCCTCTCCCCGAGGGAGAGGGGGCAGAGCACCCTCACCCCAACCCTCTCCCCGAGGGAGAGGGGGGCTGCTCCTCCCTCAGTGGGCAGCGTCTCACTCCGGCCGCGGGCCGTAGTGGGGCAGCTTGTCGCCCAGCTCGTAGGCCCCCAGGTCGGGGGCCTTGCCGCCGAAGCCATCGTTGATGTTGGGCAGGACCTGTCCCGCGTCGCAGGCGGCGGAGCCTTCTCTGAGGCGCAGGTCGGGGGGGCGGCAGCGGGCGCTCGGGTCGGGGAAGAGGACCTTTGAGGCGAAGATGTCGAGGGCGACGATGACGCCGTGCTTCTCGATGGCCGCCTTCTGGCGCACTTCTTCGATGGTGGCATACCGCGCATCGCCCCACTTCATGAAGCGGGTGGCGTCGGGCGACTTCGAGTAGCCGTTGTAGTCGAAATCCACGTTGGCCATCTCGAATTCGCCCTTACCCGTGCCGACCTCGGCGGCGTAGCGCTCGGTGCCGAGGAAGAGGTTGTTGCGGGCGAGGACGTTGCGCAGGCTCTTCGTCCAGGTCTCGAACGCCTGGGCGCTCTTGACGCTGGTGTTGTGGAGGATGACGATGCCGCTCGGCTCGTTGTGGAGCTTGAGGGGGGAGCCGACGGTGTTGTAGAAGGCGTTGCGGATGATGTAGGCTGGGCCGCCCCAGACGGGCTGGGTGGTGACGCCCATGTGGCAGTCGGTGATGCGGTTGCGGAAGGCGCGGGCGTTGTGGGTCGTCTCGTCCAGCTCGATCGCGTCGTCGGTCGCAGCCTCCAGGACGTTGTTGTAGACGTCGGAGGCGCTGGCCGGGTCGCGGAAGGAGAAGCAGTCGCCGCAGTTCGTGATGCGGTTGTAGGCGACGGCGTGGCCGGTGCCGTTGATCTCCAGCCCTTCGATGTCCTCGATCCCCTTCGTGCGGGGCCAGGTGGTGGTGCTGGCGATGGCGTTGTCGGTGATGGTGAAGTCGCGGGCCGGGCTTCGGGCGTCGATGGCGCGGATGCCGAAGCGGCAGCGGGTGATGGTGCAGCGGCGCACGGTGAGGCCCTGGCAGCCGTTGGCGTGGAAGGCGCGGAGGCCGCTGCGGAGGGTGAGCCGTTCGAAGATGAGGTGGCGGGTGCCGTAGATGACGAGAACGTCGCCATCGTCGCCGCCGCCCTCGAAGATGGCCTCGCCGTCGCCCGCGCCGCGATAGGTTATCGGCCTGCCCTCCTCGCCGCTCCTGGTGAGCTGGATGGGGCCTTTGTAGGTGCCGGCGTGGACGAGGACGAGGTCGCCCGGCTGGACGGCCTTCTGGAGCGCGGCGAAGCCCTTGAACGGATCGGCCTTCGTGCCCGAGCCACCGCCGTCGCCGGGGGCCACGTGGAGTTCGCGTGCGTCCCTGGGCGTCTGAGGCTCGGAGCGCGTTCGCTGCCTCACCACCTGCTCGGCCTCGCCGCCGTCGGGGTCGCTGATCCGCACCTTCAGTTCGTAATCCGTGCCGGGCGCGAGGTCGAAGACCGTTCCCGCGAGCATCGGCTCGATCTGCCTGCCGCCATACAGCTTGCGGGGGTCCACGCGCAGGAGCGGGAGAGCCTTGCGCCAGGCGTCCTCGCCCGCCTTGCGATAGGTTAGCTCGCCCGTCGCATTGCAGTTGTCGTCGCCCTGGATATACCAGCATACGCCCAGGCAGATAAGCGTTGGCGGCTCAGGCACCAGCCTCCCCGGCGTCATCGCATTCCCGGCCAGAAGGCTCCGCGACAAGAGCGCGCCCACCAACCCTGCCACAATCACGCGCACGCCAGTTCCTTTCGTTGCTCCAAAAGGATGCCCACGGCCTCAGGCATCCTGTACTGGGCCAGTCTCCACCGAACCGCCCTCGAGCACGTTCACCGTAACCCGGCTGCCTCTGAGGAGTCTCATCCCGATCAGGGGCGTACCCCTAGCCTCGTAAGCCGGCACTACGATTTGCTGCCCTTCCCACTCAATCAGGGCATCGAAGACGAAGAGGGTGGTCTGGCTGCCATCAGCGAGCTCAACCGTCTTGAGGCCAACCAAGGGCAGGGCAAGGTCCGCGATCAAGTCAGGCGGAAGGGTGAGGAACCCAGTGAAACCAGTGTCAACCACGGCCTGCACTGCCCGCACGCGTCCGTCTTCTGACCCCACCCTCACTTCCACAACGGGATACCACCGCAATGTTACCTTGCCAGTTAGCATGGCCGTCCTCGGAGGCGCGATCAGATGCGTTCAGGGGGGAAACCCACCCGCAGAATGTAGAACACCGTGTGCGGTTTCTTGGCCCTTGCGCGACGGATGGCGGCGCACTCGTCTTCATCGAGCTCGTACTCTCCGGTCGCCACGTCGAGCACCAGGTACTCGCCCTTGTGCTCTGGCTCGAGCTTGGCGCGCAGCACGCGCCTGTAGTAATCCTCCCCTTGCTCCGCAAGCTCGATCTCGCTTGCGGTCACTGCGGACATCGGCGTCCTCCTTTCAAGCCGTGCTCGCCTCATGCACCGCTATCGGCCTCAGCCTGGGCTTGCTCGATGGCCAGGACGATCTTCTCGACAGTTGCGATGTCGGGCGTGACCTTGCCGCGCTCGATACGGTTCAGCGTCTCGGGCCGGATGCCGGCGCGTCTAGCCAGGTCAGCCTGGGTCAGTCCCGCGGCACGCCGTTGGCGGATGAGCTTCCGGGCCAGGCTGGCCCTAGCGTACTCGATGGCGGGGTAGTTCCCCCATTCGTCGGGCTTCGGCAGGGGAGGGAACTCATCCTCCGCGGCGTTGGCCAGAGCTCGCAGGCGACTGTACTCGGTCGCCTCCAGAACCGCATATCGCTTGCCGTTGAGGGTAAGTGTCGGGACGCTCATGGGCTACTCCTCATAGAAGCGGGATCGATGGCCAATCCTCTCGACAATCACGGTTCCTCGCTCAATTCGAAACTGCATCCGGTAATCCCCTGTGCGGATGCGATAGTGGCCTGCGAGCTGGCCTCGCAGTGGCTTCGCACCGCTCACTCTGGGCCAGTCCCGCAGTCTCTCCAGAATCCACGTGACCCGCGTGTGGATCACCGGCGTGAGACGCTCGATGTCTTCCATCGCTTCCGGAGAGACCTTGAGGTCCATACCAAGAACCATTCTAGCCTTCCTTGACGTGAAAGTCAAGTTTCTTGACGCGCCAGCCGGGCGAGCCACGGGGGTCTACATCTCCCACCCCTTCCTCGCCTCGTAGTGGAGGAGCTTGTTGGCCTCGGGCTTGTTGGTGAAGGAGAACTTCTCAGCGTCCCAGAGGAGCTTCTCGCCAGGATACCAGAGGGCGATGTTGCCGAGAAGCATCGCCTCGGTGAGCGGGCCGGAGTACTCGAAGTTGGAGCCGGGCACGACCTTCGCCCCCTTCGCCGCCTCCACCCAGTCCTTGTAGTGGCCGTGGGGCGAGCGCGGGAGGGTCCGACGCGGCTTGGGGAACTCCTTCATCTTGGCCTCTGGGATGAGCTGGCAGAAGCCGGCCCAGCCGCCGCCCATCATCACGCCCTTGTCGCCGATGAACATGCAGCCGTTGCTGTCCATGCGGCGGTCCTTCTCGAGCTCCTCGGGGCGGGGCGGCTGCTTGCCGCCGTCGTGCCAGAAGAGCTTGACGGCCGGGCGGTCGCCCTTGGCGGGGAACTCCCACTCGATGACCGACCAGGCGGGGAAGATGACGTGGTTGAACTCGGAGCATTCGGCCTTGACCGAGGTGGGCGCCCCGAGGCCGAGGCACCAGAAGGCGGGGTCCATGTTGTGGCAGGCCATATCGCCCATCGCGCCCGCCCCGAAGTCCCACCAGCCGCGCCAGTTGTGGGGGTGGAAGACGTGTTTGCCCTTGAACTGGCCGTCGCGCCAGGAGGCGACGAAGGGGCGCTCGGGCATCGGCCCGAGCCAGAGGTCCCAGTGCAGGTGCTTCGGCACCGGGTCGGAATAAGCCGGCGGATTGACGCCCTGGGGCCACCAGCCCTTCGGGCGGTCGCTCCAGGTGTGGGCTTCGCGGACCGTGCCGATGGCGCCGGCCCGCAGGTATTCGGCGGTGGCCTGGAGTCCGCCTCCGCTGTGGCCCTGGTTGCCCATCTGGGTGGCGACCTTGTATTCGCGGGCGGCCTCGGTGAGGAGGCGGGCCTCCTTCACCGTGCGGGTGAGGGGCTTCTGGGTGTAGACCGCTTTGCGGCGCTTGATGGCCCACATCGAGGCGATGGCGTGGGTGACGTCGGCGGTCGAGACCACCGCCGCGTCAATCTCCTTCTCCATCTCGTCGAACATCTTGCGGAAGTCGAAGTAGCTCTTGGCCTTCGGGAAGCGCCTGGCCGCGCCGCCCAACGTGTTCTCATCCACATCGCATAGGGCCACGATGCTCGCTCCGCAGTCCACGACCGCGTTGAGGTCGCCGCCGCCCATTCCGCCGCAGCCGATCTTCGCCACGTTCAGCGTGTTGCTGGGCGCCGCCTGCCCCTCCCCGCCCAGCACGCGGCGGGGCGCGACGAGCAGCCCCGCGGCCGCAATCGCCGCCCCGCCGAGGAACTCCCGACGCGATGTTCGCCTTTCCAAGCCAGTCTCGCTCATGTGTTCACTCCTGTTGTCTCTTGGGGGCAGACATCCGCCTCTACCTTACCCCCGCCGTCGGCGGCTGTCAAGGAAGAAACGCGCTCAGGGCGAGGCATCGAGCGCGTCGGGACGGATGAAGCGGGCGCCGTGGATGGTGGCGTGGTGCGCGCCGAGGCCGGAGTCGTGGGCCGTGCCGCCCTCGCCGTCGTCGAGGTGCAGGAGGAGCACCGTCTGGGCGTCGGGCGTGAACCGGCGGGCGGGCGTGAACTCCGCGTTGTAGCGTGCGACGGAGGAGAGGCGCACCTCGTCAATCGCGCCGTTCCAGAAGTAGCCCACGCGCCCGTGGTCGAGGTCGGCGCCGATGTGGAACGGCTGCTCGTCGTAGAGGGGCGCGGGGGCGAACTGCGCGCGGGACGCCTGCTTGCCGTTGAGGTAGAGCGCGCAGTCGCCCCGGTCGAAGACCAGCGCGCAATGGGTCCACGTGCGGGGGGCGCACTCCACCGCAGTGCTGCGAATCTCCGCGCGCGGCCCATAGCCGACCGTGTAGTTCCACAGCCCCTTGTTCCGAATGAAGACGCCGAACGACTCGACGTAGCTGCCGCCGAAGTCCTTGGCGAAGACGTGTTGGAGGTCGCCCCCGCCCGGCCGCCGCCACACCCAGGCCTCGAGGGTGAACGTCTCGAGGTGGAACGCCGGGTCGTCGGGTATCTCCAGGTAGTCCGTCTGGCCGTTCAGTTCGAGCGCGAAGTCCCCTCTCGATCTCGGAGGTGGCGTCGGCACGCTGGGGGCCGGCGTCTGGGCCGCCTCCGCCTCGCCCAGGAGCCGGGCTATCTCCGACCGGTTCTCAACAAAGAACATGGTGTTTGCGTACCTGGCCGCGAGGCATTCGAGCCGCGCTCGCGCCTCCGCCCACTTCTTTCCGCCCACTGCCAGCCGGGCGCGGAAGAACTCCCCGGCCGCCTCCCCCTCGCGAGAAGCGCCGTTGCGGGCCGAGCGTGCCGGCGGCCCGGCCCACTCCCCAGGCGTCTCTGCTTCCATTGGCGGGCGCGGGCGCATCAATGCCCACGCGGCCATCGCCGCCGCGATGGCCACTCCCATCACGCCCGCCGCAACCGCCGCAGCCTTTCTCATTTTCTGCCCCAGGCTATCACTGGCATCGCACTTGCCCCCTGGCGGTAGGATTGTAGCATGGGCTGATGTTGGCTACAAGGCGACGGATTCTCCTTGTGGGAATTCAGACGTAAGCCACCCTGCCCGGGGTTCCCGCCCCCACCGACCTTGCGTCGGTGGGGCGCAGGATTGGCAACTAACAAGGCCGCCGCCCGCCACAGGCGGGCGGCGGGAGAGGGGGGAAGGGGGGTGAGGGGCGCCGCGGGTAGTTCCCAATCCCTTACCCCACCGACGTAAGGTCGGTGGGGGCGCGGAATGCGCCGCACTGCGACGGGCTCCTTACGTCTGAATTGGTGATTTTCCTTGCGCCAGCCTTGCGAGCGCCGTATAATCGGGGCGGTAGAAGGAAGCTCGTACCGATAGCAGCAAGCCCAGGATGGCCACACCCTATGGGATGGGTTCAGCAGACCAAGCAGCAGTCGCGGAAATCGGGCGGCCCCCAATACTACCTTCAGGGCATCCAGGAATCCACACGCACGGTCCTCCAAGCCCGAGGCTCATGTGAGGTCTGGCTAGGAACGCCCTACGGGGTCGTCGAGAGCGGGCTGGTGGCCGTTGCGAAGGACCGTGTGCTCGATGGCGACGGGCTCCGTCCCGGGAAGGTGGGGCACGACCGGATACAAAGGCAGCGGGCCGGGGCATCAATCGAGGGTCAGATACGGCACTGGTACTCCCTCCCCGAAGGCGAGATCGTGAGGGTGGAGTTCGCGGAAGTCCTGCACAAGCACGCATTGCTGCTGCTGCCCACCAAGGTTCGCTTCTCGAGTGGACGAACCAAGTCGCTGTGCTTCAACCTGCATCCCCTTACGTTCACCGAGAACGTGCAATCCCAACTCTTGGTGGACCAGGTCTGCGGCTGCCGGGAGGCAGCGTGGGTGCATGCCCAACTCGACGGCGTTGTGCGGGACCACCTGGATGGGAAGCCACATGTCCTGGAGAGCGACCTTCTGCGGACGAGCGGGGCGCTCGCCCGCCTGGGGATTCATCTCGGCTGCTACCAGGGAAAGGGATACGACTGCTTCGGTAGCTCCTTCCAGTTCGGTCGCTTCCCGCAGTACGGATGTGCGGTGGAGATCAAGAAGAGGTCCAGTGGTTTCGACTACCAGCTCCTCAAGCGAACCCAGCCGGAACGGGCGACCGTTCTGTGCGTGGAACACGACGATCCCAGTGTGGTCACGCCAGTGGTGGACGTGCTGGAGCTCCGCGCCCTGACCGGGTTCCTCGCCCGCCACCTGGGAGGGCGATCGTGACTGACTACTCGGACATCGCTCCCCTCGATCAGCCCATTGCGCCCAGGCGGCAGGGCGCTAAGCGCCATTACGGGGTACATCCGTACTTCACTCGGCGGTCGTGGAGCGTCGTCCAGGCTTACATCGAGCGTTTCTCGCGCAAGGGGGACCTGGTTCTCGACCCCTTCGGCGGGTCGGGCGTTACCGCCGTCGAGGCCCTCGTGCTGGGGCGGCGCAGCTATCAGGTGGACCTGAATCCGCTCGCCAACTTCCTTGCTCGGCAGATCGCCATCTCCCCGGTTTCCATCGAGGCCATCACCCAGGCATTCCACGAGGTCAAGGAGCGTTGCGAGCCGAAGATCGCCTGCTGGCGAAATGCCAGCGAGGCCGCTCTCGCTGAAGCGTTGCGGGCCTACGACTACCCTCAGAACGTTCCCCTGCCTCGCAACGCCGACGCGCATTTCGTCCACCAGCTCTTCACGCCGCGCCAGTTGGTGAGCTTGGCCTGCCTACGCCACGAAATCTGTCGGGTGGAGGACCCAACGGCCCGCGATTTGCTACTGCTCGCGTTCTCCGCCACCCTGGCTAAGACCAACCGTACGTTCATCTCCGCGGCCGGCCGCAAGCCCAGCCGAGGGGGAGCTTCCATCTTCAGCCTCTACCGCTACAACGTCCCGCGAAGCCCCGTCGAGCTGGACGTGTGGGAACAGTTCGAGGCCCGCGTGAGCAGCGTCCTGACGGCGAAGCGAGAGACGAATGACTTGATCGGCGACTGGTATTCGGAAAAGACCTTCCGAGCCATCACAGGGTCAGCCACACGCCTGTCCGAGGTGATCCGCCCTGAGTGCGTAGACTACATCTACACGGATCCCCCCTATGGGGGCCACATCGCCTACCTGGACCTTTCGACCATGTGGAACGCATGGCTCGGGTTCACGCCCACCGACGCCGAGCGCGCGGACGAGGTGATAGAGGGCGGCGACGTGGGCCACACGAGCTCGGATTACACGCGACTGCTCCAGGAGAGCATCCGCGAGATGTTCAGGGTTCTGAAGCCCGGCCGGTGGCTCTCGTTGGTCTTCTGTCACCGCGACCTTAGCTACTGGTATACCATCCGAGATACCGCCGAGGAGGCCGGGTTCAGGCACGTCAACACCGTCGTGCAGCCCCTGGACGTAGTCTGGTCCATGCACCGCAAGAAGAACCCCCTGAAGGTGCTGGCTGGGGAGTTGGTGATCAACTTCCTGAAGCCCGGCGTTGCCGCGAGGACGAGGCCTCGGAGGCCGCGGGCCTCTGCCGTTGACCTGTTGCGCACGGTCAAGCTGTCCGCCGAGCTGACGATCTCCGAGAAGGGAGGCGCCTCGACTGAGGAAATCTCGTACGCCCTCATACCCAGGCTGTTGGAGTCGCGCCTGGCCGCGGAGGCCACGGACAACGGCCTCGACCTGGTCTCGCTCCTGCGCAGTCAGGGCTTTTGTTTCAGCGCGGAGGCCGGGCGGTGGCAACTCCCTCCCGGCCACCCGTTTGAGCCAAGCGTCCCTGTGCGGCTTCGCACGAGGGCCTACGTTCGCCAGTTCCTGGGGCGGGCCAAGGCTCAGGGGCGATCTGCGGACCTGGAGTCCGTGGTCTCCTACGTGTCGGGCCACCTTGGCCTGTCGGTGCAGGTTCCCAGGGGGGTTGTCGTGCGCGAGCTTCGTAAGGTGGGCCGGCCGGTCCACGGTGACCTTTGGGAGCTCAGGGAGGCCACCCAGCAACTCGCCCTCTTCTGAGCCGCGAGGCAGAAACGCAGAATCTCCCCTCTTCCTCCAGACTTGAAACCCACTGCCCCCTGCGGTATCATATCATCAAACGTGGCCCAGGAGCCGAGCATGGCAACCGCAAGCGGGTATCGCTGGATTACGAGGCGTCGGGGCGTCTGCGGCGGAGAGCCGGTCATCCGAGGCACGCGCCTCCCGGTGAGCGCGGTGATCGCTTCCTACAAGCAGGGTATGAGCTTCGAGGAAATCCTCGACGGCTACCCCGGCATCACCCCGGCCCAGTTGCACGAGGCGTTCGCCTACTACTACGACCACCAGAGGCAGATTGAGAGGCTCCTCCGTCCCATTGACCCACGCGAGCTCGCTGCGAAACACGGCATGACGCTGACCCCGGCGGGGTTCTTCGTGAAGTGAGGATGTGCGGGGCCGTTTCGTTGCCCACCCGCCGCCGGCTCGCCTATCAACTCATCCCGAATCGCCGCCATTCCCCTCTGGTGCCTCCTCTGCCCAAATCATCTCCTTCACGCGCTGGGTAAGCTCTGGCATCTTCCGGCGGACAACGTCCCAAACGATGTCGTAGTCCACACCGAAGTAAGCGTGGATGAGCCTGTCGCGCATGCCCGCCATCGCCCGCCAGTTGATCTCCGGCTTCTTCTGGCGCAGAGCGGCAGGGACATTCTTGGTTGCCTCTCCGATGATCTCAAGGCTCCGCACGAACGCACGTCTCTTTGTTTCGTCCGCCAGAAATTGCTCCCTGCTCAGACCCTTGCTCGCCTCGACGAGGTACTCTGCCTCGGCAAGAATGTGGCGCAAGTATTCAAGCGGCGAGAGGCACATATTCCACTTCCTGGAGGATATGAGGCCCAATGAATGGGCTGAGCGACTCCACTGTGACCAGTTCGACCCGGCGCTGGAGAATCTCCTCCAGCAGCGCTGACAGCTCCATGAAGCTGTCGAAGCTCTTCCGCCCGGGCTCGAAAGCGACCAGAATATCAACGTCGCTGTCCGCCCTGGCCTCGTCGCGGACGAACGATCCGAACAAGCCGATTCGGGCGACACCAAGCGCCTTGATCCGTGCGCCGCTAGCGCGCAGGGCATCCAGCGTATCCTGTTTCGTCTTCACAGGAGAAGCCATTGCTTCACTCCTCGCGCGCTCTACCTTACCCCCTCTGCCGGCGGCTGTCAAGATCGCTACATCGCTGCTGCCGCGGTTCAGAGGTAAGCATTCCCGTATGGTCCGCGCCCCCACCGACCTTGCGTCGGTGGGGCGTAGGATTGGCAACTAACAGGGCCGCCACCCTAGACCCCCTTCTCCCTCCGCCCGCCCCGGCGGGCGGAGGGAGAGGGGGGAAGGAGGGTGAGGGCCGCCGTGCGTAGTTGCCAATCCTCTGCCCCACCGACGCAAGGTCGGCGGGGACAGGAATGCCAGGCACGAGCGCTTACGTCCGAATCGCAGCATCGCTGCTGGAGCCTTCGGGAGGGGCGTTCGTTCCCTTGTCACGGGTCACGCATCACGCGTCACACCTCCCACCCCTTGCGATACTCTCTCCTGACGAGCTTGTTGATCTCGGGGTGGTTGGTGCACTCCATCTTCTCGACGTCCCATTCGAGCTTGACGCCCTTGCCGGCGAACATGGCGAGGTGGCCGCTGAGGACCCAGGCGGTGAGGGGGCCGGCGGCGTCTATGAAGTTCGAGGCCGGCGTGCCGTCGTTCTTGATGCACCAATAGAGGTCCTCGATCGGGCCGCCGTGGGCACGAGGGAGGGTCTTCTCGGGGGGCTTGAACTCCTTGCGGCGCTCCTCGGTGATGATGTAGGGCTCGTGGCCCATCATCCCCTTGTCGCCGACGAAGAGGCTGGCCTCGCCGAAGTTCCGCTTGTGCTCCTTCTCGACGTCCTTCATCACCTGGGGCTTCAGCCCGCCGTGGTCGTAGGCGAATGCCTTGCAGGGCGGCTGGCCCTCGCGCTCGGGCAGCTCCCAGCACACGACGTTGTCCTGCGGATACATCTCGTCGCTGCCGCCCTTGGTGTTGAGGCACTCGATGGTGTATTTCTTGAGGGAGGCGATCTTGAGGGACCAGAAGATGCAGGCGAGGTGGTGGCAGGCCATGTCGCCGATGGTGCCGGTGCCGAAGTCGCGCCAGGAGCGCCACGAGAAGGGGTGGAGGCCGTCGTGGTATTCGCGGACGGGGGCGGGGCCGAGCCATTCGTCCCAGTGGAGGCCAGCGGGGACGGGCTTGCCGGGCGGCCTGCCGCCGCTGCCGCCGAAGTTGCGGCCCAGGATGGTGTGGGTCTCGGTGACGTTTCCGACGGCGCCGGCCCAGACGAACTCGACGAGGCGCCGCATGCCCTCGCCGCAATAGCCCTGGTTGCCCATCTGGGTGAGCACCTTCTTCTCGCGTGCGGCCTGGGCGAGGACGTAGCACTCGCGGATGTTGTGCGCCATCGGCTTCTGGGCGAAGGCGTGCTTGCCCAGTTGAATCGCGCGAATCGAGGCGGGGGCGTGCTGGTGGTCGGGCGTGCCCGAGAGCACCACGTCAATGTCCTTGTGGCACTCGTCGAGCATCTTGCGATAGTCGGTGTAGACCTTCGGCTCCGGGGCGTCCTTCGCCCGCTCCCTGAAGATTCTCAGCGTCTCGGCGATCCGCTTGTCCTCGATCTCCGTGAAGGCGACGAGGCGCTCCTTGAAGCTCTGGTCGAAGCTATAGCCGCCCATGCCGCGCGAGCCGACGACCGCCACGCCGAGCTTCTGGCTCGGGGGCGGCCCCTCGCCCGCCAGAATCGTCAGCGTGGGGCCAAGCGTGGCCGCCGCGCCAAGCCGCAGGAACTCGCGTCGCCGTACACCACTGCCGCTTCGAGCCATCCTTCGCTCCTCGAAAATGTGCGCGGGACAACTCCTTGCCTCCGGTCCCGCGGTTCAATGATACTCATTTGAGCCGGGAAGTCCAATGGAGAGGCTATGCGGGTGCGGGCCGGGATTGTAGGTGGATTCCGCAGCCCCAAAGGGGCGGCATGGTAAAGCCCAGGGCAACGCCCTGGGTCCAGGGACATCTACGGGCAAGCCCTGAAAGGGCGAAATAGGGCGCCGCTATGTCGCCCTTTCAGGGCTGAGTGCGGGGTGGCCACGTCCCCAGGGCGTTGCCCTGGGCTTTACCATACGAGCCTTTCAGGCTCCAGAGAAGCCCCGTCCACGCACACCCCCGGCTCGCACCCGGCTATGCCTGGGTACGCGAGGCGAAGTGGGAGGCAACCTTCCGGAGGGCGGTCGCAATGTCGGCGATGTCTTCTTCGGTGTAGAGCTCTGTGAGGGGGAAGCAGTAGAGCTGGTGGAGGGCTTTCTCGGCGTCGGGGCAGAGGCCGGGGCGATAGGGCGAAGGCTCGGGGCGTCCGAGGCCGGTCCAGGGCAGGCCCGAGGTGCCGAATGCGCGCCGCTCGGCGATGGCCTCGAAGGCGTAGAGGACCTTGCCGATCCAGGCGCCGCCGACGGGTCCGCCCTCGGCCTTCATCGCGGCGGTGAACTCGTCGCGGGTGGTGCCGAGGGCCGACCAGTCTACGAGGACGGGGAACATCCAGAAACTGTGCTCGACGCCGTCGGCGCGGGTCGGCGGACGAAGGCCAGGGATGTCCTGGAGAAGCCCCACGAGCTTGTCGCCCAGCGCCTGGCGCCGCTCGACGATCCAGGGGAGCTTTGGGAGCTGGGAGCAGAGGACGGCGCCCTGGAGCTCGGTCATGCGGTAGCAGGGGGCGATGAAGTGGTAGCGGAGGCGGTAGCGGCGGTCTTTGGTCCAGTCGCAGCCCTTGTCCACGAAGATTGCCGCGCGGTCGCCGAGGGCGGGGTCGTCGGTGATGGTCACGCCGCCGTCGCCGCAGCGGAGGTGCTTGGATTCCTGGAGGCTGAAGCCTGCGACGTCGCCCAGGGTGCCCGCGAGGCGTCCCTTGTAGCGGGTGAGGTGGGCCTGCGAGCAGTCCTCGATGAGCCGCAGCCCAGGGCGCCTGCGGGCGAGGGCAAGGAAGCCATCCATGTCCGCCGGCTGCCCCCAGCAGTGAACCACGATGATCGCCCGCGTGCGGTCCGTGATGAGCGGTTCGACTGTCTCCGGCGTGATGTTCATCGTCCCCAGGTCAACGTCGGCGAAGACCGGGATGCAGTTCTGCTGGACGATGGGGGCCACGGTGCCCATGTCGGTCACTGGCGTCGTGATCACCTCGTCGCCTGGCTCGGGGTTGATCGCGCCAAGTGCCACGTGCAGCGCAGAGGTCCCCGAGGTCGAGGCCACGGCGTATCGGACGCCGTAGAGTGCGGCGAAGCGCTCCTCGAAGGCGTGGACCTTTGTGCCCGTTGGGAAGAAGAGCTTTCCGCTGCGGAGCGCTTCGAGCACCTCGCGCTCGTCGGCCTCATCGAAGGGCAGGCGGCCGGGGAAGGGCTTCATCCGCACCGGCTCGCCGCCCTCAATCGCCAGCTTCTCGCTCATGGGCAGCCCCTTGACAGAACCTTGGCCCGCAACCGACTGGGATGACTGGATGGGTGGATGGATGGATGATTGTCTGACACCCATCCATACATCCATACATCCATTCATGCCCCCGCACGCGCGCAAACCACGAATGACTGGGCTACAGCGCCAGCTTCTCCCAGGCGGCGCGGCGCTCCTTGAGGAACTCGGTCGGGTCCCCCTTGGCCGAGCACTCGAACATCGTGTAGCCGTTGTAGCCGATGCCCTTCAGGAGGTCGAAGAGCTCCTTGTAGGGATAGCCGGCGCCGCAGTCCTTGATGTGCGCGTGCCAGAACCACTTCTTGAGGAGCTCGAAGCTGGCCTTCACGGAGCCGCCCTTGTCAACGTCGTCGCCGTTGGAGTTCCAGCAGATGCCCACGGCCGAGTGGTCGCAGGATTCCATTATCTTGGCCATGCGGTCTGGGCGCGAGGTGCCGCCGCCGTGGCACTCGACGACGATCTTGACGCCCTTCTCCTGTGCGAATGGGCCGCACTCCTTGAGCGCGCCGGCGATCTGGCGGAGCGTGGCATCCTCGGGCACGTCCTTGCGGAGGCCGTTGGGCCGCACCTTGACGCCCCAGGCGCCCACGTCGGCGGCCAGTTGCACGAAGGCCGCGGTCGTCTGGATGTTCTTCTTCACCACCTCGGGGCTGGCCGCGTGGTACTCGCACACCGAGCCGAGCGCGACGAGGCGCACCTTCGACTTCGCAAACGTCTCCTTCACCTTGGCTCGGGCCTCGGCGTTCAGCGACGGCTCGACGCCGTGCTTGTGGGTCGTGCGCAGCTCCACCCCCTCCATGCCGGAGTCCTCGCAGGCCTTGATGAGGGTCGGGAGGTCCATGCCGGCGGCGACCATGAAAGTGACGGTTCCGATGCGGATGCGGGGCTTGTCGCCGGGCGCTTCGGCGGCGCCCGCGAGGCGCCCGGCCAGGCCAACCGCCGCGCCGACAGCCAGGCCGTCGCGCAGGAACGCTCTGCGGCTCTCGTTCATCATCGTCTCCTTTCCGGGTGGAGCGGACATTTGCACCATCATACCAACCTAGATGCCAGCGTGACAAACGGGCTTCGTGTCTTGCGCCATGAGTATGGCCCCCAACTCTGGTGATGCTCTTCGGCTCCGAAGCTCCGAACGGAGCGTACTATAGCAGCCCAGGGCGAAGCCCTGGGACAGGCGGGCGGCCAGATTCAGCCCTGTAAGGGCGTACTAGCCGCCGTGGGCAGGA
>VGYW01000205.1 GCA_016872875.1 Planctomycetota bacterium | reverse complement strand
CGGCTCCTCCCGCCAGACGCGGAGCTGGTCAATCCCGAATCGGGGGGCGGCGTACGAGTTGGCCGTCGCGCCCCAGCCCCGTTCCACCACCGTGTACCAGCGGCTCAGGGTGTCGAAGTACCGGGCCTCCGTGTCCTGGAGCGGCTCATAGACGCCGGCTATGTCGGCCGTCCCCGACCGGTGGCCGGAGGGCTCGTCCGCGGTTTCATAGTACCACCATCCGTCTCCGAGATAGTGCAGGTAGGAGGGCTGCCAGTGGTCGCCCCAGTACTGGCTCGGGGGGTGGTAGAAATGCCAGTTGGCCTGCTCTTTCCGGTGCCCGACGTAACGGGTGACGTTGTGGCCCGCCATGTGGAAGTGGGAGAGGACGTGGAGCGCGTAGGCCCTGGGATCAACCGACCAGTCGAAGGCCACGGGGGTATCCCCAATCTTCACAGTGGCCTGGCGCGGCATGTGTATGGCGACGCCGTACCGGTTGGCCCGCCGCAGGGCCGGAGCGTGATCGGCGAGGACTTGCTCCTGGAGCCCAGCAATGTAGAAGCCCATCTCCCGGGCGCCGCCGATCTCCATGAACCGCGAGGAACCGAACGCCCCGCCGCCGCTGACGACACTCACCGTGGGGACCTGTCCCTGAGCCGGCGGGTGGAAGGCGTAGAGGGCGAACCGCCCGACCGTCTGAAGCGAGGGCGCGATGAGGGGGCTGCGGCCGGAGATTAGCCCTCCTTGGAGCGTGGCGGGGTCGGTGTCGTCGAAAGAGAGCTGGAATACCTCTCCGTCGTTGCGGCTCACAGCCGTCTGCGGAGGCAGCACGCGCAGGCCCAGCGTCTCGCTCACGGCGGCACCCCGCGCATCGGTCACGGACAGGGTGAACCGGTAGAACCCGGGCAACCCAGGGGTCCCCTCAACTGTCCCTTTGGCCGTCACGCCCAGTCCTGGCGGCAGGCCCCGGGCGACGAACTTGTAGGGCGGGACCCCTCCCACGACGGGAAGCGAGCAGGCATAGCGGACCCCGGCACAGGCGACCTGGTAGAGGCGCGGCCCATCCTGGATCGCCACGCCGCGGAAGATGTCCGCCGAGGGGATGGGAGAGAAGCCTGCGGCGCCGGGCGGCTTCCACTCCGTGACCTGCCCGAGGCCCCAGGTCGTGTTGAAGCCGTCCACGCGCAGGGGATGGAACCCCCGCGCCAGCTCCATGCTCGCCACCCTAGCCGCGCCGCCGGGCCGGATCTGCACGGAGACGCCGGCGATCGTGAGCCTGCCCCCGTCGTCTGCGGAGGCCACGCGGAACCCATGGACTCCCGCGCGTTCCACCCAGAGCCACCCGTCGGCGCGCCAGGCGGAGTACATGTGCTTCGTGTCGCCCATGCGCAGAGGCAGTCGCGCGGCCTTGAAGGTAGCGGCCAGGTCCACCTGCCCTTTCCCGTTCCCGAACTGGCACCCCACCACCGCGACCGTGTCCGACACGCAGTCCATCGGCGGGTCCGACCAGTCCACGAAGTCCCGCACGGGATACCAGCCCACCAGGAGCACGTTCATGCCCGGCTGGAGGCCGTAGGAGGCCGCGGCCGCTGCCTTGTCGTCCGTCGCGTCAGGCGGGGACAGATGGGCCGCTTCGGACGCGCCGTGCCAGACCAGGGCCAACGCGAAGACGCGGGTGGCTATTCCCATCGCGGCTCCTTTCCTCCGTCGACCCGAACCAATCCTTCCCCAAAGTACTGTTCCGGGAAGCCCGAACGTTCCATAGCCTGGGCCCGACGGCACGGCGGCTTGCAACCCGTCGGCCAGCGCGTAGAATTTGGGCAGAACGGAGACGAGTTCCATGCGAACCACACCGCTCCTGGCCCTGTTGGCCGCGTTGGCCGGCGCGGCCGCCCCCGCCCGCGGCGCCGCGCCCGAGGCCATTCGCCTGTCGAGAGTTGAGGCCGGACTCTGCGTAGTGCTGAACTGCGCGGACGCCGGTTCCCTGGCCGATCTGGCGGAAGGCACGAGCCTGCTCGTCCACTGCATCGTCCCGGACCGCGCGGCGGCAACGGCGGCGCGGCGAGCCGTCGAGGGTCGCGGCCTCTACGGCCAGGTGTCGGTGGACCACGCCGGCCTCGACCCGCTTCCCTATGCCGACGATGCGGCGAACCTAGCTATCGTGGACGATCTACCGAAGGCGCTCGCGGCCGGCCTTTCACTCCATGAGGTCCTCCGCATCCTCCGCCCCAATGGAGTCGCCTGCCTGAAGGGGGATGCTCCCGCGGGCATCGAGCCGCTGGCTCGCGTCGAGCGGCGAGAGGGCTGGTGTGTGGTTCGGAAGGCCAGGCCCGCGGCGATGGACGAGTGGACCCACCGGGCCTACGATGCCAGTGGGAACTGCGTCTCGCGCGACACGGCCATCCGGCCCCTCGGGGGCCTGCGCTGGATCGCAGGCCCTGCGTGGCCGATGGGCACGGGCTACCAGGTGAGCAATGGCGGCCTCCTCTCCGCAGGCGGACGGGTGTTCAGCGTGACGCTCAACGAGGTCTCGAACACCGCCCGCGTGCCCCAGACAAGGAACCAGACCTGGTTCCTCACGGCGCGCGACGCTTTCAACGGCCTGCTGCTCTGGAGCCGCCCCATCGAGCGGCGCATGCTCCACGACGGGCAGGAGCTGGGCAACGCCGTGGTCGCGACCGCGGACCGCCTCTACGCCGCAATCGGCGCCGAAGTCGCGGCACTCGACCCGGCAACGGGCAAGACCCTGGCCACCGTGTTCCGCGATGTCGGGGCCGAGGCGAGGTTGGCGCACGCGGGCGGCCTGCTCGTCCTGGCCGAGGCCAAGGGGCTGCGCGCCGCCGACACCGCCTCCGGCCAGCCCCGCTGGAAGCACCCGGCCAGCGCCCAGGAACTCGTCGCCGACGGGGGACGCATCTTCTTCACCACCAACCGCCAGGCGGCACTCGTCTGCCTCGACCTGGCCAGCGGCGCCCAGCGATGGCAGGCGGACCTGTCGGCGATCAGCGGCAAGAAGAAGGAGTTGCTCTTCGCCAGGGGCGGCGTCGTGGTCTTCGTGTGGGAGCGCGACTGGCAGGTCGGGGACAACGGCATCGCGGCGTTCGCGGCGGACGACGGCCGGCGCCTGTGGGGCCTCGACTATCGGTCGTCGCGGGCCACGTGGCCCGACACGGTGTGGTTCGCCGACGGCCTCGTGTGGCATCGAACGGGCGCCAACGGCCTGGCCGGCCTGGACCCGCGGACGGGGCAGCCGAGGAAGCAGGTCACGCTCTCGGGCGGCTACTGCGGCGGGTGCATGCGCAACATCGCCACCGAGCAGTACCTCATCGGCACGCGGCCGCTGAACTTCTACGACTGGAGCGACGGCGCCGCGCACATCTTCCGCGGGGGGCGCCATCCTTGCCGCGCCGGCGTCATTGTGGCCAACGGCCTCCTCTACACGCAGCCCCACGGCTGCAAGTGCGTCAAGGAAGCGCTCAGGGGCTTCATCGCTTTCGCGCCGGCGGGCGACACCTCGCCCTCGGCGGCGGGACGCATCGAGCGCGGCCCGGCATTCGGGATACGGGCTGAAGCCCGCACTACGAACGGGGGCGAGTGGCCAACGTTCCGCCACGACCCGCGGCGCTCCGGCGCCACCGCGTCAGCCGTCCCCGTGGACCTCGGCAAATTCTGGGAGGTCCAGGTGGACGACCAGCGCGTGCCCGCGGCCCCGCTCGCCGATGAGTGGCTGGCCAACCCTCTCGGCGGCGACCGCCTGACGGCTCCCGTGGTCGCGGGGGGTATGGTGTTCGTAGGCCTTCCCGATGCTCACCGCGTGGTTGCCCTCGACGCCACGACCGGGGCGGGGCGGTGGAGCTACACGGCCGGGGGACGGGTGGACGTGCCGCCGACGATTGACCAGGGCCTCTGCCTCTTCGGCTCACACGACGGCTGGGTCTACTGCCTCAGGGCGACCGACGGGCAGTTGGTCTGGCGCTACCGTGCCGCCCCTCGCGACCGCCGCATCGTCGCCTTCGGCCAGGTCGAGTCCCTCTGGCCCGTGACCGGCGGCGTGCTGGTGGAGAACGGCGTGGCCTACTGCGTGGCCGGGCGCTCGGCCGCGGCCGACGGCGGCATCCACGGCCTTGCCCTGCGTCCGCAGACCGGCGAGCTCCTCTGGTCGAAGCCGCTCCCGGCGGCCCTCAGCGACCTGCTGGTCAGCGATGGCGACGCCCTGCGCATGGCGGGGGGCGCGTCCGGCGGGCTTCGCTTCAGCCCAAAGACAGGGGAGCCGCTTAGGGACAGCCCGTCCCCAGGCTTCAACTGGGAGTTCGCGGGGAAGCTGAAGGCCCTCTGGGGCGGCTCGAACCCCGTGCTCGACCGCACCTGGCGTGTGCTGTCGGTGAACGACACCGCGTCGCACTGGATGCGCATCCGCCAGGGCTACGGCCCCCACTTCGGCCACCTGCTTGTCGCGGCGCCCGACGGCAGGCGGGTCTTCGGCTTCCGCTTCCAGTACGTCCACTGGTCGAAGGTGAACGATCCGACAACTGAGTTCGGCGGCGAGTTGGTCGCCTGGGAGGGCGGCAAGGAGGCCTGGAAGGTGGAAGTCCCCGGCCCGTTCCAGGTCGAGGCCATCGCCTTGGCGGGCGAGGTGCTCTTCGCGGCCGGGCCGAGCGATCGGCTCCGCCGCGAGCCGGGCGGGAAGCTCTGGGCGCTCTCGGCGAAGGACGGCGCGCGCCGCCGAGAGTGGCCCCTGGCCGCCCCGCCCGCCGCGGACGGGCTTGCGGCCGCTCAAGGCAGGCTCTACCTCACGACCCACGATGGCAACCTGGCCTGCTTCGGCCGACCATGACTCACGAACGGAGGAAGCAGAATGACGCCTCGGAGGCCATACGTGACGGCGATTCTCGCCGTCGTCCTGGGGTGGACTGTGGTGGCCCGCGTGGGGCCAGCCTTGGCGGCCGACTATTACGTGGCCAACAAGCCCAGTTCGGGCGCGGGCGCCCAGGAGGACCCGTTCGGCCTGGCCGACCTGCCCGGCCCCGACGGCAAGCTCTCGCGGGCGCTCTCCGCGCTCCAGCCCGGCGACACGCTCTGGTTTCGGGGCGGCGAGTACCGGTGCCGGACCAAGCCGGGGGCCTACTACCTGGGCTACATCCGCCCGCCACGTTCGGGCGAGCCCGGAAAGCCCATCTCCTTCCGAGCACTTCCGGGCGAAGCGGCGACCCTCGTCCCCGCCGAAGCCGGCCAGCCGCTGCTTGGCAGCAACGACGGCGGCCCCCTCAACCACGTCCGCTTCGAGGGCTTCGTGGTCCAGGGCACGATCGGCTGGCTCACCGGCAAAGGCATCGAGGTCGCCTACTGCGAGGTCACCGGCCAGTATGTTGACACCGCGGACAATCACGACGGCATCCGGGTCGAGGGCGCCGATGGCGCCTGGCTTCACCACAACATCGTCCGCGGCGTCAAGGGGAAATCGGGCAACAGCACCGGCATCAAGGTCTACAAGTCCCGGAACCTCATCGTCGAGGACAACTGGGTCTATGACAACATCCGGGGCATCTTCGACAAGGACTCCGGGACCAACAACACCTACCGTCGGAACTTCCTGACCAAGGAAGGCAAGTGAGGGGAACGATGAGAGTGCTCAAGAGCGTGATGGAGGGACTCTCCGTGCCGATCTGGAATCCTGTGCCGGGGAAAGGAAGCAGCGCCATGGCAGCACTCGCTCGCCTGTGGGCAGTTGGACCGATCGCCCTTCTGTCGGCCGTGCTTCCCGCTCGGGCCGGGGCTGAAGCAAAGGAGATTCTGCGCAGGGCCGGGCTCCAGAAGGGTATCTGCGTCGTCCTGGGCCTGCCGAAAGCGGACGAGCCGGGTCTGGTGGTGGACCTGGCGACAGGGGGCGAGGTGACGGTCTACTTCCAGTCGCCCAGCGCGGCCGAGGAACTCGCCGTGCGGCGGGCCGCGGAGAAGGCCGGGTTGCTGGGGAAACGGGTCTTCGCTGACCGCGGCCCCTGGGAGCGAATCCATCTGGCTGATAGCCTCGCGGGCGCCATCTGGCTCGCGCCGCCCGCTCAAGGCAGGGTGCCGCGCGCAGAGCTACTGAGGGTGCTCCACCCCGAAGGCAAGGCCCTTGTCGGGCAGGAGGAGATCGTCAAGCCGTTCCCCGCAGGCATTGACTCCTGGAGCCAACCGTTCCACGGGCCGGACAATAATCCGCAATCGAGGGACCAGGTGGCGCGGGCGCCTTACCTCACCCAGTTCATTGCCGAGCCGAAGTTCTGCCCTTCGCCGGCCGTCACGGTTGCTGCTGGAGGGAGGCTCTTCAGGGCCTGTGGGCATCTGGCTCACAAGGCGAACCAGAACTCGATGCTCAACACCCTGATGGCGCTCAACGCCTACAACGGCACGCTCCTGTGGAAGCGGCCGCTGCGAGAGGGGTTCATGATCCTCCGCAATACGATCGTCGCCACACCCGAGGTGCTGTATCTGGCGGATGACAAGTCGTGCAAGCTCCTCGATGCAGCGACGGGCCAACTGAAGGACGAGATCATCGCCCCTGACCCCGAGGCCGACGGCTCGGTGTGGAAGTGGATGGCCCTTGAGAAGGGCATTCTCTATGCCTTGCTCGGGGGCGCTGAGTTCCAGGCGCCGCTGCTCCGTTCGGACGACTCCGGCCTGGGGGGCTGGCCGCGGGCCAACTGGCCAGGATTCGACTACCAGGACCCGGCGACGTCCTGGGCACAGGGGCGCACGCTGTTGGCCATTGACACGAGGACCAAGAAGCTCCTCTGGCGATACCGGGAGCAAGACTTGATTGACGGCCGGGCCGCGTGCATGAGGAACGGCCGCATCTATCTGCTCAGCCCCGAACGGTTCGTCGCCTGCGTGCGCGCCGATGATGGGTCGGTTCTCTGGAAGACGTCAGAGCCGAATCTGCTGGCCGCCATTGGCCCCCTCTTCCCAAAGCAGCCCCGCTGGACCGGCCTGTCGCCGTTCCACTACGCCCGGTGCAGCGACAAGTCCCTTTTCTTCTGCGGGCCGCGGATGAACCGCGTGGTTGCGGTCTCCACCGACAACGGGAAGCTCCTGTGGCAGAAGGAGGTCCCGCTCAACGATGGCGGGAGCGCCCATCTGCTGTTGCGCGACGACGCGGCATACGCGGTGGCGGAGGGGAGCAGCTTCCGTCTGAACTGCGACACGGGAGAGGCCCACACGAGCTTCCAGGGCCGACGCGGCTGCACCATAGCGACCGGGAGCGTGGACAGCGTCTTCTACCGCGCCGCGGAGGGCACCGTGCGTGTGGACCTGGCGACCGGCAGGGCGGAGCACATCGCCCCCATGCGGCCGCCCTGCTATGAGGGCGTGATTGTCGCCGACGGCATGCTTCACTGGGGAGCGTGGAAGTGCAGATGCCCGCTGTCGCTCTACGGCCACGTCGCCCTGGCTCCGGCGGCCAGGGCAGGGGTGGCACAGGCCTCCGGCCTGTGGCCCACAGGCGAGACGCCCGTGCCACCGGGGACTGTGGAGAAGCTGGCTGTGCGGCCTGGGGACTGGCCTTGCCCCATGGGCGACAACCAGCGGCGGTGCGTCACGCCCATCGCCATGCCAGGCAGGGTGAAGCAGCAATGGACCGCCGCGCTGCCCGATGCGGGCCGGCCCACCGCCCCCGTCACTGCCGGCGGGCTGGCCTTCGTCGGCTACGAGAATGGGGTGTTGCGCGCGCTCGACGCCGCGACCGGCCAGGTGCGCTGGCAGGCCTACACCGCCGGGCCGGTCTACGTGGCCCCAGCCGTCTGGGAGGGTCGTCTCTATGCCGGCTCCGCCGATGGCCGCGTCTACGCCTTCGAGGCGGCCACGGGCCGCTGCCTCTGGGCCTTCCGCGCCGCGCCGGCGGAGCGCTGGATCCCCGTCCTCGGCAAGCTCATCTCCACTTGGCCCGTGGCCGGGGGCGTCGTCGTGCGCGACGGCGTGGCCTACGCCGCGGCGGGGATCGCCCATTACGACGGCACGCACGTCTACGCTCTCGATGCCGTCACCGGCAAGCTCCTCTGGTGCAACGACACCTCGGGCACGCTCTCCCCCGCCGTGAAGAACGGCGTCAGCCTCCAGGGCGAACTCCACCTCGAAGGCGAGGAGCTGCGATTCCCCGGGGGAACCGTCTACGCCACGGCGCGCTACGACCTGAAGACCGGCAGGTGCCTCAATGAGCCGGTGCACCAGGTGGACTCAAGGGCTGGCACGGCTTACTACGCCTACTATCCAGAGTACGGGCAGTTCACCCCGCTGGAACACGATCTTGCCGACGGCCGGACCCTCAGCTACCAGGTGCTCTACGAAGGGAGCCATCAGGCAGCGTTGGCCATGCTCAAGCCGCTCACGCCCGGCACCGCGGCGCCTCCGCCGAACTGGCGGCTGTGGCCGAAGGGGGGCACGAAGCCAGCCCGCGAGACCGCATGGCAACTGCCGCAGGCGCGCAGGTTCAACGCCTTCATCGTCGCGCCCAACGCCCTCGTCGCCGCCGGCCAGGACGGCTCCCAGGCGTTCCTCGCGGCCATCAATCTTCAAGATGGCTCGTATCTCTGGCAGGAGAAGCTCCCGGTGCCGCCCGCCAAGGGTGGCCTGGCCTCCGACCACCAGGGGCGCATCCTGCTCTCGCTCAGCGATGGCCGGACCGTTTGCTTCGCTCCAATCGAGTAGTTGGAGGTCCACAGGTGGTACACTGGACTTGTTTCGCGGGGTTGTTGCTGGTGCTGACGGCCCTGTGCGCGCAGGCGGCGCAGGGACGCCTAGAGGTGGCTGTCACAGAGGAAGGGGGTGGCCGCCTCCCCTGCCGCGTCCACCTGGCTGCGGAGGGCAGGCCGGTCTACGCCCCAGGCCTGCCGCGCTTCGAGCGCGACCCGCACTTCTGCTGCCCAGGGCAGTTTGCGGTGGACGTCCCGGCGGGCAAGGTGTCGCTCCGCGTCGAGCGCGGCCCCGAATACGTGCCGTTCACGACCGAGCTGGCGGTCGCTGAGGGGCAGACCGTGCGACCCCCCGTCAAGCTCGCCCGCTGGATCGACATGAATGAGCGGGGCTGGTACAGCGGCGACCTCCACGTCCACCGCCCCGTGGCCGACATGCCCTTGCTCCTTCGCGCGGACGACCTCAACCTCGCGCCCGACCTCACCCACTGGAATCAGAGCCACGCCACAGTCAGGCCGCCCTACCTGGTGGAGGTCGCCGACGAGGGCGCGGCGTCGCCCAAGCCGCGCTGCTTCCACACCCTCGCCCAGGAGGACGAGCGGGCCGGCGGCGCCGTCCTTCTCTTCAACCTCGCCGAGCCAATCCTCATCGAAGGCGTGACCCGCGACTGCCCCAGCGGCTTCGCCTACCACGAGCGGGCCATCGAGCAGAAGGCGTTCATCGAGGTCGAGAAGCCCTTCTGGTGGGAGGCCCCCGTGCACGTGGCCCTGGGGCGGGTGGACACCCTCGGCATCGTGTGCAACCATTTCAACCGCGCGGGGCTGCTTGAGGGCGAGGCGTGGGGGCGGCCCCGCGACCGCGCCCGCTATCCTGCCGGCCCGCTTGGCTTCGCGCTGAACGTGCTCGACCTCTACTACCGCTACCTGAACCTGGGCTACCAGATCCCCGCGTCGGCCGGCTCTGCCTCGGGCGTGCTCGCCAACCCGCTCGGCTACAACCGCGTCTACGTGCAGCTCGACCGCTTCGCCTACGGCGCCTGGTTCGAGGGCTTGCGCCAGGGGCGCAACTTCGTCACGAACGGCCCAATGCTCTTTGCGAAGGTGAACGGCAAGCTGGCGGGCGCGCGATTCGAGGCGGCCCAGGGCGCCAAGTTCGAGGGCACCGTGGACATCGAGGTCTTGGACCGCGACCCGCTGGAGAGGGCCGAAGTGGTCGTCGGCGGGGAGGTGGTGGCGACGTTCAGGCCCGCGGCCGGCGAGCCGCGCCGCATTGCGGCCCGCCACGCGCTGAGCCTCGACCGCAGCACGTGGACTGCCGTGCGGGCCTTCGAGCCCGTGCGAGGTGCGGTCATTCGCTTCGCCCACACAAGCCCCTTCTACGTCACTGTGGGCGGGCAGAAGCCGCGTGACCCCGAGGCGGCACGGTCCTACACTGCCTGGCTCGACGAACTGATCGCAGCCACTGAGAGGAAACAGGCAGCCGCCAAGGACCCAAAGCCGTTCGAACCCGTCCTGGCGACCTATCGCCGCGCCCGCGCGGTCTACGCCGGCTCCGTCGCGCCTTGAGGGATTCGGGAGCCGTGGCGGATGCGCCTGAGCACCCGGAAGCTGTACCACGTTGCGGCTGTCGTGACGCCTGGAGGACAGCAGAATCTGCGCCGGCCCGTAGCGCTGCAAGTGCGGAGCACGGGCCGCGAGACGCCCCTCGGTGGGTTCGCAGGGCCGATCGATCGCGCGCCGGCCCTCAGCGGGACGGACGCCATCGTGACCCTGACTGGAGGTGGGTGATGAGCTGCACGGGATTGCTACTCGCGGTGTCGGCCTTGGCGTGTGTGGCATCGGTTGCGCTCGGCGCGGCGCCTGCGGCCGGCCCACTGAGGGTTCACCCGAAGAACCCCCGCTACTTCGCGGACCCCAGCGGCAAGGCGGTGTACCTGACCGGCTCGCACACCTGGCAGAGCCTCCAGGACGGCGTGCTGCCGAAGTACACCGTCGTGAAGCAGCCGTTCGACTACCAAGCCTATCTGGACCTCCTTCAAGCCAACCACCACAACTTCATCCGGCTGTGGCGCTGGGAGCTGGCGACCCATGAGCCGCAGCCGTGGCCGCGGACCGGCCCTGGCAACGCGCGCGACGGCAAGCCGAAGTTCGACCTGGCGAAGTTCAACGACGCCTACTTCGCGCGGCTGCGCTCCCGCGTGGCCGCCGCGGGCGAGCGCGGCATCTACGTGTCGGTCATGCTCTTCGAGGATTGGGTGTTCATGTCGAAGCGCGCCGACTTCCCGCTTGCGGAACACCCCTTCCACAAGGACAGCAATGTCAATGGCATCCACGGCGACCCGAACGGCGACGAGTGGGGCATCGAGATTCACACGCTCAAGGTGCCCCAGGCACTCGAAGTCCAGAAGGCCTATGTCCGCAAGGTCATCGAGACCGTCAACGACCTCGACAACGTGCTCTACGAAATCTGCAACGAGGGCCTGCGCCACACGCGCGACTGGCAGTACGAGATGGTCCGGTTCGTCAAGAGCGTAGAGGCAAAGCTGCCCAGGCAGCACCCGGTGGGGATGACATCCGTGGGCGACATGAGCGAGGACTGCCTGAGAAGCCCCGCCGACTGGACATCGCTCTCCACAACGAAGTTCGACCAGGCGAAGGACCCGTGGGCATCGGCGCCGCCCGCCGCGGACGGCCGAAAGGTGGACCTCCTCGACACCGACCACATCGGCTGGAAGATGTTCATCAACGACGCTGACTTCACCCGCGCCTGGGTGTGGAAGGCGTTCACACGGGGACACAGCGCCTTGCTGATGGAGAACCTCTCCGACTCGCCAGGCTGGGTCGCGGGCCGGGCCGCGATGGGCCACACCCGCCGCTACGCAGAGCGGCTGAACCTCGCCGCCATGACGCCCCAGGACAAGCTGGCCTCGACCGGCTACTGCCTCGCCAATCCGGGCGTCGAATACCTCGTCTATGTCCCGGCGGGCGGGAAGGTGGCTGTGGACCTCTCGGCGGCGAAGGGCGAGCTGGCCGTCGAATGGCTCGACCCTAAAACGGGCAAGACCGAGAAGGGGCCAGCCATCCAGGGCGGCGCGCCGCGCGAGCTTGCCGCCCCATTCCCCGGCGACGCCGTGCTCCTCGCCGCCGCGCGCAAGGAGAAGAAATGAGAGCAACCCGAATTGCAGTCGTGCTCTTGGCCCTGGCGGCAGACCAGGCGGCCCTGGCAGCCACCTACTGCGTGGCGGCGAAGGGGGACGATTCGGCCGCAGGGACCGAGGCGCAGCCGTGGAAGTCGCTCCAGAAGGCGGCGAGCGCCGTCCAGCCGGCCGACACGGTGCGGATCAAGGCGGGCGGGTACTTCGTGGGGCCGACCTGGCGGGTGAGCCGCGCAGGAACCGCCGACCAACCCATCACCTACCGCGCCTACGGCGACGGCGAGGTGCGCATCACCGCCGCCTCGGTCCTCGCCCCCGACGCCTGGACGCTCGTGAAGGGAAAGGTCTACTCCACGCAGCTCAGCCAGTCCCCCCTCGCCGTGTTCCGGGGCGATCTTCCACTGCATGGCCCTGGAGACCGGGCAAAGATATTCTCGGTGGACGACATGATCCCGAACTCCTTCTACGTCTCGGATAAAACCCTCTACGTGTGGCTGGAAGACGGGTCGCACCCGAAGGATTCGGTGATGCGGGCAGCCCCGGGCCACGTGGTCAGCTTGTACGACTGCCACTACACCGTTTTCGACGGCCTGACGGTGGAGTTCGGCTTCAACGGCATCAAAGACCAGGGCAAGGCGACGCATCACATCACCATCCGAAACTGCACCATCCGCTCCATCGCCAGCCAAGGCGTCCAGCCGGTGGCGAAGGACTGCATCATCGAGGGCAACCTGTTCCAGAAGATCGGCTCGAACAAGTTCCAGCACGGCATCTACGGCTCGCAGCCGGGGACCATCATTCGCGGCAACGTGTTCGAGGAGATCGCGGGGGCGGGGATTCACCAGTACCACCAAGGAGACCCTCCTGCGGGGGGCGGCTGCGAGTTCTCGGGCAACGTGTTCCGCAAGCCCCGGCCCATGACCATCCGTACGCCGCGGCCGGGCGGGAGCTACTACGTGGACATCATCGCGTGGGGCAAGGGCGGGAACCGCATATTCAACAACGTCTTCTACGGCGAGGGGAAGCGGGGCGGGATCAGCCTGAACTCCCCCGACAACCTCGTCGCTCACAACACCTTTGTGGGCAGCGCCTACGGGATCGAGTTCTACAAGGGCAAGGCTGGAAACCGCGTCCTCAACAACGTCTTCCAGGATGCCACGAGGCCATTCATCGCTTGGCCTGCGGGCGCGCTGCCACAGACGCTGGACTACAACCTCTACCACAACGCCGGCGGGGCGGGGCGCTGGGAGCGCGACGGCGTGGCGTACGGGGAGTTCCACGCCTACCAAGGGGCCTCGGGGGAAGCGCATTCCCTCTTCGCCGACCCGCGCCTGGCGGGGCCGGCCGACGCTCGCCTGCGCCCGGGCAGCCCGGCCATTGATGCTGGCACGCCGCTGAAGGAGATCGGCACCGACTTCAGCGGGGTGGCCCGTCCTCATGGAGCCGCCTGCGATCTGGGTGCCTACGAACACAAGCGTGACGCGGCTCGATAGAACCTGGCCGAGAGAGCCGGGCCGGGGTCCTGCCTGCCGTGCAGGCCCTATCGGCCATTCTTCATTTTGCGCAGCATGAGCACGGGCGCCACGTCGCGGAGGTCCACCACCTCGGCGCCCGCGTCGTTCTTGTGCAGCCAGCGCAGCTTCCAGGGCACCTTGCTGAAGTTGCCGCGCACGCGGACCTTGCCACCTTCGGCCCTCTCGATCTTCACGTCAAGCTTGCTGCCCTGCGGCTGCGAGGGGATGATCTCGAGCGTCTCAGTGACGGGCAGCGTGATGTCGAAGTCGCCCTGCTTGAGGATGGCCATCACGCCGCGGTTGTTGAAGGGCGTGAAGCCATCGTATAGCACACCCTTCTCCTCCAGCCTCCAGGTGTTCTTCTCGGGGTCAGCCCAAAGGATGTTGCCGTTGTCGTAGCGAATCTTGAGGGCCGTGCCGTCCCGGTCAACGTCCACGATCGCGGCGTCGGCGTTGCGCGACCAGGCGAGGTTCTGGTTGAAGAATGTGCGGGCGGCGAACTCGTACATGCCCTCGGGGTAGTGGCCGGTGGACCACTGCCACAGGTGGGCGCTGAGCGCCAATGCCATCGCCCAGTTGGGATTCGGGTGGCGGAACTCGTACCAGCTCACACCGAGATACGTGCGGCCGTGGAACACGACCGAGGTGAGGGGCACCCACGAATCGTCCTGCCAGACCTTGGCCTTCACCAGGTCATCGAGGCCCGTGAGTATCGCCCCGAAGTCCACCACGTCCTGCGCGCCCTCGTTGATCCCCTCGCCGGCGACGGAGAGCTTCTTGTCGTGCTTGAGCCAGCGGGCGACCTCGTGCTTCGCCTCGGTCTCGAGTTGCGGCGTGGCGGGGAAGTCGGGGTGGTAGCCGGGCCGCGCGTAGGCGGTGAAGGTGTCGAGCATGATGGGGTCGCCTGGTGCCATCTTGCAGGTCGCCAGGATTTTCTCGTAGTGGCTCTTTAGCAGGCCGCTGGCGAGGCCGCGGACGTTGTCCTTGTAGTAGAGCTGGCGGTCGCGGAACTTGTAGTAGCGGTGCGGCTGGCCGTCGGGGTCGAGCTTGATCAGCTCGGGCGGCCAGTCGCCGTTCGCCGTGTCAATGTAGTCATGGCCGTAATAGATGCCCACGCGGGAGCCGGTGGCGGCGATGCGTGCGGCGAAGGCCGCCTTGTCGCCGCGCCCCGGGTCGGGCTCGACGACGTAGGGGTGGGCCTCAGAGCCGGGCGAGAGGTTGGTCTTCATCGCACCCTTCACCCACCAGATGCCCGTGGCGAAGTCGAGCTTCTCGATGACGCCCGTGAGCCGCTCGTAGGTGTCGCCGGGGATGCCGTGGTAGAGGGTGTACGAGTCGCGGA
>VGYW01000204.1 GCA_016872875.1 Planctomycetota bacterium | reverse complement strand
CACGGGCGACGGGCGCGACATCTGGGACGCCGACGACGGCTTCTACTTCGTCTACCAGACCTTCAGCGCCACCCAGCCGCTCGACATCTGGGCCAATGTCGGCCTGACCGGATTCATCGGCGGGACCGACCCTTGGCGGAAAGGCGGCGTGATGGTCCGCCAGTCGCTGGTGAATAACTCCCGCAACTCCTGCACGATCATCGCGGAGGCGGACGCCAACGGCATCAACGCTCAGATCCGGCGCAGCGATGGGGCGGGCAGCGAGGGCTCACCAACCACGGGACCCAGGATCACGCGCGACACCCCCGCCTACTTGAGGGTGGAATACCTCGGCGATGGCCTGACGTTCAGGAATTACTACAAGTTCAACGTCGGCGATCCGTGGACTCTTCTGGGGACGAACCTGCTGACGACGCCGCTGACGGGGACGATACTCGGGGGCCTGTGCGTCACCTCGCACAACGTGAACCAACTCACCACCGTGCGGTTTGGCGACGTCAACGGCTTCATCCTCCTGGAGCCCTCGGCGGGCACGCTCCAGTGGAACCCGGGCGCCGGGAGCGCGAACTGGGGCACGAGCAACTGGCTCGCGGTCGCTCCCGGGCCGCCGCCTCCGCCCCCGGGCTTCCCCGACGGGACCATCACCGCGCTGCTCGACTCCTCCAACACGGTCACCGTGGAGGCCGACCGCTTGGCCCACACGCTCAACATCAGCAACAGCGGTGTCGTCGCGATCGGGGCGGGCAACACGCTTTTGGTTCGCGGCCCGGTCAATGCCTCCCCCGGTGCGACGATCTCCTTGAGCAACAATGCGACGTTTTCGACGGGGCCGGATTCCGACGGGGGGACCCTCGAGACCCTCACGACGAGCGCCCTCGGCGGCACCGCCACGGTTAACCTCGCCCGCGGCCTCCTGACCGCCCGCCGGCTCACCATGGGCGCCGGCGACACGCTCGTCAAGGCCGGCGCCGGCAAGCTCACCCTCGACCAGTCTGCCGGCGCGAACACGATGGACGGCACGAACACGCTCCGGGTGAACGCCGGCCAGCTCAACATGGTCTGCGGTCCCGGCCCGCTCAACGGAGCCGATTTCATTCTCGACGGCGGCACGCTCGAGCTCAAGGGCGTCCAGACCCTTGTCCAGGCCAATGCCCTCCGCCACACAGGCTACCACCTGTGGTCGGGCTGGGGCGAATGGGGGATGAACATCAACCTCAACGGCGCCATGATGCTCACGCCCCCGTATGGCACCCCGGTGCTGACCGGCGCGCTCAGCTTCGCCAACGACGCCGCCTTCAGCGCCACCGGCGCCGTCCACACCGCCTACGTCGACAACTACTCCAACCTCTTCACCGGCTACCTCAACGTCACCACCCCCGGCACCTACACCCTCCGCATCGGGGGCGACGACGACCGCTCGATGATCTGGCTCGACCTCAACCAGGACGGCGTCTTCCAGTCCGCCACCGGCGCACTGGCGAGCAACAACGCCGAGCTCCTGGCGTGGGAAGACACCGGGGTGAAGACCCTCAGCCTCGCAGCGGGCCGGTACAAGGTCGCCGTCGGCCACAGCGAGGCCGGGGGCGGCTCCAACATCACCGCCTTCGTCCGCTCCCCCACAATGGGCGCCGAGGCCCTCATCCAGCCCAACGCCCCGGCACAGGCCGGCCTCTGGTCCATCGAAACCGTCGGCCCCATCAGCTCCCCGACCACCAACTTCACCGTCACCGCTAGCTCCACACTCCGCACAGTGACCGACACGACGGCTACCCTTGGCAACGTGAACATCTATGACGGCACGACGCTGACGACCTTCGGCGGCAACGCCACCTTCGGCGCCCTGAGCTTCACCGACCAGGGGGCGCCCGGCGTCACCGCCACCATGGCCGTCAACAACCCCCGCGTCGCCTTCTCCAGCTTCACCGACGGCGGCGTGCCCACCACCTTCATCAAGGCCGGACCAGGCACCCTCAGCCTGCCCAGCGTGACCGCAGCCAGCGGCACCACGTTCCGGGTGGACGCCGGCACCCTCGCCACCCGGGGCGCGGCGCCCGTGGGCAACGCCGACAACGTGGTCCTCAGTGGCGGCACCTTCGAGGTCACTGGCCCATCCGCCCTCACCAGCAACGCCCTCCGACACGTCGGCTACCACGTCCCGCCCGACAACTCGATGAACCTCCATAACAACGCCGGCCTGCTCGCCCTGCCCCCCAGCGGCTCAAGGCTGATGAACCGCGACACCCTGGCCTTCTACTCCGACACCGACTTCATGAGCACCGGCGTGGTCGGGCAACACGACTACTACATGAACGCCTGGTACGGCTACATCAACGTCACCCCCGCCCAGGTCGGGCAGAACTTCACCTTCCGCATCGGCGGCGACGACGACCGCTCGGCTATCTGGGTTGACCGCAACGGCGACGGCATCTTCACCACGCCAAACGGCCTGCTGATGCTCCCCAACACCGGCGGCGGCAACACCCAGCACGGCGAGCTGATCGCCTTCGAGGACACCGCGACGAAGACCGTCACCTTCCCCGCCGCGGGCGCCTATCGCGTGGCCGTGCTCCACGGCGAGTATACCGGCGGCTCGGTTGTCACTGCCTACGTCAGGTCGCCCGCCATGGGCGCCGAGGCGCCCATCGCCCCGGCCGACCCCGCGCAGGCCGGCCTGTGGTCCACCGACGCCGTGGCCGCCATCAACATGAGCGGCACCAACCTCACCGTCACGGCCGGCACCACCACGAGCCGCCTGCGGCCAATCAGCGACTTCGATGCGACCTTTGCCAGCCTCACCCTTGGCACCGGCTCCACCCTCACCACCGAGGGGGCGCGCGTCGTCATCGCAGGCAACACCACCTTCAACCCCGGCAGCACCCTCCTGGCCGGCATTGACGGCGCGAACCTCGGCACGCTCCGCACCAGCGGCGGCCAGAGCAACATCGGCTCCGGAGCCCCCACGGGCCTCACCGTCCTCGACAACGCCTACATCAACCCAATCGTCACGGCCAACGCCTACAACGACCAGGGCATCGCCGGCTCTATCATGAGGATATATAACGCCGCCGCGCTGGTGCTCGACAACAATGCGCCCAACAGCGTCGCCGCCGGGAGCACGACCTTCCGCGTGGAGACCGGCTCGATGCTGCGCGCCGCGGCCACCCCGGCCGCCACGCCGGCCTTTGGCGCCACGGGCAACCCGCGCGTCACCCTCGCCGGCGGCACGCTCTCCCTCACCGGCACCCCCGACGGCACCTACGTCTCCAACGCCCTCACCCACTACGGCTTCCACACAGCCGTCGAGCGGATGCTCAACCTCGACGGCACGAACGGGATGATGCTGGTGGAAGGCGGCCTGGCCCGCGTCCCATACGCGCGCGTCCCGTTCACCAACGCCCCGTACTTCAACTTGGCCACCCTCTTCCCCACCCCCACCGGCTACTTGCCCGGCGCCGGCGGCCTCTTCCCCAGAAACGACACCGAGTTCATTCTCTCCGGCGCCGTCGCTCAGTGGGACTACTACTCCAACGTCTGGCTCGGATACCTCAACGTCACCACCCCCGGCAACTACGAGTTCCGCATCGGCGGCCAGGACGACCGCGCCGGAATCTGGCTCGACCGAAACCAGAACGGCGTTTTTGCGTCCACCACCGGTGGCCTCCAGTTCATCCCCGGAACCTCCCCGCTCAACAACGGCGAGCTGATCGTCTACTCCGGCGGCGTCTCCGGCGGCGACAACTCGACCAAGACCTACAACCTCGCGGCCGGCCAGTACCTCTTCGCTGTCACCCACGGCGAGATCACCGGCGGCTCCAACGTCCATGCCTACATCAAGAGCCCCACCATGGCGGCGCAGGTCCTCATCAACCCCGCCGACCCCACCCAGGCCGGCCTCTGGTCCCACCAGCGCCTCGGCAACGTCAACGCCACGAACACCAATGTCACGATGGCCGCGGGCGGCACGCTCGTAGCCCTCACCGACCGCACGGCGACCCTGGGCACCCTTATCTACGAGGGCGGGGCCACCGCGCCCAACGCAGCCCCGGCTCTCCCCAACGTCCTCACCGTCAGCGGCGGCGGGGGCGTCCGCTTCGCCGGCGGCACCAACCTCACCAGTCCTACGCCCCTCACCTCCTACGTCGTCGCCCCGGGCCAGGTCGGCAACCAGGCCTACACCGGCGCCCTGGGGATGGACTTCGACCTCATGCAGCCCACCGTCATCTCCCGCTTCGGCATCTTCGACAGCGGCTCCGACGGCCTGAGCGCCACCCTGAACGTCCGCCTCTACGACCGCACGGCCACCGCCACCGCGCTCGCCACTCTGACCTTCTCGCCGGGCGACCCTGGCACGCTGATTGGCGGAAGCCGCTGGAAGGACCTCGCCACCCCGCTGCTGCTCCCGGCCGGCTTCCGCGGGAGCATCGTCGCCAGCGGCTTCAACGCCACCGACCTCAATGGCAACAACATCAGCCCGCTGCCCTGGACCTTTGACAGCTTCAACGGCTCGATGCTCTTCGTCGGCGGCGCACGCTACGGCGCCGACCCCAACACGTATCCCACGACCGGCGACGGCGGGCCGGCCAACCGCTACGCCGCAGGCACCTTCACCTACACCCCCGGCACCTACAGCGGCATCAACGCCCTGGCCGCTACCACGGTCAACCCCGGCGCCCTCAACGGCGGCGGCGCGCCCAACCGCCTCGTCACCCAGGGCATGGGCGACGTCGTCCTCAACCAGCCCGGCAGCACCGGCCTCGAGCGGACCACCATCGAGACCCGGGGCGGCGGCGGACGCCTCATTGTCGCCAACCCCGGCACTGTCGCCGGCGCCACGCTGAACATCACCGGCGGCCTCTCCGAGGTGACCGGCCTCATCAGGCCGGGCAACCTCGTCCTCGCCAGCCCCGACGGCAACGACGTGACCTATCCCAACCGCGTGGGCGCCACCGCCGGCGGCTCCCTCATCGCCGGCACGGGCGGCGTCGGCGTCCCGAGCACCAACGCCCTCGTCCTCCCCGACCTCAAGCCTACCGAGGGCGCTATCGTCCAGATGAAGACCACGCCCGGCCAGGCCGGCTACATCCTTCTGCCCAACGGCGTCAACAGCCCCGGCTACACCCAGGCCAACGCCATCGCACACTACGGCTACCACATGAACAACGACGGCTTCGCCTGCGACCTAAGCGCGTCCTACTTCGGCGCCCTCGGCCTCATCCAGGGCGGCATGTGGAGCACCGGCAAGCCCGCCTCGTTCCAGACCTTCTACGGCAAGGAGGTCCTCACCAGCGGCCCGGGCGGCCGCGGCCTCGACTATAACGACGACTACGACTTCATGATCGGCGGCGCCGTCGGCCAGATAGACAACTACAGCAACCTCTTCATCGGAAAGCTCACCGTCCCGCCCGCTCTGGCCGGAACCTGGAACTTCCGCATAAACGTCCAGGACGACCCCTGCGGCTTCTGGATTGACCTCAACCGCAACGGCCAGTTCGACTCCTCCGTCCCCGGCGTTGCCGACAACCGCGGCGAGCAGGTGATGTGGAACGTCGTGACCACCCGGGCCCTCACCCTGGCCGCGGGCGAATACATGTTCGCCTTCACCCACCGCGAGGGCGGCGGCGGCTCGCAGATCGAAGCCCAGTTCCAGGCGCCCGGCATGGCGGCGCTCACCATGATCAAGCCCTCCGACCCGGCCCAGGCCGGCCTCTGGTCAATGCCCGTCCTCGGCGGCGGGCTCGACATCGCCCAGGGCGAGACCCGCACCGAGAAGGCCCTCAACCTCGGCACCCTCATCCTCTCCCCAGGCGGCACCCTCAACCGCGTGTCCCCCTACACCGAGGCCGACGGGCGGCGCCCCGACCGCGACATCACGGTCACGGAGCGCCTCGAGCTCTTCAAGGACCTCTCGATGGCCGATGGCGAGCGCCTCACCACCGTCGGCGCCACCGTGGCCATCAACCCCGGCGCCACCCTCTTCATTGACCACGCGCTGAACGCGGCCGACCTGAACGTCCTGGGCAACCTCGCCCGCATCGGCGGCCCCGATGTCACCGTCACACGCTCCATGACGCTCAACAGCTCGATGGACTTCACGCCCGGCGGCAACCTGACGGCGGCCGGGGCGACCCTCAACGTCAGCCCGGGCGGCTCACTCGTCACCACCGCGCCCATCGTCGCTCGCTCCCTCGCCTCCTCAGGCACCGTCGCCGCCCCAGGCGCAACCGTCGGCGACCTCATCGTCGCCGCCGGCACCACCACCCTCTCCGCCAACACCGCCGTCACCAACTCCCTCCTCGGCGGCAACGCCGGCACCCTCGTCATCCCCAACAGCATCACCCTCGACGTCTCCGGCGCCCAGATGGTCAACCTCAACAGCACCCTGCGCGTGGACAGCGGCACGCTCACCATCAACGCCCCCGCCGGCCGCGGCCTCCCCGCCGGCCTCCAGGCCTACTACACCGCCATCGCCAGCGCCGTCACCGGCACCGGCCAGGGCGTCACAAGGCTCTACGACCTCTCCGACTTCGGCCGCGACATGGCCAACGTCGTCGGCAACCCAACCTACGCCGCCACAGACAACAATGGCCTCCCCGCCATCCGCTTCTACGCCACCGACGGCGCCGACGCGATGTGGACCGACTTCAACTTCGACGCCTTCACCCAGTACTCCGTCATCGCGGTGGACCGCCTCACCGGCGGCGCCAACGCCCGCGTGATCACCTCCCGCACCCGCAACTGGCTCTTCGGCCACCACGGCGGCGGCGACGCCCGCTGGCACGCCGAAGGCTGGATCACCCCCCAGGGCGGCAACGCCAATACCCTCTGGGACGTGTCGGCCGGCGACACGAACAACATCGCCAACCCCCAGGCCAACTTCTGGTACAACGGCACCCAGACCACGACCAACGGCCAAGGCTCGGGCGACACCAACTACTATCCCGGCATCCTCCAGCTCGGCGCCTGGGGCACCGGCTTCAGCGAGCCATCGAACGCCCAGGTCTCCGACATCCTCATCTTCAACCGCGTCCTCACCGCCGCCGAGCGCAACTCCGTCGCCTCCTACCTCGCCTCCCGCTACGCCGTCACCGCTCCGGGCTACACCCCCACCGCCCTCGCCGCCCCCGCCCTCCTGGGCGACCTGCGCCTTGCCCCGAGCACCTCGGCCACCATCGCCGGCTCGGGCACCGCGGCCTTCAACTCTATCGGCACCACGGCCAGCCTCCTCGTTACCGGCCCCATGACCCTGACCACCCCGCCCACCCCGCCCACGGCCACCGCCAGCGCCGATGGGCAGACCCTCACCCTCAACGCCACGATCAGCGCCACCAACTTCAACGTCTCCGGCACCGGCACCGTCGCCCTCACCCGCAACCTCACCATCGCAGCGGGCGGCACCATGACTTCCACCGCCAGCGCCAACATCAACGCGCTCAACGTCGCCGGCAACCAGACCATAGACGCGGGCTCCGCCAGCCTCCTCAATCTCAAGGGCGGGCTCAATGTTGCCGCCGGGACCGTGACGTTCCGGACCCCAGCGCCTACGGCTATTCCCGCCAACCTCATCGGCTACTGGCCCTTCAATGAGGGGACAGGCACCACGACCGCCGACGCCAGCGGCGGCGGCAACCCCGGCACCCTGGTCGGCACCGCGGCCTGGGTGAACGACCCCACGCGCGGCTGGGTGCTCAACCTCCCGGCCAACGTTGCGGCCAACGTGAATATCCCGGCCGCGGCCCTCGCTGCCCTCGCTAACCAGCCCCAGGTCACCGTCTCCCTCTGGCAGTACGGCGACGTGCCGACCCAGCCCCGCGACACCCTTATGTTCGAGGCCCGGAACGCCGCGGGGAACCGCGTCCTCAACGTCCATCTCCCTTGGAGCGACCGAAACGTCTACTGGGACGCCGGGAACGTCGGCGGCGCCTACGACCGCATCAACAGGCTCACGGGCGCCGACAGCGAGTTCGAGGGGCAATGGAACAACTGGATCTTCACCAAGAACGCCACCACCGGCACCCTGTCGGTCTACCTCAACGGTGCGCAGTGGATCACGGGCACCGGCCGCACCCGCAACATGGAGCCGATCACCAGCTTCCGCATCGGCGCCGACGGCGGCGGCGGGAGCAGCTATGGCGGCATGGTGGACGAGTTCATGGTCTGGAACCGCTCCCTCACCGTCGCCGAGATCCAGAGGGTCTACAGCGCCGGTCTCGTGGGCAGCTACGGCCCCGCGCTCCTCGGCAACCTGACCATGGCCCCAGGGACCACCCTCGACCTCGCCAATGCCGCCGGCACCTCGGGGGCCGGCGCCGCCGCCTTCCAGTCCATCACCACAGGCCCCACCGCCGCCATCAAGGGCGCTGCCACCCTCACCGGCGACATGCGAGTCGGCGGAAGCCCAGGCACCCTCAACGTCACCGGCTCCTTCACCATGGCCCCAGGCTCCACCTACCACTGGGAGCACGACGGGACCAACCAGGACCTCGTGGCGGTGACGGGCAGCGTGAACGTGGCCAATGCCTGGAACCTCGGCATCTCGCTCGGCTCAGTCCTGCCTGACGGCCAGTACAACCTCTTCACCCACACCGCAGGCGTCGCTCCCACCGTCGGGCCAGTGGCCATCATCAAGGAAAACGCCTACGCCAACCTGATCAACTCGGCCACCGTCGGCTCCGATGCCTCGCGCGTGTTCGTGACCCTCGACCTGGCCGACGTGACGACCTGGACGAGCAACTCGGGCTCCGGCGGCACCACCGCCTGGAACACCGCGACGAACTGGACGCCCGGCGTTGTCCCCACCGCGTCCACAAACGCCATCGTCCAGGCCCCCATCGCCAACCAGATCGCCACGGTGAGCCCCGGCATGGGCACCCAGGCTGCCAACAACCTCATTGTGGACACCGGCGGCCACGTCCGCATCGAGGCGGGCGGGCGGCTCGAGGTCACTCAGAATGCCGACGTGATGGCCGCCGGCACTCTCACCGTCAACGGCGCGCTCAAGGTCGGTTCCACCGTGATCAGCGGCATCACCCCGCTGGACCTGGCCGGGCTGATGAGCTACTGGCCCCTCAACGAGGCCGCGGGCACGACCGCGGCCGACGCGAGCCTCAGGGGGCACACCGGCAACGTCGTCGGCACGGCCAACTGGCAGCCGGCCGGCGGAAGGTTCGGCGGGGCCATGCTCTTCAACGGCGCCACCGACATCCAAGTGCCCTACAGCGCTGACTTCGACCGCGCGACCTGGACCGTGAACGCCTGGGTCAACATCGCCCAAGACCAGGGCGACGGCGGCATCCTCGGCACAAGGTTCGGAGGCGAGTTCACCTTCGACTACAAGGTCCGCGCCTCCGACATCCACGGCGACGTGGGCACCGGCGGCGCCTGGATCAACACCGCCGTGGACATCCCGGCCCCCCTGGGCGACATCTCCTGGAACGCCTGGCACATGGTCACTTACGTCATTGACGACGCGGCCAAGCAGTTCCGCCTCTACCTCGATGGCGCCCTGACCAACACCTACGGCTACTCGGGCACCCCCCGCCTCATGATGCCCAGCCAGGGGATGCGCCTCGGCAACTCCGCCGGCGCGGAATACCTCAACAATGGCCGCCTCGACGACGTGGCGATCTGGGACCGCGCCCTCACGCTTGCCGAGATCCAGAACCTCTGGGTGGGCCAGGGCGCCGTTCCCGTCGGCGGCACCCTCACCATCGCCGGAACCGCGCTCTTCGGCGGCGACGCCGACCTCGACGTCCCCCGCATCGTCGTCACCGGCGGAACCACCACCGGCTGGCCGTACAACTTCCCCACCCTGAAGGCCGGCACCACGCTGCGGCTCGCCGGCGGCTCCCTGGCCGGCGGCTTCAACCTCACCAACCCCTCCACCACCGCGGGCTCCTACGCCATCGAGGCCGAGAGCGGCACCTCCCCCGCCTGGCTCATCGGCCCCGCCGCCTCCCTCCGCAAGAGCACCGCAGGCACCGTCACCGTGGGCGGCGTTGTAGACCTCAACAATATCCGCATGGAGGCCGGCACCCTCAACCTCACGAACGAAGCCAACTACCTCCGCGCAAACAACGTCACCGTCACAGGCGGCACCCTCGCGAGCGCCAAGAACGCCACCATCGGCACCCTCGCGCTCGAAGGCGGCACCACCATCCTCGCACGCGACACCCGCGTGACCACCGCCCTCCGCGGGCCGGGCACCCTGATAACCGAGGGGACGCTGACGATTGACGCCTCGACCGCCGGCGTGGGCCTCAGTGGCGAGCTGCGGGTCACTAACACGGTCCCTGCCATCAGCGGCGCCCTCACTATCAACGTGCCGACCCCTGGCACCCCCGATCCCAACCTCATGGTCGGCCTGCGCGGCTACTGGCCCCTCAACGAGGGTGCCGGCAGCACCGCATTCGATCTGTCCGGCAACGCCAGGAACGGCGCAATCTCAGGCGCGGCCTGGGCCAGCGACGCCGTCCGCGGGACCAACCTGCGCTTCGACGGCACCGACGACTTCGTCACCATGGGCGCGCTCGGAGTGAGCGGCAACGCTCCCCGCAGCATCGCCGGCTGGGCGAAGTCCAACGACGCAGCGGGCGCCGACGGGGACTGGACGGGCATCTTCGGCTGGAGCCCGAACACTGCCGGCAGCGGCCGGTACTTCGACGTGGAGGTCCGCGGCGGCGGCGCTCCGAAGCCCTACTGCCTGCACCTCTACGGACGCGAGGACAACTTCGGCCCCCTGACCAACGACCCCAACTGGCACTTCTTCGCCGGCACGTACGACGGGACCAACGTGCGGCTGTACCTGGACGGCAGCGCGACTCCGGTGCTGACGTACACGCCTTCTTGGCCGCTGGACCTCTGGGACGAGTTCGGCATGGGCAGGCGCCAGGCGACCGGCCAGTACTTCAATGGGAACGTGGACGACGTGGCGGCCTGGAACCGCGCGCTGTCGGGCGCTGAAATTCAGGCCTTCCGCCAGGGCGCACTCGCCGGCGGCCCAGCGCGCTTCGGCGACCTGCGCCTCCAACCTGACGCCCAGTTGACCCTCGGCGGCTCAGGAATCGGCACCTTCAACTCCATCGGTACCATCGGCGGCCCCACAGCACTTGGCCCCATGACCCTCGCTGGCGCTGCCAACCTGCGCGGCGGAAACCAGTGGCTCACCGTCAACGGCGCCCTCACCGGCAACTTCCAGGCCACGGGACCCGGCGGCGTCGGCTTCATGAACAACGCCTCCCTCACCATCGGCCCAGGCGCCTCTCTCGTGGTGCCGCAGGGCATGCCCATCAACACCGAGGGCAACGTGACCATTGACGCCACCCAGGCCGCCACCCTGAACTTCAAGGGTTCGCTCAACGTGACCAGCGGCACCCTCACGCTCAACGGCCCGGCCCCAATGACACGACCCACGAGCAACCTGGTCGCCTATTGGGGGCTGGACTCGAGCGCGGCTCAGGTCACCCGCGATACTAGTGGGAACAGCCGAGACGCTATCCTCGCGGGGGACGCCGCCATTGTCCCTGGTGGTGTGGTCGGCGGGGCGATGAGACTCGACGACAGCGGCGACTGGGCCGTCGTCCCCGGCCTCTCGCCGTCCCCGATCGCCAACTCCCCCTTCTCCTTGAGCTTCTGGACGAAGCGTAGCGGCACCGTGACCGACGCCGACTACGTCGTCGGCCAGGGCGACTCGGCGGCCACACGCCAGTCCCTCCACGTCGGCTTCCGCGACGCCACCCAGTTCACCTTCGCCTTCTACGGCGACGACGTGAATGTCACGAACGCCGCCGTCTGCGGCGATACCACCAACTGGCACCACTGGGTCGTTACCTACCACACCACGGGCAATGCCCGCGAGGTCTGGCTCGACGGGGTTCGCGTCTTCAGCGGCACCAGCGGCGGCCCCTTCCTCGGCAGTGGCACCAACCAGTTCTGGCTCGGCCGACGCTGGGATGGCAACGAGTTCGGCGGCCTGATCGATGAGGCGATGGTCTTCAATCGCGTCCTCACCACCCCCGAAATCCAGAACCTCTACCGCGCGGGAGTCCAGGGCGGCTACGGCGCCGCACGCTTCGGCGACCTCACGATGGCCCAGGGCGCCAACCTCGTTGCCGCCGCCGCACCCGTCGGCTTCAGCTCCGCCACCATCGGCGACGGCGCCACCATGACCGGCGACATCACGGTTGACCGCCGCATCACCCCAGCGGGCACCAACCCCGGCCACGTCACCATCCAGGGACCAAGCCCCAGCGGGCCAAATGGCCACCTGCGGATCAGCGACGGGTTGGTCTACGAGTGGAGCTTCAACAACGGCCCCGCGCAGGCCGACCTCATCACCATAGTGGGCGACCTCCACTTCGACAAGAGCTTCACCCTCCGCGTCTTCGGCGAGGGCGGCGTCATCCTGTCCACCGACTGGATCCCTGTCTTCTACGCCGACAACTTGTTCGTGGGCGGCCAGCCCTGGAACCCCACCACGAACCCGCTCCAGTACACCATTGACGTCGGCAACCTGGCCGACCCGCAGCACCTCTACCTGTGGGACCTCAGCGACGCGACGCTCGAGGTCCTTGGCCAGGCCGGCGACTGGGGCATCTACCTCACCGGCCTGACGGCCCTGGCAGTGCCCGAGCCGAGCACCCTCGCTCTCCTCGCCCTCGGCGCGCTCGCCCTCCTCCGTCGCCGCCGCCGCACCCGGTAGGGGGCGGCCCTTGTGGCCGCCCAGGGCAGCCACCGCGGCTGCCCCTACGACGCTGCAACCCGAAGCGAGGGACCCCAAAACGGGGTCCCTCGCTTCGTCCTTTCTCAGACAGCGCGAAGAGCTCGTGGTGCGGGCTTTAGCCCGCATTTCTCACGAAATGCGGGAAATCCCAAGAGCCAAACGCCAAGCACCAAACAATCTCCAAGCCCGGAATGCTCAATGACCAAAGCAAGCCCCCAGGGTCGCGGGCAACACCACGTAGTCTCCGCTTGGACCATTGAGGATTGGAGTTTGGGGCTTGTTTGGCGCTTGGTGCTTGTGGTTTGGTGGTTCCCGCATTTCTCACCAGCCGCTGGTGAGAAATGCGGGTTAGCCCGTGCTGTGGGCGGGGCCTCAGCGCCCCGCGTCTTCTCCCTCCCCGCTCGCGGGGGGGCCGGGGTGGGGGCCAGAGGAAGATACGGCCTGAAGGCCGCACTACGAACCCCCCACGCCATTCGGCCGGAGTGGCGCGGGGCATTTCCGCAGTTGACGCCCACTGGGAGCGTGCTTATACTCATCTGCGAGTTCCCTGGTGTGTCTAGAGCTTTCTGAGGAGCAAGGCGATGGGAAAAACTGCGTGGGTGCTGGCGGCGTTCTTCGCGGCGTGCGCGCTGCCCGCCTGGGCGGGCGAGCCCGAGGAGGCCATCGAGCCGAAGGAGCGGATCGAGCTCTTCAACGGCAAGGACCTGGCCGGCTGGAAGCTCATCGCGGGCGCTGAGCCCGAGAAGACCTTCTTCGTGGAGGACGGCGTGGTGAAGTGCACCGGCCGGCCCGCCGGCTACATGCGCACCGAGAAGGCGTACAAGAACTACAAGTTCGTCATGGAATGGCGCTTCACCAAGCCCGGCAACAGCGGCGTGCTGGTCCACATGAGCGGCAAGGACGGCGTCTGGCCCCGCAGCCTCGAGTGCCAGGGCCAGCACCAGGCCCAGGGCGACTTCTGGGTCATCGGCGGCTTCGAGTTCAAGGAGCACAAGGCCGGCGGCCAACGAGTCAACGGCCGCAACGTCAAGAAGCTCCACCCCCACAACGAGAAGCCCGTCGGCGAATGGAACACCTACGAAATCGTCTGCGACGGCGACACCGTGCTGCCGAGCGTGAACGGCAAGCTGATGAACGAGGCCCACGAGTGCTCCGACACGAGCGGCAAGGTCTGCATCCAGAGCGAGGGCTCCCAATGGGAGGCCCGCAAGATCTACCTTGAGCCCTTGAAGAAATGACGCGTGACCCGTGACGCGTGACCCAAGTTCGCCGCCTTGTTGGCCTCTGCACAAGTAATGTAACGCCGGGGGGTTGGCCCAGCTTGAGGGTGCCACCCACCGGCGTGCGGACGCGATGCGGCGACTGAGCGCCCGCGCGTCGCGGCGTCTTGCTCCCGAAGGGAGCACAGTGGGTAGCCGGCGGCTTCAGCCGCCGGACTCGTGCGCCAGAAGCAGGCAGTCCCGCAGGGACGGCAGGCCCCTGCCTCGAGGGGGGGAAGGCGCGATGGCCATGGCCACAGAGGGGAACAGCGACGCGCGGCGCGATACCAGGAACAGGGCATTTGGGGCGGCGACCGTGCGTTTGGCAAGGCGTACTGGCGCTACTACTGGGAACTTGTTGAGAGGGAAGGGCCAAGAGGGCTGATGGATGCGCTCGAGAAGCTCGACAGTGGGAAGGCCGGGGTGATGTGGTGGCCTGAACGGAAGCGGGGCGATTGGAAACTCTATCCGGGGCTGTGAGGAGGGCACAGGGTGGCCGGATGGGTGTTCCCTTCCCGCCCGGCTCGCGCCGGGTAATGCCTCAGTTACGGGTGGCGCCGGCGTGTCGCGCTTGTTTGTAGTGCGGGCTTCAGCCCGTCCCTTTGGCATGCGACGGCCTAACCCGCATTTCTCACCAGCGGCTGGTGAGAAATGCGGGAACCACCAAACCACAAGCACCAAGCGCCAAACAAGCCCCAAACTCCAATCCTCAATGGTCCAAGCGGAGACTACGTG
>VGYW01000203.1 GCA_016872875.1 Planctomycetota bacterium | reverse complement strand
ACCCCGGCCCTCTCCCCAAGGGAGAGGGGGAAGAGAAGCACCCTCACCCCGGCCCTCTCCCCAAGGGAGAGGGGGAAGAGAAGCACCCTCACCCCGGCCCTCTCCCCAAGGGAGAGGGGGAAGGAAGAGCACCCTCACCCCGGCCCTCTCCCCAAGGGAGAGGGGGAGGGGGAGGACCGTGGTGCAACGCCCCGGGGCGTGCGTGCGGCGCTTCTTTGCGGCATGCGGCGCTCTCCTGTATAATGAGCCGCCCGGCGAGGGTCGGAGGCGGCTATGGCGGCAAACCGCGCAGGCGGTTCGGAGCAGGCGCCCGGCACGGAGCGCGGGGTGACGCTCCGCGCGCTGCTCGTGGGCGCGCTGCTGTGCGCGGCACTCGCCGCCGGCGAGCCGTTCGGGGTGCTGGTCATCCACGGCTCGGCCCTGTGCGCCGACTTCTCGACCGGCGGCGCCATCTTCCTGTTCTTCCTCCTGGTCTTCGCGGTGAACGGCCTGCTGCGCTGCATCGGGCCGCGCGTGGGCCTCTCGGCGGGCGAGCTGGTGACGGTCTACGTGATGCTCGTCGTGGCCTCGGCCATCCCGTCGTGGGGCTTCACGATGAACATGATGGGCCTCATCGGGGGCCTGCGCTACTACGCCTCGCCGGAGAATGCCTGGTCGGAGACGATTCTGCCGTACGTGAAGGACTGGGTGGCGCCGACGGATGAGCTGGCGCTGCGGCAGTTCTTCGAGGGGCTGCCCCCCGGCGAGGCGCTCCCCTGGCGGGCCTGGCTGGTGCCGCTCGTCTGGTGGAGCAGCTTCATCCTCTGCGTCTACCTCGTGATGGTCTGCTCCGTCACGCTCCTGCGGCGCCAGTGGGTGGAGCACGAGCGGCTGACGTTTCCGCTCGCGCAGTTGCCCCTCGAGCTCGCGGCGACGGGCAACCCCGGCGCCCGCTGGCCCGCGCTCTTCCGCTCCAAGGCCATGTGGGTCGGCTTCGCCATCCCAGCCGTCATCTTCAGCTACAACGGGCTCCAGAAGTACGCGCCCGACGCGCTCCCCTTCCCCATCGAGCTCGGCTCGTGGCTCGTCATCATCCCGCAGGTGCTGGGCGTCTCGTGCTACCTCCGCTTCGAGGTCATCGGGCTGTCGTACCTCGTGAACACGGACGTGCTGCTGAGCCTCTGGTTCTTCGCCTGGTTCTTCCTCATCCAGCAGGCCGTCTTCCGCACGATCGGCTTCGACATCGGGCCGCGCGAGCTCTACTCCGACCCCGGCTTCCCCCCCGAGGCATACCAGGCGTTCGGGGCCGTGGCCGCCTTTGTGGTGTTGGGCCTGTGGGTGGCGCGCGGACACCTGCGGGGGGTGTTCCGCAAGGCGCTGTTCAACGCGCCCGACGTGGACGACAGCCGCGAGTTGCTGTCGTACCGCGGCGCGCTCATCGGGCTGGTGCTCGGGCTGGCCTACGTGGTGGCCTGGATGAGCCGGTCGGGGATGGCGGTTGGCCACGCCTGCCTGTTCGTGGTCGCGGCGCTCGTGGCGTTCCTGGGCCTCACGAAGATCATCTGCGAGGCGGGGCTGGCCTACGCGCGGACGCCTGTGACCCCCTCGGCCCTCACCCACAGCATCCTCGGCCCGGCGGGGCTCGGTCCGGCCAGCGTGGCCAACCTCGGCATGGCGCTCACCTGGTCGGGCGACACGCGCACCATCGTGATGACCTCGGCGGCCACGGGCGCGAAGCTGGGCGACGCCGCGGGCGTGCGGTCCCGTCCGCTCTTCGGGGCCATGCTCCTCGCGCTCCTCGTCGGCATCCTCAGCTCCACCATCGCCATACTGCTCATCGGCTACGCCCACGGCGGGATGAGCGCGCGGGCGAGCTGGCAGTTCGGCCCGATGGCCGAGTGCACCGCCACCTGGATCAGGGAGCACGTGCAGGTGCCGGAGGGGACGTCTGGCGGCACAAACTGGTGGAAGATGGGCTTCCTGGGCATAGGGGCCGCCCTGATGGCCGTGCTGACCTTCTGCCGCTACAGGTTCCCCTGGTGGCCCCTCCACCCGGCCGGGCTGGCCGTGGGCCTCACCCATCCCACCTTCCACGTCTGGTTCAGCATCTTCGTCGCCTGGCTCATCAAGGTCATTGTCCTGCGGATGGGCGGCATCTCGCTCTACCGCCGCACCCGCCCGCTCTTCCTGGGCATGGTCCTTGGCGCCTTCACCACCGCGGGCGCGTGGCTGATCGTAGACTGGTTGGCCGGCCGCGAGGGGAGCCGGTTCACGCTCGGATGAGGAATTGGCACAAATCTCGATTGAGATGCTTGACAACGCGCGCTGCTCAGGTATAATCAATATATACAGCCACACGGGGCGGCAATCCCACGGGAGACTGCGGGCCGGATTCAACCACACGGCCGGCGTGGTGGCACGAAGGCTGCGTGCCACCGCCCTGGCGTGTCGGAAAGGAGGCGGCCTATGCGCGTCACCCAAGCCAAGCGATGTCTGGAGATCGCCTGTACGGCGGCACTTGTCTGCCTGGCCGCGGCAACCGCGGCCGCGCAGGAACCCGTCCCGGTCGAGACGGTGTTCCCGCAGCAGCCGACGGTGTGCCCGGCCGTGGAGACGCAGTGCCCGCCGACCGAGACGCGGTGCCCGCCTGTGACCACGCTGTGCCCGGCGGCCGAGACCAAGTGCCCGCCGAAGGACACCGCCTGCCCGCCCACCGCCACGCACTGTCCTCCTGAGCAAACCCTCTGCCCGCCGGAGACCACCCTCTGCCCTCCAGTGGACACACGGTGCCCGGCGCAGAACACGAGCTGCCCTCCTCTCCAGACCCAGTGCCCCCCGGTCGCGACTGCGGGCCTGGCGGCGCAGACCTTTTGCCCAATCGCCACCACCCAGTGCCCGGCCACTCTGACCAAGTGCCCTGTGGTTGATACCAGGTGCCCGGTGCAGAACACGAGGTGCCCGCAGGTCCAGACCAAGTGCCCGCCTCAGGCCACGGCCTGTCCGCCGAGCATCACGCTCTGCCCGCCGGAGCAGACCAAGTGCCCCATTCAGCAGACGCGGTGCCCTGCCTTCAACACCCATTGCCCGCCTGTGGACACCTCTTGCCCACCCACCTTCACGGCCTGCTTGCAGCGCCAGACCACGTGCCCGCAACTGGCCACCGCTTGCGCGATCAGCGTCGCCCTCACCACCTGCCCGCGGTCGGAGACCTTCTGCCCAACCTTCACCACGTTGTGCCCGCCGAGCCAGACCCGCTGCCCGGCCTCCGACACCCTCTGTCCCCCCTCGAACACACGGTGTCCTGTCGCCGACACCCGCTGCCCGCCGAATCCCACTCACTGCCCGCCCTCGACCACCAAGTGCCCGGAGGCGCAGACCCAGTGCCCCGCGCTCGCCACGCAGTGCCCGCCACTGCCCACCAGTTGCCGCACAGGGTGCACCATCTGCCCGACTCTGAGGACCAATTGCCCGCCACTCCAGACCCTGTGTCCAGTGGTCCAGACCAACTGCCCGAACCAGCCAACCGTGTGCGCGGTCAAGGACACCTTCTGCCCCGGCGACCAGACCCGCTGCCCGCCGGTGGCGACCCACTGCCCGCCAAACGACACGCTGTGCCCGGCGACCATCACCAAGTGCGTGACGGCGAAGCTCACGGTGTGTCCCGCCGTGGACACCCTGTGCCCGCCGGTTCTCACCGCCTGCCGGCAGAAGCTCACCGTCTGCCCGCCCAGGACCACCTTCTGCCCGCAGACGCCGACCCAGTGCGCAGTGGGCACCATCACCCTGTGCCCGGGGGCCGAGACCGCTTGCCCGCCAATCCGGACCAAGTGCCCGCCAGTCCTCACCCTCTCGCCAGTGCAGCAGACACTGTGCCCCCCGCTGACAACGTCCTGCCCGGCGGAGTTCACGCTCTGTCCGCCCTGGACCACATGGTGTCCGCCCACGCCGACGAAGTGCAGCTTCCAGGACACCCACTGCCCGGCGGTGACGACCTTGTGCCCGCCGACGGTGAGCCGGTGCCCGCCGGCCACCACGTCCTGCCCGCCCGTCGTCACGGCGTGCGCCATCGCTCAGTCCGACGCCACGCGGTGTCCCCCTGTCTCCACCTTCTGCCCGCCCGTCAGCACCCACTGCATCACGGTCGTGAGCGGCGCCACGCAGTGTCCGCCCGTGGCCACCAACTGCCCGCCGTTCCTGACCAGTTGCACGGCCCTCCAGACCGTTTGCCCGAGCGTGCAGACGCAGTGTCCCATCCGGGTCAACGTCTGTACCCCGATCACCCGTGGAGCAGCGGGCCCGACGGGCGAGATGCGCCTTGCGCGGGCCTCGCCAGCGGCCGAAGCCCCTTGCCCGGTGAAGACCACCAAGTGCCCTCCGATGCCCGCCCAGGCTGCTTCGGGGGAACCGCAAGCAGGGAAGCCGATGTGACGGAGGACCACCTACCCTTAACCTCCCGAAGGTTCCAAACCTTCGGGAACGTCCCAAGTTCTTGAGCCTCCCCGGGCGACGCTCTCCGCGCCGCGGGAACGCAAAGGCAAACTCGCCTCTGGGGGACCAGTCCCCCAGACCCCCTGGGATTTATCGCATTCGGCCACCGGCACGTCTCCTGGAGGCCAGCGCGGCCATTTTCCTGTTGGGGTGCCGGCGGCCCGAAAGCGGAAAATCCTGGGGGTTCGGGGGCAAAGCCCCCGACGCACCGGCCGCAGGCACACTCACGATCTCAAGGACTTGGGACGCTGTCAAACCTTCGGGAGGTTAGCAGACAACGGGGGCGGCCACTGGGGCCGCCCCCTTCCCTATCCGAGTGACCTGAGGGCCGCGTGAAGAGGCCGGACTCGCCCATTGACGACAGCCTCAACCTTCCGAGGGCTGCAAGCCTGCGGGAGGTTCCGGTGGCTGTGGCGGCCTCCGCGGCCGCCGGCCTGGCGGCCGCGTGGCTCGCGGCGGGCTCGACCGGGCTGCTGGCCCACCCACTCCGCCACGCCCTCACGTGGCTGGCCCTCGGCGGCGCAGTCGTCGCCGCGTGGCCCCCCCGCGCGCAGCCGTGGCCCCGCCTCCTGGCCGCGGCGGGCGGCGTGGCGCTCGCCCTCGTGCTGACGGCCTCGCCGCTGGCGCCCGTGAACGTGATGGCGGTGGCCGTCGCTCTGGCCGGCCTGGCCATCGCGCAACAACCAGGGGACGGGCGGGCGCTCCGCGCCGCGGCGCTCGCCGCGGCGGTCCTCGGGGTGTACCGCCTGGCCCTGACATCGGTGCCGGCGCTCTGGCTCGCGGCGGATGCCTGCGGGCGCGCCCTGGGGCGCCTGGGCGGAGCGCTCGCGGGCGAGCCGCTCTGGGTGGGCGCGACCTTCGGCGGCATCGACTTCCTCGCCGCTATGGCGGCGTTCGCGGCCGCCTGGCTGGCGCACGCCGCGCCCCCGCGGACGCCGCGAACGCTCTACACGGCGGCGGCAATCGCCGCCGCTCACCTCGCCTACCTGCTCGCCCTGGCACTCTCGGCCAGGCTGCTCGCGGCGCTGCCGGAGCCCAAGCCCGAGGATGGCTGGACCTGGGCCGGCGCGCTCCGCACCCTCATCCCCTGGAACCTCCCGGCCCTGGCCGCCGGACTCCACGCAACCGTGGCGGCCCTCCTGCTGCGCCGTGCGCCTGCCACGGAATCCACAGAAGCCCGCTCTTCCGCGAGGAAGCCGGGAGAAGACGAGGCGAGGACGAGGGACGAGGACGATTGCAGGCTGTCCGCCGCCAACCGTCTGCTGTCCACTGCCCGCTCTTTCCTCTGCTCGCGGGTTGCCGCGATGGGCGTCGCGGCGGGGCTGGCCCTGTTGCTGCCGCTCCTCACCACCCTCTGCTGGGGCAGGGCCGGCCTCGAGGGGAGGAAGATCGTCCTCTACGAGAAGGGCTTCCTGAACTGGCTCAAGCCGGCCCACGGCGAGTACGGGCGGCTCTCGATTGGCATGTACGGCCTCCTGCCGACCTTTCTGGAGAGCCTCGGAGCCAGGTGCGTGGTGTCTCGCGACCTCTCCGAGGCGGACCTTCGGGACGCCGACGCGGTGGTGCTGCTCTACCCCAACGAGCCGTGGCAGGAGGGCCAACTGGAGCGGCTCTGGGCGGTGGCGCGGCGCGGCGGCGCGCTCCTGGTCTTCGGCGAGCACACGGTCCGCGAGCGCGGCGGCGGCAACTGCTTCAACGAGGCACTCGCGCCCACCGCCATGCGGGTCCGCTTCGACTCGGCCATGTTCGAGGTCGGCGGCTGGCTTCAATCCTACGAGCCGCTCGCGCACCCGGCCACGGCGGGAGTGCCCGACGACCGCAACCAGTTCGGCGTGGTCATCGGCGCATCGGTCGCCGCCCGCTGGCCGGCCAGGCCACTCCTGGTCGGCCGCTGGGGCTGGGCCGACCCCGGCGACCCCGGCAGCGGCGAGGCCATGATGGGCAACCGCCGCTACGACGCCGGCGAGAAGCTCGGCGACCTCGTGCTCGCCGCCGAGCAGCCCCTCGGCAAGGGGCGAGTCATCGCCTTCGGCGACACCTCGGGCATGACCAACGGCATCACGGTGGGCGCACACGTCTTCAGCTCGCGCCTGCTGGCCTACGCCGCGAGCGGCGCGGCAAGCCCGCAGGCGCCCTGGCGGCAGGCGCTCGGGCTCCTCGCCGCGCTCGGGCTTGCCGCCGCGCTCGCCCTCCGCGCCGACCCGCAGCGGACGGCTGCCGCCGCGCTCATCCTGAGCCTCTCCCTCGCCTTCTCCGCGGCCGTCAGCCGCAAGGCCGCTGAGGTCCTCCCAGACGGCCGCAGCCAGTCCCCCAACAACCTCGCTTACCTCGACGGCGCCCACATCGGGGCCGAGAGCGACGAGTCGTGGCGCCCAGACGGCACGGCGGCCCTCGCGATGACCCTGATGCGCAACGGCTACCTGGCGCTGAACCTGCCCGAGCTCACCGCCGAGCGGCTCAGCCGGGCGGCGCTCCTCGTCTCCGTTGCCCCCTCCAAGGCGTTCACGCGAAGGGAACGCCGGGCAATCCACGGCTTCGTCGAGCAGGGCGGCATCTTCATCTGCACGGTGGGCTGCGGGGACGACGCGGGGAGCCGCGCGCTCCTTGCGGAGTTCGGCCTCCACGTCGGCAGCGCGCGGGCCGCCTCGGGGCGCTCAGCCGACGCCCCCGCGCCCCTCGGCCACTTCAAGTCGCCATACGTCAACCCCGGCCAGCAGTACATGTGCCACGTCCGCTTCCACGCCGCCTGGCCCGTCGAGGCCAGCCTCTCCGGCGCCCAGCCCATTGCCTACGGCCCGAAGGACACCACGGTCATCTGCCTGCGCCGCGTCGGGCGCGGCAAGGTCGTCCTCATCGGCGACACCTGCTTCGCCATGAACAAGAACCTCGAGAACGAGGACGGCTCGCCATTCGAAGGGATGCGCGAGAACGCGGACTTCTGGCGCTGGTTCCTCTCTTACCTCACCGACCGCCCGGCGTGGATTCCGCCCAAGCAGGAGCCCGTGCGGCCCCCGACGCCGCCCGTGGAAGGAGCCACGCCATGACCCGCCACTGGCTCGGCGTCGCTCTCCTCGCCACCTCGTGGCTCCTGGGCCTGAGCTACTACCACCAGGCCAACTGGCTCGCCTGGGCGATCACCCTTGTGGTGGGCACTGGCCTGTTCGTGGTGCGGGCTTCAGCCCGCGACGTGGGAAACGGCCTGAAGGCCGCACTACAAACTCCCGGAGCCGGCCTGAAGGCCGCACTACAAACTCCCGGAGCCGGCCTGAAGGCCGCACTGCGAACTCCGGCGCGGCGCACGGCGGCGGTTGCTCTCGCGCTCCTCCTGCCAGCCGTGTGGCTCGCGCCGTGGCCCTACCGAGCGGCGCTGCTCCTCCTGGCGCTGGGACTCCTTCAGGACGCCCTCCCTGTTCGTAGTGCGGGCTTCAGCCCGCATCGGACGAACGGCCTGAGGGCCGCACTACAGACGGCTGGGGCGGTGCTCCTGGGCCAGTGCCTTGCCCTGGCCGCCTACGCGGGCCTGACGGCGCGCTCGCACGAGCTGCCCTGGCCGCTCCCGCACCTGCTCGGGGGCATCGCGCGGCTGCTGGGCATGGAGGCCGCCGTGGACGGCTCGCGCGTCGCTATCTGGTCAATGCGGCAGGTGAACTCGCTGGGCGCAACGTGGGGGTTGCTCGTTGACCCGGCGTCGCTGGCCTTCGTTGTGGGGGGCGCCGTGCTGCTCGCGCTGGAGGCCTGGAGGAGACGCCTCGGCCTCCTCGCCCTCTGGCGGCCGGTGGGCGCCCTGTGCCTCGCCGTCCTCGCCTGGCTCCCCATCCGCGCCGGCCTCCTGATGGCCTTCTACTCACATCGCCTCCTGCGCACGGACTACGAGGCGCCGCTCGACCTGATGACCCAGTTCTGGAGCCCCTGGGTCCATCTGCTCCTCCTGCTGCCCCCCGTGGCCCTGGCCTGGCGCTTCGCCAGCGATTGCGGAGTGCCGACCGCGGATTGCGGACCGGAATCGAGAATCGAGAATCGAAAATCGAAGATCGCTCCTGCGGCGCTCGCCGGCCTCGCGGTGGCGGCGCTGTGCGCCTGGGCCTGGTGGGACCCCCCTGGGCGCCGAAAGGAGGGCCGCGTGCTCGTCGACGAGCACCACTCGACCTGGGAGCCGACCCAGCGGCCCTTCGACACCGCCTGGTACGGCCACGACTCCGGCTACAACTACGCCTGCATCTACGACTACTGCTCCCGCTTCTACGACATGGGACGCCTCACCACCCCGATTGACGACGCGGCGCTCGACGGCTGCGGCGTCCTCATCGTCAAGGTCCCCACCAGCCGCTACGACCCCGGGGAGGTCGCGGCCATCCGCCGCTTCGTCGAGCGCGGGGGGGGCCTGATGCTCGTCGGCGAGCACACCGACGTCTTCGGCACCGGCCGCCACATCAACGGCGTCGCACGCGCCTTCGGCTTCGAGTTCCGCTACGACTGCCTCTTCGGCGTGGACTCCGTCTTCGACGACCTCTACCTCAAGCCTCTCGTGCCCCATCCCATCGTCCAGCACCTGCCCCCCTTCGATTTCGCGGTGTCGGCCTCGATAGCGCCGGGGCTGAGCCGCGGCCGAGCCGTCATCCTCGGCACCGGGCTGAAGAGCCTGCCGGCCGACTACCACGCGAGCAACTTCTACCCCCAGGTGCAGGACCGCCCCGACATGCGCTACGGCGCCTTCGTCCAGCTCTGGGCCACCACCCGCGGCCGGGGACGCGTCGTCGCCTTCGCCGACTCCACCGTGTTCTCGAACTTCAGCGCCTTCGAGCCTGGGAAGGCCGAGCTGATGCTCGGCATGATCGAGTGGCTGAACCGCGCGGGCGGCTTCGGCTACCTCCGCGGCCTCCTCCTCGCCCTGGGGCTGGCGCTGCTCGCCCTGGCGTTCCGCCTGGCGCGCGGCTGGGACGATGCCTGGGTGGTCCTCCTCGCGGCGGGCACGCTCGGGTGGGCCTCCGCCGCCGTAGGCGTGCGGGCGGCCCATCGCGCGGCCATGCCCATGCCGGCGGCCCTGAGGCCAATGACCCGCGTGGTGATCGACCGCACGGCCTCCGACGCGCTGCTCTCGAAGAGCGGCTTCATCGGGGGCAAGCCCGAGGGCTTCGGCATCTTCGAGCGCTGGGTGCTCCGCCTCGGCTACTTCACCGCGCGCCGAAGCGGGCCAGAGGCGTTCGGCGGCGACCTCCTGGTCTTCCTGCACCCGAGCCGCGCGGTGCCCGCGGACTTCCTGGCCGGCCTGGTCCGCTACGTCGAGGAGGGCGGCAGGGTGCTGGTGGTGGACTCCCCCGAGAACGAGAAGTCCACCGCCAACAGCCTCCTGTGGCCCTTCGAGCTCGAGGTCAAGCGGCAGACGAAGCACCAGGGGGTGCTCGCCGGGCCGGAGGGCTGGCCCGCGCCACAGGTGCATTCAGCTTGCGAGGTCGAAGGCGGGAAGCCCCTCATCACACTGGACGGCAAGCCGGCCGCCGCAACGGCCAGCTACGGCAGGGGACGCGTCGTGGCGCTCGGCTTCGGCTCGCGCTTCAGCGACGCCCAGATGGGCGTCACGGGCGACGTCGTGCCCGACCCCGAGCTTCGGAAGGTCTTCGACCTCGAGTTCGCCCTCCTCCGCGCAATCGTGGAGGACCGGCTGCGCGAGTGAGCGCGGCCCCTCAGTCCCCCTCGATGTCCTCGCCCACCCGGTCGTAGTCGTCGGCGTGGCGGATGACGTCGTCCTCGGTCGAGGGGTTGGCGGGGTCGTCGTGGTGCCAGAACTCGGCGAGGATGGCCCAATGGAGGGCCGGCGCTGAGGCGCGGTGGAGCTGGCGCGAGGGGATGCGGATGACCTCGCCCGGCCTGACCTCAATCTCGCGGAGGCGCTCCTCGTCGTCGCCGAGGACGATGAGGACCGGCCCCTCGATGACCCGCCAGAGCTCGGAGCGCTGCGCGTGGGCCTGGAGGCTGAAGCGCTTGCCCGGCTCGAGAAGCAACAGCTTGGAGTCGAGAGTCAACTGGCGTTGCTCGCGGTCCTGCACCTGCCAGAGCTCGGCGAGCACCGCCCGCCAATACGGGCTGATCCCCTTCTGCCAGTAGGCGCGCCGAAAGGCATCGAGGGACTCCCCGTCGAAGCGGACGAAGCCGCCCCAGGGCTTCACCCGCTTGTTCACCTCGCGGATGCGCAGCCCGAAGCCCGCGGCCTCCGCCTCGATCCGATTGAACCGCAGCTCGCGGTCACGGCTCCAGTAGTCGCCCATTGATGTCTCCTCTGAGTCATCGCGGCGTTCGTCTCGGTCTCGTTCCCACGCTCTGCGTGGGAACGCACGCCTGCGACGCTCTGCGTCGAGGCCACGGACGCGGAGCGTCCGTGCCCGCCGTTCCCACGCGGAGCGTGGGAACGAGAAATGGTGTCGTTCCGACGCTCGTACCTCTCTAGCGAGGGTGCAACCATCCCCCCCTCTCCCTCGGGGAGAGGGCTGGGGTGAGGGTGCTTGGCTCGCCGCGGACGAGGTAGGAAGCACCCTCACCCGCCCGCCTCTGGCGGGCGACCTCTCCCCAAGGGAGAGGTTGGCAACCTTCCGACGCGACGCTAGACACGCACCCACGCTCCGAGCGTGTGAATGAATGCGGTCGGCCCCTCGTAGAGGGCCGAGTTTGGTCACCGGCCGGCGGCCTCCCGGACGCAAAGACGCCAATCCGCGAGGGCCGGTCCGGTTTGTTCACACGCTCTCCGCGTGGGAACGAGCAGGAATCCGGTACTGCATTGTGCCGCCCACTGGCACGCGCTCGGTCTCGCCTGAGCGGCAGAGCTCTTCGAGGAGTTCGGCCACGAGGGGCCGCTCGAGGCCCAGGCTCGTGGCGAGCTCGGCCGCGCCGCACGGGCGGCGGGCGAGCGTGGCCAGGATGGCCTCGCGTGCGCCGCCGCCCGGGCCGACGCGCTCCTTGTGGGCGTAGCGCCCGATGATCTCCACGGGCGCCAGCCCCTCGAGGATGGCGGCCAGCTCGCGCAACTGTTCCTCGCCCACCGGCCTGGCCCACTCCTCGGCCGGCGCGCGCACCACGGTGTTGAGCTGCACCTTGTCCAGCCGCGCGCCCTCGAGCAGCCCCACGATGGCGCGGGCCTCGTCGGGCGAGTCGTTCATCCCCGCCACGACGAGGACTTCGAGCCAGACCTGTCCGCCGAAGCCGAGCGTGAAGTCGCGGATGCCGCGGGCAACGTCCCGAACGTCCATCCCCTGCGGGCGGTTGACCCGCTCGAAGGCCGCCTGGGTGCCCGCGTCGAGCGAGGGGACCACGAGGTCGGCCTCGGCAAGGTCGGCCTGCACGTCGGGCCGGCCCAGCAGCGAGCCGTTGGTCAGCACGGCCACTGGGACGCGCGTCATAGCCTTGATCGCGCGGACCACGCGGCCGAGGTCCAGGCTCAGGGTCGGCTCCCCTGAGCCCGAAAGCGTCACGTAGTCCACCGCGGCGCCCGAATCGAGGGCCTGCCTGACCTCGGCGATGGCCTCGGCGGCGGGCACGAAGCTGCGCCGCTGCGTCGTTTGCTCCGTCGTGCGCCCGAGCTGGCAATACACGCAGTCGAACGTGCAGGCCTTGTGCGTGAGGAGGTCCACGCCCAAGGAGTTACCGAGGCGGCGGGAGGGGACGGGGCCGAAGAGGTGCTTCATTGCTGATTGCTGATTTCTGATTGCTGATTTCAGACGCCCTTCGGTGGGCGGAGGCCTTTCTCGTCGAGGTCTGCGATCAGGGCCACCTCATCGCAGTTCGGGAACCGCGGGCAGCGGACGCAGTCGGACCAGACCTTGTGGGGCAGGGTCTCCTTGGGCACGAGTGCCATGCCCATCCTCTGGAAGAACCCGGGCTCGAAGGTGAGGGTGAAGATGCGCTTGACGCCGAGCTTGGGGGCTTCCTCGACGCAGGCCCTGAAGAGCGCCGAGCCGATGCCACGGCGCTGATACTCCCTCTGGACGGCCAGCGAGCGCACCTCGGCGAGGTCCTCCCAGACCACGTGGAGCGCGCCGCAGGCGACCACGCGGCCGCGCCGCTCGCACACGAAGAAGTCGCGCAGCCGCTCGTAGACCTGGCCCAGCGACAGCGGCAGCATCTTCTCCCTGCGCGCGAAGCGGTTCACCAGCTCGTGAATCGCCGCCGCGTCCGCCACCCGCGCCTTACGAACGCTCATCCAGTACTCTCCGAAGGGGCCTCTAAGGTGGCATCAAGCATCCCGCAAGTCGAATGCCAGATTCCTGCCGTCCAGGATGATCAGGAATTGGTTAAGGACATTGCGCCCCAACAAGACGTCGTTCCTGCGGGCCACGACGCAGGGAACGCTCGCAATCGCGAAGCCCTCCATACGCACTCCAACGTAGTAGACGTCCCGCTTCGTTCGTGAACCATCGAAGCTTGTGGTCCATATCTGCCCTTGGGGCATCAGACCCAGTTGGACAGGGAGACCCTCCGGGATGACTGTCACCCCGGCGCCCGTATCAAGGCGCCCACGGATGGGGGAGCTCTGCTCGTCGGTGGCCGGGTGCGTCAGCCTCACGGCTACGACCGGACCGGGCGGGTAAAGGGTCGTGTCGTAGCTTCGCATTCCGATTGCTCGATCTCCGGCGAAGGGATTTCGTAGACGGTCGGTTCTTCCTCCACTCTTGCTATCAGGAAGGGCACATTCCCGAACTTGGTGTACATCTGGTATGCCAACTTCCCATCGTCGGGTCCGTGGGCGATGATACGCCCCCGATATATTGCGACGTACTCGCCCCGGTGGCTCTTGAGGAGTTGCGGCAGCCTGCGCTCGAACACTGCCTGTTCCTTACGCAATCCCGCAAGCCAGCCTTGCGCGACGTGGGGCGCCTCAGCGATCGGTTCTTGCCTCGTGTCTATCCTTGACATGGCTTCGGTCCTGCTGGGGATGGCCTCCGAGCACCACAAGGAATGAAGTCCCGCCGCATCCGGCTTCCGGCTGGATTGTACAGCGGGTGAACAACCGTGTCAAGTGCCGAGCACGGGGGCAAGGGAAAGCGAACGGCACGACAGATGTAGCCACGCTCTCAAGTCAGCCCCATCGCCCTTAGGTTCCGCAGCGAGAGGGCCAGGCTCTCGAAGGGGTCGCGCTGGCAGGTGTCCTGCTCCACGATGTACCACTCGGTTCCCGCCTCGCGCGCCGCGGCCAGGATGTCGGGCCAGTCCAGGTTGCCCTCGCCCACCTCGGCCATGAGCTGCGCCCCGCCCTGGTTCGCCATGTCTTTCAGGTGGAGGCACGGGGCGCGGCCCTTGAGCCGCCGTATCCAGGCCGACGGGCTCCCCCCGCCGTGCTGGACCCAATAGGTGTCGAGCTCCGAGAGGAAGTAGCGCGGGTCGCTGTCCTCGTAGAGTATCTGGAGGCCAGTGCGGGGGCCGAACCGTTCGAGCTCGAAGCTGTGGTTGTGGTAGACGAACTTGGGCCCGCCCTCGGCGAGGCGGCGGGCGACCTGCGAGGCCTCCCGTGCGAAGCGCGCGAAGCCCTCGGCGTTGCGGCACTCGGCGGGCAGGCCGCCGATGCCGGCGTAGGGGCAGCCATAGGTCTGGTGAAGGTCAATCACCGCCTGCGGCTCGTCGCGCATCGCCGCGTAGCCGATGTGGGTCGCGCAAATCCTCAGCCCCTCGCCGTCGCACACCCGCCGCAGCTCGCTGGGGTCCATCGGCCCGAGGGCCGAGAGCTGGACGGCCTCGTAGCCGATCGCCGCCACCTTCTTCATCGTCGCCGAAATGTCGGCCGGCGTTCTCGTGAACTCCCGCACCGTGTACAACTGCGCCGCAATCACCGAGCCTGCCATTCGCGCTCTCCTCACTCAAGATGGGTTGTACCCTGGCGCATAGTGTAGCCTAAGGCGGCCTCGGGCCGCAACCAAAGAGGATGATTGGATGCATGGATGAATGGATGATTGTCTGACATTCATCCACCACTTTGTCCCGGATGCTCAGGCCAGGCCCGAGCGCCGTGGCAGTGCCATACGGCGCGGGCGGCGCCTTTCGGGGCGCCGCCTGGTCTCCTCGTGACGGTGGCCCCAAAGCGATAAGTCCCAGGGGGTCTGGGGGACTGGTCCCCCAGGTCTTCGGCCCCAACATCTTGGGAACGTCCCAACTTCTTGAGCCTCCCCGGGCGACGCTCTCCGCGCCGCGGGAACGCAAAGGCGAACTCGCCTCTGGGGGACCAGTCCCCCAGACCCCCTGGGATTTATCGCATTCGGCCACCGGCACGTCCCTC
>VGYW01000202.1 GCA_016872875.1 Planctomycetota bacterium | reverse complement strand
CGGGCTGCCGCCCGTCGGCCTCGGCCTCAAGTGCGAGCTCGAGCCTGCCCTCGAAGCGCTCGCGGCCCCCATTCGCCACATCCAGGGCCACGTCCACCACCGCTCCCCCCGCCAGACACCAGGGGTTCGCGGCGAGGCGCGCGACGCCCACCGCGGCCGTGGCCTCGAGCCGGCAGGCGGCCAAGCCGTCGCCCGGGCTGGAAGGCTGTGCCACCCCGATGAGGAGGGTGTTCCTGGCCCCCACGCGGAGGGCCTTGGTGGCGTCGAGCCGCACGTCGAGCGCCGAGGGGTAGCGGACGCCCAGGAGCTGGCCGTTGAGCCACACCCAGGCCGTGACGCCGGGCGCCCGCGCCACCAGGCTCACGCGGGAGCCGGCCCAAGCTGCCGGGACCGCGAAGGTCGCGCGGTAGAAGCCGCACGGCTCCGCCTCCGGGCGGTGTGGCAGCCTCACCGGCTGCCAGCCAGCAGGCAGTCGCGGTGGCACAGGCGTCCCGCCTGTGAACCACAGGCCGGAGGCCTGTGCCACCTCCTTCTCGGCGGGCGCGTAGTCCCAGCCGCTGCGGAGCTCCAGGGCGTGTGTCGCGTCGAGGGGGGCCTCTCCCGGCGCCGCGCACGCCACGGCCCAGAGCAATCCCAGGAGGAACCTGGCGCGGGGTAGTGCTCTTCCTGCGGTCATGGGCGTTGATTCTAGCAGAGCCGCGCTCCACAATCAAGCAGCCGCGCGATTCCTGCTTTTTGCTGTTGACACCTGGGCGATTGTGTGGTAAAGTTCTACCACTTGTCTGCGGCGGGCAAGGTGGCCGCCGCTTTCGCCTCTTTCCTCATTCTTCGTGAGGAGAATCGGCAATGAGGGGAAGTGTCATGGGGGTAGTCTTGCAGCCCTGCTGCAAGCGGTCTCTGCGCGAAATCGCCGATGCCCTGGAAAAGGGAGGGGTGGACCACACGCTGTTCTCCGTCGGCTCCCTCTCCAGCATCATCAACCCAAACCCGCCCACGGGCGCCGTCACCGTATCCGCCGCCGAGTGGAACCTCCTGGTGGACGAGATCGTCAACTGCGAGGAGGACGACAAGGACACCTGCGAGCAGATCGCGACCATGGAAATGGCCAAGCACACGGGCCAGTTGGGCATGTTCTGGCGGTCCATGACCGACTGCTTCACTTCCATTGCCACAAAGTGAGCCACGCGGCGCACTCGGCAGAGCGTTCCCGACGCGCTCGCGGCCTTGCCTGGCGCCCGGCCGGGCAGGCCCCGAGCGCGTCGGCGCGCTTGGGAGATCGTCCTCGTCCCTCGTCCTCGTCCTCGTCCTCGATTCCCATCGCCTGGGGGAGTGGAGTCGAGGACGAGGACGAGGACGAGGACGAGGGACGAGGACGATTGCAGAGGAGGAGCGATGGACCCCGGCCAGCCTGCTCTCTATGCCCTCGGCGGCCTGCTCGCCTATCTCCTGGGGGCCGTGCCGTTCGGCCTTCTGGCTGGCCTCGCGCTGAAGGGCGTGGACATCCGCCAGCACGGCAGCCGCAACATCGGGGCCACAAACGCCCTCCGCGTCCTCGGAACCCCCATCGGCATCGCAGTCCACGCCCTCGACATCGCCAAGGGCGTCCTCCCCGCCTTCCTCTTCGCCCGCCTGTTTGCCTGCGGCGAGCCCCGCGCCGTCCCCGCCCTCGGCATCGCCTATGGCGCCGCGGCCATCCTCGGCCACGTCTTCCCCGTCTACCTCAGGTTTCACGGCGGGAAGGGGATGGCTACGAGCCTCGGGGCGTTCCTCGGGATAGCCTGGCTCCCCACGGCCATCGGGGGCGCCGCCTGGCTCGCCGTGAGGGCCGCCACCCGCTACGTCTCCGTGGCGTCCATGGCCGCCGTGGTGGTGATTCCGCTCGCCATGGCCTTCGTGCCCGACCCGCTCAACGCGGGCGCGCGCTCCTGGTGCAAGCCCGAGTGCCTCATCTTCGGGGCACTCGTGGCGCTCCTGGTGATCATCCGGCACAGGAGCAACATCGTGCGCCTCATCCAGGGCACGGAGCACAAGATCGGCGAGCGGACGCCCCGCCCCCAGTCCTGACGCCTGCTACCCACGCCCGCCGGCATTTGACACGAGGCGGGCAGATGAGTATCTATGGGGCGTGGCAAAGGGCCCCCCAAGAGGATAGGCGAGTTCGTAGTGCGGGCTTCAGCCCGTCCCTTGGCAGCCACGAGCCGCGAGCCACGAGCGTCGAGCCGGCAAGAGAAGAGGCATTCTCCGAGCCTGCTCGAAGCTCGTGGCTCGTGGCTCGAAGCTCTTACGGCCTGAAGGCCGCACTACAAACGTTGACTTGGAAGGAGAAGGGATGAGGACGCGGCGAGAGTTCCTCAGTGCGGCGACCCTGGCGGGCGCCGCGGCGCCAGCGCTGGTGCGCTCCAGGGCGCTCGGCAAGGATGGCGTGGTGGCCCCCTCTGAGCGCATCATCGTGGGCGGCATCGGCCTGAGAGGGCGCGGCATGGGCGTCCTCGGCTGGATGCTCCCAGAGAAGGACGTGCAGTTCGTGGCCATCTGCGACGCGCAACGCTCGGCACGCGAACACTGCAAGAAGGTCGTGGACGAACGCTACAAGAACAACGACTGCAAGGCTTACCCAAACGTCCGCGAGTTCCTGGCCGAGCGGACCGACATTGACGCGATCCTGATGGCGACGGGCGACCGCTGGCACGCCCTGATGTCCGTCCTCGCAATGCGGGCGGGGAAGGATGTCTACACCGAGAAGCCCTCCTCGATGACCATCGCCGAGGGCCAGGCCGTGGTGGACACCGCGAAGCGCTACGGCCGCATCTACCAGACCGGCACCCAGCGCCTCAGCGAGGGCCACCACGTCTTCTGCTACGAGCTGGCCCGCACCGGCCGCCTCGGAAAGGTCCACACCGTCTACGCCCACATCGCCCCGTGGGACGACGCCTACATGAAGCACGACTGGCTGCCCGCCGAGCCCGAGCCGCCGAAGGAGGAGGTGGACTGGGATGCCTGGCTCGGCCCCTGCCCCTGGCGGCCCTTCAACCGCGCCTACATCGGCGGCGGCTGGCGCGGCCACTACGACTTCCACACCTCCTGCATCGGCGAGTGGGGCGCGCACACCTTCGCACAGGCACAGGAGGGCATGGGCCTCACCGACACCTCGCCCGTCGAATACGAGTTCGTTGACAACCGCTTTGGCGAGGGCATGGTCACGCACTTCGCCAACGGGGTCAGGATGATCCTCTCGCGCGGCAACTACAAGGGGGTCAACCTCTTTCGCGGCTCCTGCGGCGCGCGCTTCGAAGGGCCGGACGGCTGGGCCACCTCAGGCGACGGCGGCCTGGAGGTCTCCAAGCCGGCCTTCATGTCAGAACAGAAGAAGCTCCTCAGCGACTACGTGGCCCGCACCGGGCGCTCGCTGAACCACATGCGCAACTGGCTCGACTGCATCAAGAGCCGGCGCCCCACCGTGGCCAACCCCACCGTCATGCACCGCTCGATGACCACCGTCCACGCCGCCAACATCTGCATGTGGGTCCGCCGCAGCCTCAAGTTCGACCCCGTCAAGGAGGAATTCGTCAACGACCCCGAGGCCAACCGCCTCCGCGTGCGGGCCAATCGCGCGCCGTGGGTGTTTTGACCACGGACCACGGACTACGGACCACGGACTACGGACCACGGACCACGGACCACGGACCACGGACCACGGACCACTGACCACAGAAGCGTGGCTGCAATCGTCCTCGTCCTCGAATCCTATGCTCCAAGGAGACAAGGCAATGTCGAAGGCAAGGTGGGTTCCTGTCGTCGTGGCGGCGCTGGCGGTCGGCTGGGCGGTGCAGTCACGCGGCGCCGTACCCAAGCTCGTCATCACGCGCGCGACCTACGAGCCGACCGATGGCGACGGGAAAAGCGACGTCACCGACAAGGTCAAGGCGTTGGTGAGGGACGGCCGCCTCGCCTTCCAGGTGAGCAACGAGGTCCTCGGCGGCGACCCCTTCCCGCAGCGTCCCAAGCGGCTGCGGCTGGAATACACCCTGGACGACAAGCCCCAGGTCCTCGTGGTCAATGAAAGCGACACAGTGGCCATCCCGTCGCTCCCGCCGCCCTCTCCCGAGCAGGCGCTTGAGAAGGCGACGGCCGCGCTGAAGTCAGAAGCGGCCACACAGAAGGAAAAGGCCGACGCGTGCTGCATGCTCCAGCGCCTGGGCACCAAGGAGGCGGTGCCGGCTCTCGCCGCGCTCCTGCCCGACGAGAAGCTCTCGCACATGGCCCGCTACGCCCTCGAGCCGATGCAGTTCCCCGAAGTGGATGAGGCCCTCCGCGACGCCCTCGGCAAGACCAAGGGCCGCCAGCTCGCCGGCGTCATCCACTCCGTCGGCATGCGGCGCGACGCCAAGGCCGTCGAGCCCCTGGCGAAGCTCCTCGGCGACGCGGACAAGGACGTTGCCGCCATCGCCGCCGCGGCCATTGGCCAGATCGGCACCCCCGAGGCCGCCAAGGTGTTCGAAAAGGCGATGGCGAACGCCACGTGGCCCATCTGCGACGGCGCGCTCCGCTGCGCCGACGCCCTGGCCGCCGCAGGCCAGGCGCCAGAGGCCATCCGCCTCTACGAGCTGGTCCGCGACTCCAAAGCCCTGCCTTACGTGCGTGCCGGCGCGGTGCGCGGCATCGTCCGCGCCAAAGGCGCCGATGGCCCGGCATTCCTGGCCGAACAGCTCCGAAGCCCCGACCTCCTCCTCTTCGCGGCCATGCTCCACCTCGCGCAGAGCGAGCTGCCAGGCAAGGAGTTCACCCAGGCCCTGGTCGGCGAGCTCCCGAAGCAGGCGGGCGAACGAAGGGGCATGCTCATCCAGGCCCTCGGCTGCCGCGGGGACGAGACGGCGGTGCCCGCACTCGCCGCCGCAGCCGCGAGCGGCGAGAGACCCGTCCGCCTCTCCGCCGTCAGCGCCCTCGCGCAGATAGCCAAGCCCGAGGTCGCCCCAGCCCTCACAAAGCTCGCCGCCGACGCCGACGGAGAGGTCGCTAAGGCCGCCCAGGAGGCCCTCGCAAGCCTGCCGAGCAAGGAAGCCGACGCCGTCTACCTGGCGATGCTGGACGACCCCGACGCCGCCCGCAAGCTCACGGGCATCCAGATGGCCACACGCCGCCGCGTCCGGGCGGCCGCCCCCGCCTTGCTCAAGCTGGCCGCAGCGGACGACGAAAAGCTCCGCACCGCCGCACTCCAGGCCGTCCGCGAGCTGGCCACCGAGGCCGAGCTGCCCGCGCTCCTCGACCTCTTGGCGAAGGCGAAGCCGGGGGCCGATGCGGATGCACTGGGGCAGGCGGTCTCCGCCGTCTGCCGCGGCGCGGCCCAGCCCGATGCCTGCGCCGAGAAGGTCGTCGCGGCCATCGCCGCGGCGCCGCCCGCCACCAAGCCCGCCCTACTGCGAGTTTTGAGCTCCGTCGGCGGACAGAAGGCGCTCCAGGCCGTCCGTGCCGCGGTCGCCGACCCCGACGAGAAGGTCAAAGCCGCCGCCGTCCGCTGCCTGGCCGGCTGGCGCGACGCCGAGGCCGCGAAGGACCTCCTCGAGCTCGCCAAGAGCCTGCCGAACGCCAAAGACAAGCTCCTCTGCCTCCAGGGCTGCATCGGCCTCGCGGGGAACCAACAGCTCTCGCCCGCCGAGCGCCTCGCCGTGTGCAAGCAGGCCGCCGCCCTCGTCGAGCGCGACGAGGAGAAGACATCACTCCTGAGCGCCCTCGGCAACATCCCCGCCCCCGAGGCCCTCGACCAGATTCTGCCATACCTCGAGAACCCCGCGACCAAGGCCGTCGCTGGCCTGGCCATCCTCAGCGTCGCCGACAAGCTCCTCACCGGCCGCCAGCCCGCGGGCGTGGCGAAGAGGCTCATCGGCCCCCTCCAGAAGGTGGCCGACGGCGCCCCCACGCCCGAGCTCGGCGAACGCGCCAAGATGCTCCTCAGAAAAGCCCAGGGCGGCAAGAGGTAGCCTCCGGGCGGGACCTCCCAGTTCGCGGTCGAGCCCCGAGGTCGATAAAAGATACCCGCTTTCTTTTCTCGCCCCAGGTCTGCAACCGGTCGCCCAAGAGTCGAAAGCACAAGATGTTACGGCGCTAGGTCGGCCTGATCTGTAGAAAAAGAAAGCGGGTGTCTTTTTCGCCCCGGTGCAGGAAGGTGGCCCCAGTCTGTAGTGCGGCCTTCAGGCCGTTTCCGAGGAAACGGGCTAAAGCCCGCACTACGAACATAGGAACCCGCCGCGCTCCCTCATCGGCGGGCCAACTGCTCGTAGACCTGACTGTAGTAGAAAGGGTTTTCGACCGTCCAGAAAAGACACGTCCAGAACAGAAAAGACAGCGGGTATCGTTTTTCCTGGCCCCCGCCATCTAATCCGCCCAGACTAGACGCATGTGCTTTGGCCACAACTGATTACGCCTGTCTGGCCAGGGGTTGCCGGACGGCGCCGGCAGAAAAGAAAGCGGGTATGTTTTTCACTGACGCACTACGCACACCAGAAGCGGTCCCGCTCCCTCATCGGCGGGCCAGCCGCTCGTAGACCTGATTGTAGTAGAGGGCGTTCTCGACCGGGGTGTTGGCGGGGATCATGTTGGTGACGCCGATGAAGTAGCCAGGGCAGCCCCGCCCGATGGCGATGCAGCGCTCGACCTCGGCGCGGATCTGAGCTTTCCTTCCACTGAGCAGCACGCGGGTGTCCACGTTCCCGATCAGCACGTGGGTCTGGCCGTAGCGGCCGGCGAGGAGGCGCAGGTCGGTGAGCGGCTCGAAGAAGAAGCCGCTCGCGCCGCAGCCCGCGATGTCGTCAATGAACTCCGTGTAGTCGCCATCGCTGACGAAGACGATCTTCTTGCCCGCGGCGACCAGCGGCTCATAGTGCTTGCGGAGGTTGGGGAAGACGTAGCGGCGATACCAGGCGGGGCGGAAAACGGCGCCGCTCGTCCACACGATGTCGTCGTGGCTGTAGACCACCGGGGCCTCGGAGTCGGCCAGGGCCTCGTAGTACTGGCGGACCCAGGCGGCGTAGCGGTTCGTAACCTCGCCGAAGCCCTCGGGGTCGAGCCCCGCGGCGGTCAGCAGCATCTCCCAGCCGAAGATGGCGATGAGGCCCGACACGCACGAGATGTAGACGCCCGTCATGTTCACGGCGTCGGGGTGGGCCTCGCACTGGCGGCGGTAGTGCTCGTCGAAGCGGCGGGTCAACTCCGCCCTGTCGCGCGGACCGTAGGCCGCCCAGGGGTCGAAGGCGAGCACCTCCTCGGGCGACTTGAACGGGCAGCGGATATTGGCGTCGTAGTCAATCCCGCCTGCGGCGTAGACGGCGTGGCCCATGTTCGTGCGGAGCGCGTCGAGCTCGCCGTGCCCGATGAGGCAGCCGAACACCACGTCGTAGTTCCACGCGCGGATGAAGGCCAGGCGGGCTTCCTGCTTCAGCTCGCGCGGGCTCTCCACGCCGACGTTGATGCCGGTGACGGCCCTCACCAGCCCCCAGTGGCACTCGGCGTCGAACTCGCTTCGCGGTATGCGCCGCGGCATCTCGAGGTTGAACGCCGCCCACCCATCCTCGTGGCTCATCTAGCCGCCCTCAAAAAGACAGCGCCCTCAAAAAGATAGCGGGTATCCTTTTTGCTCTCTCTCGCCACCTCCACGCCCTCATCCGCACAGATGTACATTCGCTGCAACAGCTTACGTTTGCCCAGCGAGGGGTCGCTGAACCGTGACGGCAAAAAAGAAAGCGGGTATCTTTTCTTAGCCCTTCAGCGGCCGGCCACGAGGGCGCAACGTCTTGAGGAGGCCAAGGCGCTCCGCCACCACTAGCGCCCAGTCGTCTGCACCATACGGCCGGCCCCGGGACAAGCACTGCCGCAGCGCGGCGACCTCGTCGTCGGTCAGCGGCGTGTTCACCTCCTCCACCCAGTTGTCCGGGAGGGGCAGCGGCCCATCGCTGAGGAGCGTCCTAGCGGCAGCATCGCCGGCCAACCTGCGGTACAGGCTGCCCCACTGCCAGTCTTCCGCGCGGGCCACCAGGCCAGCTCGCAACGAGTTCCGCTCGACATAGCGGCACACCGTCAGGAAATGCGCGTCCGACTGCACGGGGAAGGCCCTGAACCGCCACTGGTAGACATGGCCGTGCCCAACCGTCCTGTGGAATCCGCGCCAGCGTTTCGCGTGGGTCAGCGTGAGCCAGTGCATGAAGCTGGATAGGTCTCCATCCTCTCTTGGCCATAGGACGAAATGCCAATGGTTCGGCATGAGGCAGTAGGTGATTGTCCGCATTGCGACTTGTTCGTGGGCTTCAGTCAGCACCTTCTCGAAGGCTGCATAGTCCTTGGGCGCATCGAACAGGCGCACCCCGGGGGTCGCCCGGTTGAAGACATGGAACACGATCCCGCCAGGGGCTTCTCTATACGGCATGCCAGCATTCTACGCGCTTCTCGACGGAAATGCAACTAAAAGATACCCGCTTTCTTTTTGTCACGACCGGCCGGTAGAGAGCCGTTAAGGTGCTGAAAGCACTTACCTTACGACGCTTGGGCGGTGTGGTCGGCAGAAAAAGAAAGCGGGTATCTTTTTTAGTGGGGTTCGAGGAGGGTGAAGCCGGTCCGTGCGTCTCTCACGCGGGTGGCGGCGGCGCCGGTGATCTCGTAGAGGATGGCCTCGCCGACGAGCCAGGTGGTGACGCCCGGCCGCAGGCAGCCGGTGAGGGTGGCGCCCGAGCGCCCCAGCGCCCCGTGGATGTGGAGGACCGGCTTCCCAGCTTCGTCAGGCGCAAGCACGCCCAGTGCGGCGACCTCGTGGGCACCATCCACCGGCAGGAGCATGGGCTCGGGCGGCATCGTGTCCGAGCGCCGCGGCCCGACGACCACCTGTCCGCCGCCCATCCCGCCGATGAGGATGACGTGCCCCACCCTCACCCCCTTCTCCGCCGCGAAGCGCTCGATGCAGCCGGGCACAACGTCGCCATCCTCCAGGCGGATGACGAACACGCGGCCCAGAGTGCCCTCGGTGGCTCTCACAGTGGTTCTCCCCCCGGCGCCCTCACCCTCCCCTCTCCCAGAGGGAGAGGGCCTCTTCCTCCTTCTCCCAGAGGGAGAGGGAACAGGGCTCAGTCGTCGAGCTTGATGACGGAGAGGGTGTGGACCTTGTCGTAGCCCTTGTTCTTCAGGCCGGGGAAGTTGCCGTCGAAGTTCGAGATGATCAGCTCGCGGCCCCGCACGAGCGGCTCGCAGGGCTGGTCGAGCGAGCCGTCGGCGCCGTCGGAATCGTCGTTCTCCCAGATGGTCTCCAGCTTGCCGTCGGGGGTGAAGGCGTGGATGGCGTTGTTCTGGGAGTCGGCGATGTAGATCTTGTCGGTCTTCGGGTCGTAGCGCATGCCGTCGCCGCAGGGGCAGCGCTTGTCGCGGATGAGGAGCTTGTTGGAGGCCACGTTGCCCTTCTCGTCGAAGGTGAGCTTGTAGATGGCGCCGTCGCCGAAGAGGGAGCAGTAGAGGTTCCCCTTGCTGTCGAGGGCAAGCCCGTCGGCGCCCGCGTTGTCCTTCCGCTCGTTGGGCCCCGTGGTGAAGGTGGCGATGAGGTGGGGGTCCTTGCCGAAGGGCTCGAGCTTGATGGTGCCCTTCTGGAGCTCGGCGAGGGTGAAGCGGAAGATGCCGCTCTTGTTCGGGTCGCCCGGCGTGTCGAAGAACGTCTCGCTCACGAACACGTCGTTGCCCTTCCACACCACGGCGTTGGAGAGCTGGAAGCCCTCCACCACCACGTCAACGTCCACGGGCTTGCCGTCCTTCACGTTCACCCTCAGGAGGCGCGAGGCGTGGTCCTTGTCGAAGAAGTACTGGAGGTCTGCCACGTAGAGGTTGCCGTCAGGCCCGAAGGCGATGCCCATCGGGCCGCAGCGTTTCGTCTTGGGGTGCACGGGGAGGGGTAGCCAGACGGAGAGCTGGTTCGCCTTGTCAATCTTCGCCAGGACGGCGGGCCAGCGCTGGTCGTTGTAGTTCGGGCAGGCCAGGATGATGTTCCCCTCGGCGTCGAGGGCCATGCCGTCGGGCAGGTGCGCCCACTCGGGCAGCGCCATGAACAGCTTCGCCCTGTACTTCTCGGCGGCGAGTGCCGCGTCGCCCAATGACAGGACCATCCCCCCCACCATCGCCACCACCGCCAATGGCCGACCCAGTCGCGTGCCCATGCCAACCTCCTTTCGTGACCTCTGTGACTCGGCTCCTGCCATCGCAAGAGAGTAACCCAAATCGCCCCGCAATGCAAGCTCGCCCGCTGATTCTGGTGCCAGTGACGAGTGGCGCTGGCTTAGGGGGCTGAACATTGGGTGTGCCGCTCTTCCACGGCCTTGCGCCCGTGGCTGCCTTCTGCCGCCCCGCGGGCTGGCCCGCGCCCTCATCTCAGGCTATCCTGAGGTGCCGGCGGAAGCCGCCGCCTCAGCTCTTGAGGTGCGCATCGAGCCAATCGAACGCGTCTTTCTGCATCGGGAGGTCGAACTTGTGCGGGCCGGGATAGAAGCTGCACCTGTACCGCCCAGGGCAGCCGCCCTTCTCGAATGTCTCCCGCAGCATCGCGTCCGCGCGATGCATCTCGGCGGGCGTGTAGAGCGGGTCGTCGTCAGTGTTGAGCACCATCGTGCGAGCCGGGGCGCCGCCCGCGCAGGCATTCGAGATCAAATGCGACAAGGAGGCCGACGCCATCAAGGTCACTGTGGAGGGCGGCAGGACCATTCTCTCGGCCATCAGCAAGAGCGGAATTGGCGGAGCCACGATTGGGCGCAAGGCGGAGCAGTGGCCCAAGGAACTCGTCCTGCGGCTCCACCTGGGCGGCCTGGAGGCCTTCGCCATCACCAGCGGCGACCTTCGGCTCACTACTTCGGTGCGGAGCCACGACGGCACCGTGAAGCGGCTCCAGTTGTGGAAGGACAACGAAGAGGCGCCCCCTCTGAACAAGACCAGCCCCTACTGGATGGACATCCAGGCCTTCGACGCCCAGGGCAAGCCCATCAAAGGGCTGCCGAAAGAAGGCGGCTGGTTCGAGATGACGGTCCCGAAAGGCTTGCTGGGCGACGCGGCGAAGGCGATCACGTTGGGGTGGATTGACTTCTACCGCTGATAGTCGCGCGCGCGTCGCTTGAAAACAGCTTGCCGGCTCTGTATCCTAGGACAATGGAGGAGAAGCGCCCTTGGGTGGTGTATTGCCAGTAGTGTCCAGGTAAGGAGGTGTATCATGATAGAGACGCCGCGGCAACCGGCCCTGGTTGTGGGAGCCAAAGGGCCGGCGACCGGGGGTGGCCGCATACCCCTCACCATCGAGGGGCGACTGCTCATGGCGGACTTCCGGCACGATGGCGAGAGATGCCGCATCCATCCCCCAGCGGGCCCCCCGATCGTATGCGAGTTCGACGAGGCACTGGGAGACCGAGTATACGCTTACCTGCGCCGCCTTGTCCGCGTGATCGGCGAAGCCGCGCAAGAGCCGACCTCTGGTCAAATATCGAGCATCAGGGTCACGGATATCGAACCCCTTTCGATCGATGCCAAGGGGTTCGAGACGGTCTCCGCGGAGGCGTTCTGGCAGGAGCCGTCGCTGGCGCAACTGGCCGCAGAGCAGGGCGTTCAGCCCCTGAGACGGCTTGAGGACGTATGGGGTCGAGGGGCCGACCTCTGGACCGATGAGGCCGACTTCGAGGTATTTCTTGCCGCTACGAGAAGCAGGCGGGCGGAGGACGCCTGATGGCCGACACCGTCGTTCTCGATACAGACCTCGTGTCGTTCATCATGAAAGGCCATGGCCGCGCAGGGAAGTACAGGCGCCATCTTGAGGGGAAGACGCTTGCGATCTCCTTCATGACGGTCGGCGAGTTGTTCAAGGGCGCCTATCTGGCGGGATAGGGTCCGAAGAAGCTCGATGGGCTGAGGGAGACGATCAAGAGCTATCTTGTCGTTCCCTACTCACCGAACGTCTGTGAAACATGGGGCCGCGTCCAGGCCGAGCGGAAGCGCGAGACGATTAGCGAAAGCGACGCCTGGATTGCCGCGACGCCGCTGGTTCATGGGTGCGCGTTGGTCACTAACAACCCGACTGATTTCGGCGGGATCTCTGGACTCACAGTAATCAGCGAACCCTAGCTTGCTCGACTCCGCTCCCCCCAAACTGTAGACCTATCGAGGGGGCGAGTGGTCGGGCAGGTCGGGGTGGGGGAGCGGCCGGGCCTGGTAGGGGGCGAGGCCGAGGAGGTCGTGGAGGATGAGGCGGGCGGCCTCCTTGTCGGGGATGCGGCCGCGGACCGAGGAGTCGAGGTCGCCCAGGGCGAAGGCGGGCACGGCGGCGCCGACGCAACTCGGGCAGCCGTCACGACATGCACACTGGCTGACGACGGTGTGGACGCTTCTGAGCATGTCGGCGATGGTCTGGGAGCATCGCTCGGCGTAGCCCATGCCGCCAGGGTAGCGGTCGTAGAGGAAGATGGCGTCGCGGCCGAGATTCGTCGCATCTACAGTGGTGCCAATGTCTTGCACGTCGCACATGACGAACATCGGGGCCACCTCGACCAGAGCGTTGGCGATGCCGACAAGGCCCTCGGCGAAGACGCGCCTGTGCTGGGCGACCAGCTCGCGGGCATGGTCGGAGGGGACGAGCCACATTGCGACGGTTTCGAGCTCCTGGGGGGGAAGATCGAGCTTCTCAAACCCTAAACTATCGCGGCTGCTGAACTTGACCTTCTTGAACATCGGGATGTGAGTGGTCACCGTCACGTCTCCGAAGCCGATTGAGCCGCCTGCCCAGGGCTCCTCGCGCTCCTTCTGGTCAATCCGAATCTGGGAGGACTGGATGGACTGGGTGTAGTAATCCAGTTCGCGTCGCTCGACGAAGGCGACCTTCTTCTCAAGGTCGAGCTTGTTCACGATGTAAGTGTCGCCGGAATGGAGATATACGGCGTGGTCGTGGAGCTGGGCGAGGGCGGAGATTTCGTCCATCGTGCCGATCACCTGGTCGCCCTTGGTGGTGTCCTGGATGGTGTAGACTGGTCCGCAGAGGGTGCGGAGGTTGACCTCGGCGGCGGGGTAGTCGGAGCTGGCCCAGAACCACTTGCCCTCGATGTGCTTCGCAACTCCATTGGCCTCAAGGAGTTCCAGGATCGGCTCGGCGTACTCTCCGAAGCTTGGCACGTCGGCGTCGGGGAGGGGGAGTTCGTGGAGGGCGCACTTGATGTGGCCAACGGCGATGTGCGGGTTGTCGGGGTCAATGATCGCGCGTTCGGGGCTTCGCCCGAAGATGAAGGCGGGGTTGTACATAAGGAACTGATCAATGGGGGAGTTCTGGGCGACGAGGACAACGAGGGCGTCGTCGGCGCCCCGGCCGGCCCGCCCCGCCCGCTGCCAGAGGCTGGCGATCGTGCCGGGGTAGCCCACGAGGATGCAGGCGTCGAGCGAGCCGATGTCAATGCCGAGCTCCAGGGCGTTGGTGGAGGCGATGCCGAGGATTTCGCCGGAGGCGAGGCGGCGCTCGATGTCGCGCCGCTCCTCGGGCAGGTAGCCGCCGCGATAGCTCTGGACCCGTTTGGCCAGTTGCGGCGAGCGAGGCTCAAGGAGCGTGCGGGCGTGTTTGAGCATAAGTTCAGTGGCAAGACGAGTTTGCGTGAAGGCGATGGTCTGGATTCCGCCACGGACCAGGGAGGTTAGGAGCTCGACGGCGGTCCAGAGCGCGGAGCGGCGCTCGCCGCCGACGGCTGGGGCCTCCTGGGCGGGCAGCTCGCGGCTCAGGAGCAGGGGATTCCAGAGGAGGAAGCGCTTGGGGCCGCGGGGCGAGCCGTCGTTGGTGACAAGCTCGGCGGGCGCTCCGATGATCCGCTCGGCGTGCTCCTGCGGGTTGGCGATTGTGGCGGAGGAGCAGATGAACTGAGGACTGCTCCCGAAGTGCTTACAGATTCGGCGCATGCGGCGAATGACGTTGGCCAGGTGGGAGCCGAAGACGCCGCGGTAGGCGTGGACCTCGTCAATCACGACGAGGCGGAGGTTCGAGAAGAAGCGCGCCCAGCGGGCGTGGTTGGGCAGGATGCCCTGGTGGAGCATGTCGGGGTTGGTGAGGATGACGGCCCCCTTGTCGCGGAGCTTGCGGCGCTGGGGGGCGGGGGTATCGCCATCGTAGGGGCCGGCCACGAAGCCCAGGGAGTTCGTAGTGCGGGCTTCAGCCCGTTCCTGTCCCGGACGGCCTGAAGGCCGCACTACGAACTTGGCCAACTCGGATAGGCCGCGGAACTGGTCCTGCGCCAGGGCCTTGGTGGGGTAGACCGACAGCGCCGTCGCCGTCGGGTCGGCAAGAAGGGTCTCGAGGATGGGCACGTTGTAGCAGAGGGTCTTGCCGCTCGCGGTGCCGGTGACGACCACGACGTTGCGGCCGGCGCGCACGTGCGCGATGGCCTCCGCCTGATGGGTGTAGAGGCGCCCGATGCCGCCGGCGGCGAGAGCCGCGGCCACGGGCGGCTCAAGGGCGAGGTCGCTATATGTCGCCGGCCGCTCGGGCAGCTCCTCCACGTGGTAGAGTTGCTCGCGTTGCGAGCGGTCGCGCTGAAGCGCCCGAATGAATGCGTCGAGGTCCATGACGCTCATGTTACACGCGCCGCCCTGCGCTGTCCAGTGGCTTCGCGCGGAGGAGTATGGTCCCCAGTTCCGGTAACGTTCCTGGCTTCCGACGCTCCGAAGGGAGCGTACCATATCAGCCCAGGGCGAAGCCCTGATCTT
>VGYW01000201.1 GCA_016872875.1 Planctomycetota bacterium | reverse complement strand
CACGATCTTCTTCTCGCTGCTCATGCCCTCATTCTACACAACCGCGAGCCTTTCTCAACCCCCGAACCCCGAAACCGGAAGAGTCTCACGCAGAGCACGCAGAGGGGCCGAAGAGAGCCAGCAGAGAAAACAAGAGGGCCGCTGGGCTCCAAGACTCAGATCCCGTGCTTCCTTCATCTGTGCAAATCTGTGCCAATCTGTGGACGCTCTCCTCTCCGTACCCGAACACCGAACACCTACCACCGAACACCGGTCTCATGCCCGCGAAACACGCGAAAGGACGCGAAACCCGAAACTGGGTCTTCACTACAGAGGGCCCATCGCGGCAAGCCGCAACCAAACGCGGAGGAAGAATCTTTCCGGAAAACAAGATTCTGCATGTTTGTAGCACAGAGCAGGCCAGAGAGAACCGCGCAGACATTCGAACGCCGAGGAATTCCCGCTGCGGAAGGGCGAACCAGCGCTGGCCAGACCACGTTTGTTGTCAGTATGCCCCTGAGGGCTCCCGAATGACGAGCCGTTACCGATGGGCGCGATGGCGGATGGGGAAGTGGCTGGGACCTCGTGGCCGCCGCGTAGCCTCTATCTCTGGATTCGCTTCGGCATGGAGTCTGCTGTCTGCCGCGGCGAAAACGTGCGCAGCGGTGTCTGGTCTGCGAAGGAGAAATGGAATCCTGACGCACTAACCGGCCGCACTCTCACCCACGGGTCCGCAAGCTCTTGTTCGCTGAACTCGACGGGGACGTTGGGGCTGAATGGCGATTCATCTATCTCGAGCCGGTCTCGATCGACCTCCAACAGCTTATACTCATTAGCATAGACATGAACACGCTTGAGCTTCTGCGCCAACGAGCGGCTCAGCATTGGGAGGAACATGGCCTCGTCGATGTCGCGCAGGCTTAGGATAGGAGAAAGGCGTATAAGGGCGACATTCCAGTACTTGATAGCAACAAGCCGTACCTCTTGCATCCCGACTGAGGAAGACGACCCCGCTCGTTCGTACTTCTCCGCCGGCACATCCGCCTCTGCCGATCCGGTGACGGAACACGGGTGCAACCGCTGCTCCCATTGACCGCCGCTGATCCCGAATCCAATGCCGGGCCGCATGTCTCGCTTTGGGGCCGGCTTGTCAGAACTCATCCGGTCCGCCTTATCGGAGGAGCCAAAGAGGATTGACAGTACGTTGAGCCTTGGCTCCTTCAGGTACATTGAGCAGAAGGCCCGGAAATGGCCAATCTCCTGAGCTGTGTAAACCCGGTCGAGCTCAAATCCCATCCACAACAACGATAGAGGACTTGAAGCTTCCTGGAGAAACAGCAAACGGTCAAGGGTCGTCTGGACATTCTGAAAGCCTGTTGCTATCAGCGAATGAATATCATCACCCCACTTGGCGAAGAAACTGGCTTGCTCCTCCGCGGACAGCGGAATCCCCAGGTACTGGAATCTCAGCGAGAATCCGTCTGGGTTGTCCAGCGCGATTCTCAGCCTCTCCCTATCGAAAACCTCGCAGTGGGCAATGCCCTTAGCCATGGCTTCTCGAACTAGCTCGTCCTTCTCTCCGACGGTGAGGTTTACGTTCGTGAAGAAGACGAATACCTCAGGCGCTGGCGTCACCCCAAGAGCGCTCGCGAGATCGCTTCTGAACTTGCGTTTAGCTCTGTCCCTCTTCTCTTCGGAATCTTCGGCCTGGTTTACAAAGCCGACGGCGCCGTACGCACGCAGGCCTCCATGGAAAACGGCATCGATATCTCTGCCCCCATCTGGACCTCCCCGTGGGTGTCTGGGCCGCACTTGCGAGAATCTCTTGTCTAGAGCCAGAATCGCAAGGCACATCTGCTCCCGATGGAGCTGGTTCGTGTCCAGGTAGCTCTTCAGCCTGTCATCGGTATCGTAGGGCATCTCTGTCCTCGCATGGCTGGCCGGGCATTACGCGTGCCGCCCCGAAGCCATCAAGGTCGAACGTTCAACCCACCTCCACTGCATGCACAAGGTACTGCGGGGGAATCGGCTTGTCAAGAGCCGCGGGATTCCGTCCTGGCGCGCGGCAGGGTAAATGGCCAGGGGAAGCACCAGATGCGGATGGTGTTCGGCTATCGCTGCTCGGTCTTCGGTTACTGACAAAAGGCGTCCACAGACTGGCACGAATCCCCACAGCGGAAGAACCGCCGGAAGCGGGGCTTCGAACTCAGCTGGTCTGTCTTCTCTGTGCGAATCTGTGGATGGGGGATCGTGCTCTGGTTGCCCCCTCATATCCGACCCCATCCGCGTAATCCGCGGTGACGACCCTCCAGGGTTCGGTTATCGAGACGGTTCTCTGTGTCTGTCTCTGTGCTACAAACATGCAGAATCTTGTTTTCCGGAAAGATTCTTCCTCCGCGTTTGGTTGCGGCTTGCCGCGATGGGGTCTCTGTGCCCTCCGTGGTGAAGCCCCAGTTTCGCCTTTCCCATGGTTTGGCGCGTCCCGCGCGCGGTTCCGCGTGCAAGTGTGCATTCCCTACCGGTTGGGCAGCGTCCCCAACGTTCATAGGACAGATACGACGAATAGGAGCGATTGGACCGCTGTGGCCTCGTTCCTGCCCTTATCACGCATCATGGGCCACCCCCCGGCCAAGCGCCCCTACGAGGCAAAGTGCTCAGGCAGGTGCTTCCGCGCGAGCGCGAGCAGCTCCTCGCGGCTCATGGCGGTCAGGCGGCCGGAGGCGAACTGGGCGTCTATGGCGTCTTTCATTGCGATGACGCCCGGGTGGTCCTTGGCGATCTGGATGCCGCGGCCGCGGAGCTTGAGGTCGAGCCAGGCGGCGATGCCGGCCACGCCGCTCTTGTCGGTGATGGAGATGGTGGGGGCGACGCCGAGGATGCGCTCGGTGTCGAAGATGGTGTAGATTTCGGGGTTCTTGCGCAACCCGTCGGCGTGGATGCCGGCACTGGTCATGTTGAAGTCGGCGCCCACGTAGGGCTGGTTGCGGGGCGGCTCGTAGCCGATGACCTTGCGGTAGTAGTCCGCGATGTCGGTGATGACGCGGAGGTTCATGCCGTTGGGGTCGCCGCGGAGGGCGGTGTATTCGATGGCGAGGGCTTCGATTGGGGGGTTGCCGGTGCGCTCGCCGATGCCGAGGAGGGTGCCGTTGGCGGCGGCGCAGCCGTAGAGCCAGGCGGTGGCGGCATTGGTGACCACTTTGTAGAAGTCGTTGTGCCCGTGCCATTCGAGCCATTCGTGTGGGACGTTTGCGTATTGGATGAGGCCGTAGATGACGCCCTGGACGCACCGGGGGACGGATGAGCCTGGGTAGCAGACGCCGAGGCCGAGGGTGTCGCAGACGCGGATTTTGACTGGGCGGCCGCACTCGGCGGCGAGGCGCATGAGGGCCTGGGCGAATGGGACGACGAAGCCGAGGAAGTCGGCGCGGGTGACGTCCTCGAGGTGGCAGCGGGGGATGATCTCCTGCTCGATGGCGGCCTTGACGATGGCGAGGTACATGTCGAGGGCCTGGCGGCGGGTCTTGCCGAGCTTGAGGAAGATGTGGTAGTCGGAGCAGGAGGCGAGGATGCCGGTCTCGCGGAGGCCCATCTGCTTGACGAGCTTGAAGTCGGAGGGCGTGGCGCGAATCCAGCCAGTGACCTCCGGGTAGCGGAAGCCGAGGTCGAGGCAGCGACGGACCGCCTCGCGGTCCTTGTCGGAGTAGAGGAAGAACTCGGTCTGGCGGATGACGCCGTTGGGTCCGCCGAGCTCGTGGAGGAACCTGTAGAGCTGGACGATCTGCTCGACGGAGTAGGGTGGGCGGGCCTGCTGGCCGTCGCGGAACGTCGTGTCGGTTATCCAGATTTCCTCTGGGGGCCACATCGGCACGCGACGATGGTCGAACGGGATGCGAGGAACCTCGACGTAGGGGAACGTGTCGCGGAAGAGGTTGGGGTCCGAGATGTCCTGGAGCTCGAAGTGGTGTTCTTCCTGCTCCAGGGTGCGGGTGTGCTTGTTCCAACGCAGCATGCAGGCGTCCTTCTATGGGAATTGGGGGGTTGGCCGTGACCTCTGGGAGGCCCGCTACATTATAGCAGGAATGGGCAGGGAAAGCGCACATGAAAAAGCATGCGCCCTCTCTTCGGGCGCCAGCTCTGCTCTTCAATCGTCCTCGTCCTCGTCGTCGTCCTCGTCCTCGATTCCTCTGGTCTAAAAGGAGGAGAGTCGAGGACGACGACGAGGACGATTGAAGAGGAGTTAAAAAAACGCAGGGGGTGTGCCCCCGGCAAACACCCCCTGCATAACGCCCGATAGGTGCACCCGCGCACCTACCTGCTGTTGCTCTCGGTTGTAAGCCCTGCTCAAGCTTCGGTCAAGGCGGCGCTGAGGCCGAAGGATGCGGCAGAGTCCTGGAAGCTCTCCGAGTAAACCAGTGTGCGAACCCAGGGCCGCAACTCGTGCGCCACGGAGCCGCGGTCGTCCACGAGGCCCTCGTTTCGGTTTGCGCAGGCGACGCAGAGGCGGTGGCAGCGGTCGGTCCAGATCGGCTTGCCGCACTTCAGGCATCGCCTGCTGGACTTCAGGAGATTGGCTTGACGGGTCGTCATCGGACTCAACCTCTGGTCATCTCGTCCACCCCCTGCTGCATTCATCTTCCCCATGTGCAATCCGCGTGCCAATCCCCGTCCGGCCGACCTATGATAGCACTCGCATCAGCCGCCGTGACCAGTGGCCCAGACGTAAGGGGCGATGGCGCAAGCAGTTATTGCGCTGATGTCGAGTGCATGTGGGTGCCGATGCATTGGATGTCGCGCCTGTTTGGGCGCCTGCTGACGACCGTGTATTGCAATCATTATGAGAGGGGGGATCGTGGCATATCAGTTTGATGGTATGTCAGGATGCAGCCATGCGGGCACAGGCAGGCGCCGCGGCGGCGGAGTGGTTTACTCGTCCGGCTTCCGGAGTCTTGCGATGCCGTATTCGTCTATTCGTCGGTGGAGGGTGGCGATGCTGATGCCGAGGATGCGGGCGGCCTCGGTGCGGTTGCCGGCGGTAGAGTCAAGGGTCTCTCTAATCGCGCGCTCCTCCATGTCCCGCAGCGAACCGACACGCGCGGCTGGCGGCGCTACCGGGAAGGTCTCGGGGGGGAGGTCGTCAACGTCGAGGATGCGTTTGGTGGAGGTGACGACCATGCGCTCGATGCAGTTTTCGAGCTCTCGGACGTTCCCCGGCCAGGTGTGTGCCTGGAGGCGGCGCAGGGCCTCGGGGGAGATGCCGATGACGTCCTTGCTATTGCGTTCGGCATAGCGGCGGATGAAGACGTTGGCGAAGAGCGGTATGTCTTCGCGCCTGGCCCGCAGGGGCGGGAGGTAGACGGGGACGACGTTGAGTCGGAAGAAGAGGTCGCGGCGGAAGGTGGCGTTGGCCACACGCTCCTCGAGGTCAGCGTTGGTGGCGGCGACGACGCGGACATCCACGGAGATGGTCTTGGTGCCGCCGAGTCGCTCGAACTCGCGGTTCTGGAGGACTCGGAGGAGCTTGGCCTGCGTGGCGGGGCTGAGCTCGCTGACCTCGTCGAGGAAGATGGTGCCCTCGTGTGCGAGCTCGAAGCGCCCCTGGCGCTGGCGGATGGCGCCCGTGAAGGCGCCCTCCTCGTGGCCGAAGAGCTCGCTCTCGAGGAGCGATTCGCTGAGCGCGGCGCAGTTGACCTTGACGAACGGCCCGCGGGCGCGGCGCGACTTGCGGTGGACTTCGTTCGCCACCAGCTCCTTGCCCGTGCCGCTCTCGCCGCGGAGGAGCACGGTGGTCTGCGTGTCGGCCACCTGGCCGATGAGGTCCATCACCTTGCGCATGGCGAACGAGTGGCCCACGATGAGGCCGGGGGGCGCGCTCAGGTGCTGGATGCGCTCCCGCAGCAGGATGTTCTCGAGGAGGAGGTCCTGCGCGCCGAAGGCGGTCGCAAGGTGCGCCTTGAGCTGGTCGAGGTCAATCGGCTTCATGATGTAGTTGAACGCCCCCCGCTTCATCGCCTCGACAGCGGTGTTCACGGTGGCGAAGGCGGTGATGAGGAGGACGAAGACTCGCGAGTCGCGCTGGCGCACGCGCGTGAGGAGCTCGAGGCCGTCCATGTCCGGCATGCGCAAGTCGGTCAGCACGAGGTCCACCGGCTCGCGGTCGAGTGCGGCGAGAGCGGCGGCGCCATTGGATGCGCCGAGCGCGCGATAGCCCATCTCGGCCACGGCCTCGGTGAGGCTCTCCAGCCCCACGCGGTCGTCGTCCACCACCAGCACCACGCGCTTGCGCGCTGGGTCGGGCCTCAGTGCGGCGCTCAGTGCCGATTCGCCTGCCGGCATGTCGTTCGCTGCTCCCAGGTGTCTTGATGCCTCAGCCGTCCCATGCCCTGGTTAGTTTCTGTTGCGGAAATCGCACGGCCACGCACTTCGCTGGCAGGTGTAGCCACAGGCCGCTCGCCTGTCGTCTTCCCTGGGGGGTGGACACGCGAGCCGCGTGTCCCTACGACTTTCCGCAACAGAAACCAATTATATGAGTCGCAGCCAACCTAGACAAGAGCGATGCCCCACATTCCTGCCACATAGGTGAATAAGATAGATTTGACACCCAGGCTCGCCTCTGCGTGCTGTGCGTGGGGAATCTGTTTCGGGTTTCGCGTGCTTTCGCGTGGTTCGCGGGCATGAATTGGGCGCTCGGGGCTCGAGGGTTGAGAAAGCGGGTGAATTGGGTAGAATGGGGGCATGAGCGCTGAGAAGAAGGGCTATGAGGAATGCAGGAAAGGAAAAGGCCGTGACCATGGCTGGAGAAGTCGCATGAGGATGCGCACCGCAGTGTCGCTGTGCCTGGTTGGCGTCGCGATGGTGGGGCAGGGGAGGGGAGGGAAGGAGGGGACGGCGCTGAAGGATGCGCCGGCGAACACCTGGGTGAAGGCGCTGGTGACGAAGACGGGCTGGCGGGAACAGCCGGCGTTCGTCTACGTGCCAGGGCTCAAGCGGTTCGTGATGGCAAGCGGGATGCAGGCCTACGGTGGAAATGTGCCGCGGCACTACGATACAGAGGAGTTCGACCTGGCCCAGCTCAAGTGGTTCAACGCCTATCCGCCCGGCGTGGCGGAGGGGCGGCCGGAGTCGGGGCCAGTGGGCGAGGAATACGCGGAGAAGCGGGCGAAGATGGGCTACAACGGCCCCGAGCTTTTCTACAAGGACGGCGAACACCTCCGCCCAGGCGCGGGCGGGCAATGGCTCGAGTCACGCATGGGCTACGAGTGGTGCTTCGTGCCCGACGACGGGAAGGTCTATGCCTATCTCCACGACAAGACGCTCCGCTACGACCCCAAGGCCCGCACGTGGGAGGACCTGAAGGCGAAGCCGCGGACGACGTGCCGCGTGTGGGGCTCGATGTCCTACGACCCCGTGAACAAGGAGATCCTCCACGCCGGCGGCGACGGCGGCAGCGCCGACGTGGCGACCTGGGCCTACGACATCGCAAAGAACGAATGGCGCCGCCTCGAGTTCGGCTCGGATGAGCTCCGCGCACTCGGCGGTCGCGCCAGGGACCTCCGCTGGCAGGCGAAGGGCCTCCTGGGCGCCGCCTGCAACCGCTTCGCAATCACGGAGACGGACGCGGAGGCCAAGGCCGATCTTTCCCGCCAAGCCAACTTGCTTGCCTCGGAGGCTTCGAAGCTGGTGGACCGCATCGTGCTCGCGCATTTCAAGGGCACCGAGAAGACCGCGGCGGACGTGGCGGTGCAGCGCCTGGGCGCAGCGATGGCGGCGACCAACAGGGCGAGAGGGAAGCTGTCAGCACAGGAAACCTCCCGCAGGTTTGAGAACCTGCTGGAGGTTATCGTCGAGGTGCGCGCCGCGCGGGTGCTCTTCGAGCAGGTGGTGGACGCCCTGGCAGTCGAGCCGCCGGGCCGCGCTCGCTCCCAGACCGCCTACGACCCGGTCCACAAGAAGATCGTGCTCTTCGGCGGCGACGGACTCGACCGCGTGCTGTCGGACACGTGGGTGTACGACCGTGCCACGCGGACGTGGGAGCAGCGCTTCCCGGAGAAATGCCCCGCGCCGCGGGCCGGCCACATCCTCGCGTGGCTCCCAAAGGCGCAGAAGATCGTCCTCGCCGGCGGCTACAGCCGCGAGTGGCTGCCCCAGGAGCTCTGGAGCTATGACGTCGCGGCCAACGAGTGGAAGATGCTCCTCCACGTGCCGCTCAAGCCCGAGGACTACGGCCGCGCCCAGTTCAGCCCCAATGCCCCCCGCGTCACCTGCCGCGAGGTGCAAACCGGGGCCGTCAACGACGACGACGTGCTCATCTGCGTGACCCCCGCCGAGCGCCCCAGCCTCATCACTTGGGCATGCAGAGTCGACCCGAGCGCCCCGGCTGCCGAAGGCCCGGCGGGCACGTCGGGCGCCTACACGTTCAACCGCATTGACCCCGCCATCTGGGAGAGTGCGGCCACGCAGGGCCGCACCTACGACGGCCTGCCGCCGAACGTCTGGACCTCGCTGGAGTTCCCCCGCTACGCCCCCGGCGCACGCAACAGATGGGGCACAACCGCCTACGACACCGACCGCCACCAGCTCCTCTTCTGGGGCGGCGGACACGCCACGAGCCAGGAGAACGACGTCGCCCACTTCAGCCTCCGCGGCGGCTTCTGGACAATCGGCTACCACCCCGACGACCCGATCGACCGGGTCTACGCCAGCCAGCCCACCCCACTGAGCTTCAACGACCGCGTCCACGTGCCCGTCCACGCCTACAAAGCCTACTGCTACGACGCGACGGCGGGGAAGATGTTCTACTTCGACCGCGCCTACAACCCGGCCGTGCGCGAATGGGAGCCGCAGCCCTTCCCCGGCCTGGAGCACCGCGGGCCGATGCACAGCTTCATGGCCCCCACCCCGCGCGGTGCCGTCACCTATTCGGAGAAGGGGCTTTACCTCTTCGACGCCAAGGCCGGCAAGTGGAACAAGCTGCCCTGGGACGGGCCGGCCTTCGGCGGCATCTGGTGCGACGGACACGGCCTCCGCTACGACTCCAAGCGCGACTGTCTCTGGTTCGCCAACGACAAGGACATCTGGCGCTACGACATGGCCACAGGCAAGGCCACCAAGCTCGGCATCGCCAAGCCCAAGGCCCTCGGGCAGTTCATCTTCTGGGGCGAGCAGGTCTACCTGCCCGACGCTGATATGATGCTCCTGATGCGACTCTTCACGGCCCCCGACGGCAAGCAGCGCAGCGTCGCGTGGGACCCCAGCGATGGCCGCTTCTATTGGGTGGACCTGAGGTTCGAGGCCAAGGGCAAGCCGGTGGAGTTCAAGGACAACCCGTTCAGTTGGTCCGACGCCCTGGCCTACGACCCCGAGCTGAAGCTGGTCATCCTCAACAACTCCAGCGACCACAAGGTCTGGGTCCTCAAGTTCGACCGCAAGTCCGCAAAGATGGAGGTGGTCGAATAGGGCCGGAAGCCGTTGACAGGCCTCGCGGCTGTTGGTAGCATAGGGATCGTTCGAAGGAGGCGAGCATGGTCCGTCGGCAGAAGCGTCCTCTTCCGGCCTCGGTGCGGGCCGCCCTTGACGAACTCAAGGAGGCGCTCGCCGCTGTCTATGGGGAGCGCTTCCGGGGGCTGTACCTCTACGGCTCCTTCGCACGAGGCACGGCGACGGCGGACTCGGACGTAGACGTGCTGATCGCGCTGGAGGGTGACCCCAGGCCTTACACAGAGTTGGACAGGCTCAGCCCTCTACTGGGCGACCTTTGCCTGAAGCACGACGTTCTCATTGCCAGCTACCCCGTCCCCCAGTCGTGGCTCCAGGAGCGGCGCGATCCGCTCTTCGAGAGTATCCGCAGGGAGGGGGTTCTCGTATGAGCTCTCCCTCTGACCTTGAGCGGATGTTCAACAAAGCACGCCGTTACCTTGCCTCGGCGGATGCGCTTCGCACGGGAGGGGACTATGATTCAGCGGTGTCCCGGCTGTACTACGCGATGTTCTACTGTGCCGAGGCCCTCCTGACGGCGAAGGGGCAGACCTACACAAGCCACAGGGGGGTGCTTTCCGGCCTTGCCCAGCACTTCATCAAGACGGGGCTGCTTCGCACCGACATGCACAGGTGGCTCCGCGAGGCGTTTGAGAAACGGCAGATCAGCGAATACGACTTCGCACAGCAGGCCGACGATTCAGAGGTCGCCAGGCTTCAGACCCTTGCCGAGGAGTTCGTTATCCAGGCCGAGGGGTTACTGAAGAAGGAAGGCTACCTGTAGGGAATGTGGTCGAATGAGCCTGGTGAGGTCCGAGAGCCTGGCGGCAACGCTCGATGCAGTGAACGAAGCCCACTTCTTCGGGTGGCCGCTCTCCGATGCTGACCGGCGCGAGGCCGCGGCCTGGATTGCGGCCCGACAGGGCCTACCCGGCGCCTACCACGGCATGTTCGCCCCAACTGAGAAGGACCGCCGCGGGGGCATGCGCCTTTTCACCGGCGAGCGGGTGGCCACCCGCGCGGCGACGGCCCACATTCTGGGCGAGGAGGCCTGCCGCGCCCTCATCCTGCTTGGTGGCACAGGCATCTTGCCCGTGGAACACAGGCTGGAAGCCTGTGCCACCGAGGGCGCTGCCCTGGCCCGTGCGACCGATGGCATGCTGGCGCGCCTCCGCGCCGCCGAGGAGCGCGAGAGGCACATGGGCCGGCTCTGGCTGGGCCAGTACTGCTGCGGAAAGTGCACCGCCGCCCTCTGGCGCCACCTCGCCGCCGGCGGACTCGAGCGGGCCGAGCACCATCTGGGCGCGGGCGTGGAGGCGTTGCGCCTCTCGCGCACGGGCGATGGCCGCTGGCGCCGCTTCCCCTTCCACTACACGGTGCTGGCACTGAGCGAGATGGACGTGTCGCTGGCGATTGATGAGCTCCGCTACGCTGCCCCCATCCTCCAGCGCCTCGCCAGCCGCGCCCCGGAGGGCGGCCCCTTCGCCGCGCGCCGCCACACGATCGCCGAACGGGTGCTCGCCAGGGTTTGACAGTACGGCGCCGACTCCCTCCCGAACGTTCCAGCACGTTTGGGAGGGTAACGTCGCGACGCACGGGCAAGTGCTTCCGGCTACCCTCCCGAAGGTATTGGAAGCCCTCGCCCCGCTCGGGGCAGGCCCTTCGGGAGGGAGTGCGGGAGTGTCTTGGAGTCCCTGGGAGGGGGCTCACTTGTCGGGGCGCGGCTCGACGACGACGCCGCGGATGAGCCAGAAGCCGCCGCCCCCGTGCTGGGTCCAGCCGCCGAACGTCACGAGGGTTGGCGCCACCACATCGGGGGCTTTGAGCCGCAGCACCACCGCGTGCAGCGCCTGCTCCTTGAGCGGCTTGCCGGTGTCAATCGCCGCCGCATTGTCCGTCGAGGTGATTGTGAGGGTCCCGCAGACGGCTTCGCTGGGGGGAATGTGGGCGGGGCGGGTGACGACGCCATCCTTTTCCTCGGCGGGGGTGAGCTTCCTGCTGAGCTTCATCGTCCCCTGGTTGGCAGCGGTGAGGAGCTTGACCTCGATGTCGGCGCCGGATGGGACGCGGAGGGCCGCGTGCTCGCACCACATTCGGGCCTGCCGCCCGCCGGAGCCGTTGATGCCGTTGTTGGTGGCAATGGTGTTTGGGGTGGCTGTGACAGGGGCTGCCTTGGGGAGGTCGAGGAGGCCGAGGCGCTTGGCGCCGGAGCGGAAGTCCACGAGGCCCTTGCCCAGCAGCGGCGAGGCATCAACGTCGGCCACCCCGCCGGCGGGGACCTCCCAGGGACCGGCGAGGACTTCGATGGGCTTCTGGGGGATGGGGTCCGCCTCGCGGAAGGCCTGGCCGCCCTCGCGGGCGTCTATGTTGACGGTCTGGACCGTGATCCTAGCCGGCTCGCGGGTGAGGTTTGCGATGAGGTAGCGGGGCTTGCCGGCCTGCCAGTATTCCTGGACGAAGAGGCCGGTCCGCCAGTCCAGCCCCACGCCGATGCTCGACGCCACTACCTTGCCGAGGAGGAGGCACACTCCCAGCAGCACGGACCATCGCAATGCTCGCATCTGGACGCTCCTTCAGGCGGCAAGGGGGCAGGGGAGGGGGCGGCGGGCCGCGGGCTTGAGGGCGGGGCGCTCGGGCTCGAGCTTGCGGCGCGGCTTCGCGTGGCGGACTTCGTAGAGGACGCCCTTCTCGATGACGAGGCAGGCGGCCGGGCCGCCGTAGTACTCGCACATGCCAACGTCAATGCGGATGACGCGGCCGCCGGCCCTGACCTCCACGCCATCGCGGGTGACGCAGTGGCCGACGACGATGCGGGCGGCCTTGAAGTGCTTGAGGACGGAGTTGAGGTCGTCGGAGACCTCCTGTTCGTCGCTCAGGGCCAGGCTGCGGTCCCACAGCGGGCTGGCGTAGTCGAATGCGAAGCCCATCATGTCGCCCTTCTGGAGGTCCTTGCGGACGGCGTCGTTGATCTCGCGGAGGCTCATTTTCGCGCAGTCGGGCGGCAGGCCACCGTGGACGAAGAGGGTGTCGTTGATCTTGATGACGCTGTTGAGGGAGCGAATCCACTTGCCGTAGGCGCCCTCGGGGCTCATCGCCTTCTTGAGGCCATCTTTGCCGCCGAACGATTCCAGTTCGCCGGGGTGGAGGTAGCGCAGGTCGTCGAGGAGCACCATCGCCTCGTGGTTGCCGATGAGGGCGTGGACGCGCCCGCCTGCCTTCTCGGCCTGGGCCTCCAGCTTCATCAGGAGGTCGAGGGCCTTGCGGGAGTCGGGGCCGCGGTCCAGCACGTCGCCAGTCTGGACCAGATGGGTCTTGCCTGCGGCCCAGTTGCCCTCCGCGTCAATGACCTCGGCGGCGCGGAGGGCTTTCAGGAACTGCTCGTGGTCGCCGTGGACGTCGCCCACGGCCACGATGCGCTCGACGTCCGCCCAGGTGTCCTGCTGGGCGGGGGGCGCGGCGCAAGTGTCGAGCGCCACGGAGGCGGCGAGGGCGAGGGCCACGCACGTCGCGAGAATGAGGATGGGCAGGCGCTTGTGGAGGTGTCCTGCTGCTATCGTGCGCATGGTACGATGGTAGCCATTGGGTAGCTGCGGGTCAAGCGCTGTCGCTCTTCCCCTATCGTCCTCGTCCCTCGTTCTCCATCCCCCATCTCGTCCGGACGGTCCTCCGTCGGGACGCAAGGTCTTCGACGCTCCTGCGTCCTCTTCATGGCTCAGGGCGCCCGCCCCGCAAAGAGGGACGCCGGAGCGTCCAAGACGTTGCGTCCCCACGCTGGAGCGTGGGGACGAGAGAGGAGTCGAGGACGACGGAGAGGTTCGACGACGACGACGAGGACGACGACGAGGACGATTGAAGAGGAATGGGCCACGCGCACTCTCGGGGGTTGCAATGTGCCCGGGCGCGCGTATACTCCTCTTTGGAGGGAGAGGCATTGTAGGGGGAACGTGCATGGGCGCACTGACGGGCAGGAAGGTGCTGCTGCTGATCGCGAGCGAGAGCTTCCGCGACGAGGAGTACGCCGAGCCGCGCAAGGCGTTAGAGGCTGCGGGGGCGACCGTGACCGTGGCGAGCTCGAAGCTCGGCACGGCGCGCGGAATGCTCGGCGGGACGGCGAAGGCCGACATCCTGCTCCGCGACGCGAAGGCGGCGGACTACGACGCGGTGGTCTTCATCGGGGGCTCGGGCGCGACCGAGTATTGGGACAACAAGGCCGCTCACGCTCTCGCCCAGGACGCCGCCCAGGCAGACAAGCTGGTGGGGGCAATCTGCATCGCCCCTGTGACGCTCGCGCGGGCCGGGCTGCTTAAGGGGAAGCGAGCGACGGTGTGGCCGGCGTGCGAGGGTGACTTGAAGGCGGGCGGCGCCGCCCTGGGCAAGGGGCCGGTCGAGCGCGACGGCAAGGTCATCACCGGGGTCGGCCCGCAGGCGGCCGGGGCGTTCGGCAAGGCACTCGTCGAGGCCCTCAGCAAGTGAGCCGCCCACTGCTCCTCGGCGCGCACATGTCCATTGCGGGCGGCGTCCACAGGGCCGTCGAGCGCGGCGTGGCCCTCCGCTGCACCGCCATCCAACTGTTCACCAGGAACAACGTCCAGTGGCGCGCGGCGCAGTTGAGCGACGAGGACTGCGCGCGGTTCCGGGCGGCCTGGGCGGCCTCGCGCATCGGGCCGATCATCGCACACGCCAACTACCTGATCGATCTTGCGAGTCGGGACGAGGCGACCGCAGCGAAGTCGCTGGATGGGCTGATTCTGGACCTCCGGCGTTCCGCGGCGCTGGGGCTGCGCTGGGTGGTGCTCCACCCCGGCTGCCACCAGGGGGCGGGCGAGGCGGAGGGGCTGAGGCAGGTGGCGGCCATGGCGCGAAAGGCCCTCGACGCGACGCGAGAGTTTCCCGCAGGGATACTCTTCGAGACGACTGCGGGGCAGGGCACATCGCTGGGCTACCGCTTCGAGCACATCGCCCGCCTCCTTGACGCGGTCGGGGTCCCCGAGCGGCTGGGGGTGTGCCTCGACACCTGCCACGTCTTCGCCGCCGGCTACGACCTGCGGACGCCCGACGCCTACGCTGCGACGATGGGGGAGTTCGACCGCATCGTGGGGCTTTGCCAGATTCGCGCAATCCACGTGAACGACGCGAAGCGCGAGCTGGGGAGCCACGTTGACCGCCACGAGCACGTCGGGCGCGGCAAGCTCGGGCGTGGAGCGTTTCGGCTCCTGATGTGTGACGAGCGCTTCGCGGATGTCCCAAAGCTGCTCGAAACCCCGAAGTTGGACGCCCGCGGGAAGGACTGGGACGCCGCGAACCTCAGGGTCCTCCGGCGCCTTGCCGTGCTGCGATTCAGACGTAAGCACGCTCGGGGTTCCGCTCCGCTGCCATCGAAAGCGGCATCTGCGATGCCGCACTCCACAATCCTCCCCCAACTGGGCGTGGGGGACTA
>VGYW01000200.1 GCA_016872875.1 Planctomycetota bacterium | reverse complement strand
GCCGCGGAAGGCCCCGACACGATGCTCGTGTCGGTCCCACAACGCGCCTCAGCCCTAACTAGGTACGTGCCCGCTGTCGCCCAACTCCGGCTCGCCGACGTCGACGGTGACCAGGGCGAATAGGTCCCGTCGCCCCAGTTGAACCTATACTGGACGGCGTGGCCCTGGCTGCACGACGAACCGCCAGTAGCGTACGTGTACGAAGACCCGGTGCTGCCATTGGTCGTGCCCGACGGCGTGCTCGGGGCGCTCACCGAATGTGGCGCACTGATCGTGACCGCGAGTGCCGCGGAAGGCCCCGACACGATGCTCGTGTCGGTCCCACAACGCGCCTCAGCCCTAACTAGGTACGTGCCCGCTGTCGCCCAACTCCGGCTCGCCGACGTCGACGGTGACCAGGGCGAATAGGTCCCGTCGCCCCAGTTGAACCTATACTGGACGGCGTGGCCCTGGCTGCACGACGAACCGCCAGTAGCGTACGTGTACGAAGACCCGGTGCTGCCATTGGTCGTGCCCGACGGCGTGCTCGGGGCGCTCACCGAATGGGCTGCGGTCACGGTGACCTGCTTCGGCCCGAAGACTCCGGGGAGGCCACCAGTTTGGGAATTCTTCTCATCGTTCCAGTTGCTTGGGTTTGCGCCGTCGTTTATGTGGACACCATACCACCATACCCCAACAAGAGGAGGCGTGTCCGAGAATGAACCATTGTAGGGCCCGTTGCCCCCCACCGATATGTCAACGGTCGGCCCCACTTGCTCAAACGTCCCTGGGACACCGTAGCCAGTGTCACGTGCCCGCCACAGCTGAGCCGTCTTCAAGCCAGAGCCCGTATCCCTCGCCGTATAGGCGATGCTGATGGCGGTCCCCACGCTTGCGGAGCTTGGGGAAACGTTGAAGGCAGTGATGGTCGGAGGGGTGGTGTCCGGCGGGCTGACGGTTGTGGTGATCGAGTAGCTGCTCCCACTCGGGTTGTCGAGGACTGTCACCGTGCCATTAGACCCCACCTGATTGCCGGCGTAGTTGACGCGGACTTGGTACCGCTCCCCGCTTACCGTCGTCGGCCACGCACTGATGCTCACTTGTCCGTTCGCATCCGTCGTGGCGCTCGCGCGCTGTGTCCACGCCCCCGTCTGCCCATTTCGGCTATCCAAGCATACGGTTGCCCCAGACAAGCGCGTGGACCCGTCGATCCGGTACACCGTAACTGTCAGCGGTCGCTTGGTCCGATTTGCGTTGAAGGTTCGCGACGTGATGCTAGAATTGTGGCTGAATGTCCCGCTCTCGGCCGCCAACATGTCCCAGCAAAAAACGAACACGTAGTAATCACCGTAGGCAATCCCGGTGAAATCCACGGGGTTGCTAGACGGCGGTGTCCTGTCGGCCACTGCTTGCTGGGCCGAATTGAACAGCATCACACAGTTCATATCCACCACCGGTAGAGCGCTCCCGGATGACGAGTTCACTGTCAGTCGGATAGTGCCGCCGGTGGATGAGCTCGGGAAGTTCCCACCGTACTTGCGTAAGCCCCATGCTGTAAAACCGCTTGAAGGATCCCTGTAGGTGTTAAGGGTCTTATAGGCGTTGAAGCTCGTATCCCAAGGATCGAGGATTCTGTAGGACGACGCTACGCCGGACGTGCCGACTCTCTCGTACACGATCACAAAGTGAGTAGCTAGATCGGGCGTCGTAGGTGTGCTATCCACCAGCACGATAGGCTTCCGGCCTGCTGCAAGTTCGGCATCAATCTGAGTCCACCCATCCGTTCCGCTCGTGCTCCCAATCCATGTCAGCCCCCCGGCCCCATCGTAGTTAGCTGCCACAGACCATATGATGAGATTCCCGCTAGCGTACCCGCCATTCGCAGTCAGCCATGTGTTCAGCTGACCTGGATCTGGATCATTGGTACTCCCGGATTCCCACTTGTGCAGCATCGCTACGCATGCGACCGCACACCCAGCGCTACCGATGGTTTCGGCTGACGTTCCAAGTTTGCTCCCGCTCCACCTCGGATCACGCTGGCTGTAGAAGCACTGTCCTGCCGCCTCAGCAGACATGACCCCTACGAGTTCGTCACCAAAGCCCATCCTCGCCCTGTAGAACGAAGCAGTCTTGAGCGAGCGTAATGAGCGCTCGACCCGCTTCGCAAGGAAACTCGCTTGAGCATCCCCTGAAGAGATCCAAACCTTCTTGTAGGGCGGGCCTAGCAGATACCCCTCTACCTGCCCCCAGACCGTGTACTCATCGACCTCGCTGGGGACACGGATTGAGAATCCGCCCTCTTCATCGGTGAGGGCCTCGGCCACAAGTTCAACGGTCTGGCACGAAGCTCTGATGAGGACCCCGGCGAGAGGCTTTCCCTCACTGCTGACGACCTGGCCGTGAATGTACCAACCCTCCGGCTCGCCGGCCGCGTTCGGCAACGCGGAGCCGACGAGTACGCACACCATCAATGTCACGCGGACTCGCGACCCGAACCAGCCTACTCCGTTGCTCATCTTCGTTCTCCTTTCTTCGCGAAATGAGCAACCGCCCTCGCCCGTCGCGCGGGAGAGCAAGTCGGCGGTTGGGAGAGGCTTTGCCAGGAGGGGGAGATGGGCTTTGGGCAGCGCGCCCAGGGAGGCCAAACATCTACCGCCTGTCTGGCAGCCGCCTTGGGGGCCTTGACGCCCTTCAACAACCCCCGACAGCTCGCCTTGCGGCGGATCCCCCGGGGATCACCCGGGTCGCTCCTCAGCCGAGGAGCCATACTACAACTGCTGGTATTCTACCAGAACGGGGACCGAAGTCCAGTACATTTCGAGAAAATTCCTCTCCCCACAAGTCGAACAGCCCAGAGCCCTGCAAGCGGGACGCTGGCGGCTACGGTCCGGAACTCCTCGAAGGGCACGGGGAGGGACTTGCGGGCCTTGGCGGACTTGGCGATGGACTCGAAGACGCCTGGGTTGTCAATAGACCGAGCGGATGGTAGAATAGGGGCGTTGCGGTTTGGCCCGTCTCGGGAGTTGCCCATGAGCCAGAAGTTCCTCGTCACCTCAGCCCTGCCCTACGTCAACGGCGTGAAGCACCTCGGCAACGTGATCGGCTCGCTGCTGCCGGCCGACATCTATGCCCGCTGGCGGCGGATGCAGGGGCACGACGTCCTGGCCGTCTGCGGCACCGACGAGCACGGCACGCCCTGCGAGCTGGCCGCGCTCGAAGAGGGCCTGCCCGTCGAGGAATACGCCGCAAAGTACTACGCTATCCAGAAGCGCATCTACGAGCAGCTCGGCCTGGCCTACGACTACTTCGGCCGCACCTCCAGCCCGCAGAACCGCGCCATCACCCAGCACCTCTTCCTCCGCCTGTGGGAACGCGGCTACATCGCCGAGCGGGCCATCCGCCAACTCTACTGCGCCGACTGCCAGCGGTTCCTCCCCGACCGCTACGTGCAGGGCACCTGCCCCTTCTGCGGCTTCGCCCGCGCGCTCGGCGACCAGTGCGAGAGCTGCACCAAGCTCCTCGACCCCACCGACCTCCGCGACCCCCGCTGCGCCGTGTGCCAGCGCTCGAACCTCCAGGTGCGCGAATCGAGGCACCTCTTCCTCGACCTGCCCAAGGCCACGCCACTCGTCGAGCAGTGGATCGCCACCCGGACCCACTGGCCGAAAGTCACCCTCGCCATCGCCCACAAGTGGCTCAACGAGGGCCTCCGCGAGCGCTGCATCACCCGCGACCTCCGCTGGGGCGTGCCCGTGCCCCTCGACGGCTACCGCGACAAGGTCTTCTACGTCTGGTTCGACGCCCCCATCGGCTACATCGGCATCTCGATGGAGTGGGCGGCCGCACGCGGCACGCCCGACGCCTGGCAGGCCTACTGGAAGGACCCCGCCACCCGCCTCGTGCAGTTCATCGGCAAGGACAACGTGCCCTTCCACGCCGTCACCTGGCCCGCCGTCATCATGGCGGCCGCCGACGGCTTCGTGCTCTGCGACATGCTCAAGGCATTCGAGTGGCTCAACTACGAGGGCGGCAAGTTCTCCACCAGCCAGGGCCGCGGCGTGTTCAGCGACCAGGCGGTGGAACTCTTCCCCGCCGACTACTGGCGCTACTACCTCTGCGTCGTCGCGCCCGAGAAAGGCGACAGCGATTTCACCTGGGCCGGCTTCCAGGCCGCCGTCAACAGCGACCTGGCGAACGTCCTCGGCAACTTCGTCCACCGCACCCTCACGTTCGTCAACAGGAACTGGGGCGGCGTCGTGCCCGAGGCCGTGGGCGCGGGGGACGCCGAGGCCGCCATCCGCCAGACCCTTGCCGACGCCGTGAAGGGCGTTGATGAGGCGATGGAGGAATGCTCGTTCCAGAAAGCCGTCCGCGCCCAGCGCGATGCCTGGGCCGCCGCCAACGCCTACTTCCAGGCCAAGCAGCCCTGGCACCAGGTCAAGGCCGACAAGGCCGCCGCCGGCACCACACTCAACACCTGCGTCCACCTCTGCCGCGCCTTCGCCCTCCTCGGCTCCCCCTTCATCCCCTTCGCCGCGCGGCAGGCATTCGCCGACCTCACACTTGATGCTGGGCCCGAGAACACCTCCTGGACAACCATCGCCGACTGGTCCTGTCTGGCGGGCCGCAAGATCAGCCCCGATCCTCGCCCCCTCTTCACCAAGATCGAGGACTCCCAGATCGCCTCCCTCCAGTTCCGCTTCGCGGGGAAGAAGTGACCGAAACGGCTTTGCTGGCATTGCGCTACGCCAAGTGGCGTGCCTTAGGCATTGATGGAAGGGAAGAAATGATGTTGGATGCGCGACCTCAAGAAACGGTGCCAAGCCGAAGACATGCGGTCATGCTCTTTGCGGACATTATGAACTCCTCGCAACTCTCTGATTCACTCACAGTCGAAGAGTACTATAGTGTTGTACAGGAGTTCAGGACATGCTCTGAGGGGGTGGTAAGTGATGTGCTGCGCCGCTATCAGATTCGTAGCCGTGACGTCGAATGGAGCTCGGTAGGGGATGAACTGAAAGTCTTCTGCGTCCCAGAAGAGGCGCCACCAGACAGAATGCTTAGCCAAAAACTCGCACACGCGGCCCTCTGCCTCATTGACCTAGCATTCAGACTTAAGATCGCGTGGCTCGCCTCTTCCACCAATTCATCACGGCTAAAGGAGCACAAGGCACCAGTTGATCTTGGCGTCGGGATACATGCGGGACCTGTCATGGTCCGCTACCGCGGTGAGGTCCCGGTCTGCGACGGATACTCAATAAACCTCGCGAAGCGAATTGAGGGCAAGAGCCGTGAAGGGCATGGGTGCCGCATAGTCATGTCTCACGCAGTGAATCTACTCTTAGAGGTAGTTGGGCGACCGCGTGGTCCCTCAGCCGGCACAATATGCGGAGAGATGCACGGCAGCGAGATGAAGGGTATTTCAGAGCCGCCAAGGATCTTCGAGGTCGTGCAGTTCGATCTTGTGGAGCCTTGTGTTTTGCGCCAGGCACTTGCCGACCTAGATGAATCCCGACGCAGGGGGCTCTTGGACCTTGCGTCAAGGGCCATAGAAACTAGCAGGCAGACAACGTGGTATGGACTCCTCTGCATCGCTATCCTCCAAGAACTTGGGGACATTCAGCGCGCAGTTGGCCTCGCAGAGCAAATGCTGGCACAGGACGAGAACTTCAGCCTTTGTCGGTTCCTGGGTGCGGTATATGCCGATGGCAATGCGTATAGAGCAGTGATGTTCAACAGGCGCGCGCTTCGCCTTGAGCCCAACGACTACATGGCGCAGTTCAATCTCGCCGTAGCTCTCTCGCATTCCAGAGACCTCCCTGACGAGTTGGGCTCTTGGAGCACGGCATTGATGAGGTCTACGCTCGAAGAGTATAGGAAGGCCGAACAAATCGCCAGAGCGCACGGCTTCCTTGGGCGCGGTGGTGACGCAGACTGGAAGCATCCTCTCTTCCAGGCACATGTGTATGCCAGCATGGCTCGCCAATCGATGAGGGAACGAGGCGCCGGCTGCTGGCCTCAATGCAAGGCATTCACGCAGACCGAGACGCTGATGCTGGACCACGCGCTGGCTCTCTATGAGAGAGCGCGCGCTGTGTTAGCCGACCGACCCGACTTGAGGGAGCGATGGTACGCAGAGTACCTCCGTTACTCAGGTGAGGCATTGGAGATGGCCGGCAACTTCGAGAAGGCGAGGGCCGCCTACCATGAACTGATCGAAGTGGGGGAGGCCTCCACGAGCAAGGGTGTGCAAAACATGGTAACGTACGCAAGGGGTCGGTTGGCGGCCATGCGCTGATCGAGCCTGTCAAATCTGAAATGGGCTCGCCGCGCCGCTACCCCTTCGTATGCACGTTGACACAACGTCAATTGCGTTCTACCCTGTTGCTTTCCGTCGTTGATGGCGCAAGAGGCGACAACCCATGCGAAAGTCAAGTAACGAAGTGGTGGCGCTCCTGCGCGAGTACCACGCCAGGCTTGCGGCCCTCTATGGGGATCGCCTCCGTGGCTTGTGCCTTTACGGCTCTTACGCTCGCGGCGAGGCCGAGGAATACTCTGACATGGATGTAGCCCCCGTGCTCGCAGAGCAGGTAGACGGGGCGGAAGAGCGCTGGCGAAGTAACGACACCGCGTCGGAGCTTTCACTCCGCGAGGACCGCCTGCTGGGTACAATGTTCCTGTGCGAGGATGAGTTCTGGCGGCGGTCGTTCGCGATCCACCGAAGCATCAGCCGCGAGGGGGTTGCGGTATGACACCGCAGGGCACCACCCTTCAACAAAGCGCAATGTCGGCGGACGAGGTCCTGAGCTTGTTCGGGGCACAAGCGCCGGAACCGGAATGGTCTTTCAACTGGTGCAAGCCGTCGGACACAGGGAAGTGGACGCACGACTACCACCGCTACCCCGCGAAGTTCATACCCCAGTTGGCCGAGGGGCTCTTCGACGAGTACATCGCCTCGGATCGTGCCCACGTCAACGATCCGTTCATGGGCAGCGGCACAACGATCGCGACAGCTATCTCAAGGGGGTTCCAGGCGAGCGGGACCGATGTGAATGGCATCGCCTGCCTGCTCACGCGGGTCAAGGCCACGCCACTGAGGCCCGACTTCCTCGATCGCAAGATCGAAAGGTTGATGTCCGCTCTGGTGTTCCTCGATCGGGAAGTGGGTCTCCCGTTTGCCGGTCGCCCGGAACCGTTCATCCCGGAAGCACATCTTGACAGGATCAACTACTGGTTTCCCGAGCAGACAAGGGATGAGCTCGGACGCATCCTGAGGGCCATCAGAGATGAGGAAGAGGCCTCTGTCCGCGAGTTCTTCCTCGTTGCGTTCAGCCACATTCTGAAGAACTGCTCGATCTGGCTTCAGGGCAGCACGAAGCCGACCCGTGACCCGCGCAAGGTGCCGGCGAGGCCGTTCGGCGCCTTCAGGAAGCACCTCAGGAAGATGCAGAGGGGAAATGACGAGTTCTACAGCGTGGTCCCCGCGCTGGTCAGGGACCACATCCGCGACTATCTGAACGTGAGGCTCGGCGACGCGCGGCGGCAACCTGTGCCAGATGCCTCCGTGGACCTGGTAGTGACCTCCAGCCCATACGTCACCAGTTACGAGTACGCCGACCTTCACCAACTCTCCACCATCTGGCTGGACCTCGCGGATGACCTCAAGGCCTACAAGTCAGCCTTCATCGGCACTTCGCAGAAGTCCCCCAACGAGGCGCCCCTGAGAAGCGAGATCGCCGAGGACATCGTCTCGCGGATGCTCCGAGTTGACAGGAAAATGTCCCTGGAGATCAGGAGTTTCTTCGCCGACATGCAGCAGGTCATTGACGAGACCTTCCGCGTCCTGAGGCCCGGCGGGCGCTGCTGCTACGTGATCGGCAACACGAGCCTCAGGGGGGTGGAGGTCCTGAACGCTCAGGTCCTCGCGGAATCCATGCAATCCTCAGGGCTCCTCCTCGACCGAGTCATCGTCCGCGAGATTCCGCTCAAGATCCTGCCGCAAACCAGGGACAAGAAGACGGGGAAGTTCGCGAGCAACGAGGACGCCGACCTGGAGGCGTACCCGACGGAGTACATCGTGATTGGCCTCAAAGAGTGACCGCATCACTCTGAACCTTGTCAGGAGAGTTCGCCATGGCTAAGGGAAACTACCGCGACCGCAGGGAGCGGAAGAAGCCGAAGAAGGCCAAGAAGGAGAAGGGCGCGGCGACCGCGTAGGGGACACCGCCACGGGCAAGCGGTTCGGCATTGCGGCGGCGCTGTTCGGGCTCGGGGTGGCCCTCGCGCTCGCGCTTCAGCATGCGCGCGGCCCGGGTACTGCGCCGCAGGCCAAGCGGGATGCCGCGCCCCAGCGAGTCGTCACGATGGCGCCGAGCGTCGTCGAGTTCCTTTTTGCCCTCGGGGCCGGCGAGCGCGTGGTTGGCGTGGGTGACTATTGCTTCCACCCGCCCGAGGCTAAGCTCCTCCCGCGCATCGGCGGGGAGTACAACCCGAACTTCGAGCGGATTCTGGCCCTCAAGCCCGACCTCCTGATCGCCCAGGGCCGCGCGGAGAAGCTGGAAGACTTCTGCCGCCGAAACGCCGTGCCCATCCTCCGCGTCAACACCGACACGCTGGCGACCCTTCGCTCGGGGCTGCACGAGCTCGGCCGCGCCGTGGGCCTCGAGGCCGAGGCCGACCGGTTGGCGGCCCGCATCCAGACCGAGCTCGCCGCCGTCGCCTCGCGCGTCGCGGGGCGCCCGCGGCCAAAGGTCTTCCTGTGCATGAGCCACAGCCCGGGCTCGCTCCGCGGCCTCTCCACCGCACACGGCGCAAGTCTGCTCAGCGAGCTCCTCGACATTGCGGGCGGCCAAAACGTCCTCGGCGACGTCCCCCTCTCCTACCCGCCCGTCTCCAAGGACCAGCTCCTCGAGCGCCAGCCCGATGCAATCCTCGACCTTCACCCCGGCGAGGAGCTCTCCGACGAAGCCCGCCGCCTCCTCCTGGCCGACTGGGCGGCGATGGCCTCTCTCCCCGCAGTTCGCTCCGGCCGCGTCCACCTCCTCACCGACGACTCGCTCCTGGTCCCCGGCCCCCGCGTGCCCGCCGTGGCGCGCCGCCTGGCACAGGTGCTACATCCTGGCGCAATGCGGGACGAAGTCCAATGATCAATACTCAATCCTCAATACCCAATGTCCAAGTGACGAACCCTCCTCGTCCGCCTCTTACTTGGACATTGAGCATTGAGTATTGGATATTGGGTATTCGACCTGGAGGCCCCGGAAATGGCGGATAGCCTCCTTCAGTTCGACGCCATGGCCTATCAATATCCCGACTCCGCCTGGCGTCTGGAGGGGGTGGGGCTGGCCGTCGCCTCGGGCGAGGTGCTCGCCGTGATCGGGCCGAACGGCTCGGGCAAGAGCACGCTCCTCCGCATCGGCGCGGGCGTCCTGCGGCCGCTCGCCGGCCAGGTGCTCCTGGGCGGACGCGACATCGCCCGCCTGGCCCGCCGCGACGTTGCCCGCTCCCTCGGTTACCTGCCCCAACAGGTCCGCAGCGACTTCGATTACCGCGTGGAAGAGGTTGTGGCGATGGGCCGCTTCCCCCACCTAGCAGGCGCGGGCTTCCTCTCGGCAACCGACAGGGCGGTGGTTGACCGCTGCCTTGTTGAGACCGAAGTCGCCGAGTACCGCCAGCGGACCCTCTCGCGCCTCTCAGGCGGCGAGAGGCAGCGGGTCTTCCTCGCCTCCGTCCTCGCCCAGGAGCCGCGCGTCCTCCTCCTCGACGAGCCGACCGCCGCCCTCGACCTCCACCACCAGGTGCGCTTCTTCCGCCTGGTGCGCCGCCTCGCCCGGCAGGGGATAGGCGTGGCCGTCGTCACCCACGACGTCAATCTCGCCTCCCTCTACTGCGACCGCGTGGCGCTCCTGCGCTCCGGCCGCCTTGTCGAGCAGGGCGCCCCCGACGCCGTCCTCCGCCCTGACGTCCTCCAAGCCACCTACGGCAACGACGTTCTTCTCAGCCGCCACCCCGCCACCGGCCGCCCCATCGTCCTCCCCAGCGGGGCGGGAGATGACCACGGAGACACGGAGGACACGGAGAAGACAGGAGGAACTCGGACCGAATGGGGCAGGGGTTCGTAGTGCGGCCTTCAGGCCGTTTCTTCCTCCCCCCTTTCCCGGGGGAACTGAGGTGGGCAAGACGCGGGGCGCAGAGGCCCCGCCCACGTCCCCGGCCCTCCCCGCGAGCAGGGAGGGAGCAGAGGACGGGCTGAAGCCCGCACTACAAACCAGTCGCGCTCCGTGAGCAATCAGAAATCAGCAATGCTGACCCCTCGACGCTTCGCCCTCACCCTTGCCACCTACCTCTTGCCCTGCCTGGCCGTGGCCTGCCTCGCGCCCTTCGTTGGCAGCGCGGCCACGACCCCCGAGATCTTCTGGATGCTGCGCCTGCCGAGGGTCGTGCTGGGGTTCTTGGCCGGCGGCACGCTCGCCCTCGCGGGCGCCGCGCTTCAGGTGGTCCTGCGAAACCCGCTGGCCGAGCCTTACACCCTCGGTGTCGCCAGCGGCGGCGCGCTCGGCGCCGTCATCGCCATCATGCTCCCAGGGCTGGCCGTCACCCTCGGGCCGCTGTCGTCGGTCCAGCTCTTCTCGCTTGCCGGCTGTGGCCTGGCCCTCGGCCTCATCTACGCCCTTGCGCGGCGGCCGCAGGGGGTCTCGATGAGCATGCTCCTCCTCGCCGGCGTCACCATCGGCATCCTGTGCGGCGCGCTCATCCTCCTCGTCCGCTTCCTCGCCAAGCCCACGATCCTCGTGGCGATGGAGCGCTGGGTGATGGGCGGCCTCGACGTCTTCGGCTACCGCGACCTCGCCGCCCTCCTGCCGTTCCTCCTGCCTGGGCTTGGCCTGCTCGTGATGCAGATTCCCTCGCTCAACCACCTCTCGCTCGGCGAGGAGATGGCCGCGGGGCACGGCGTGGACGTCGCGGCGGTCCACCGCGAGGTCTTCCTCGGCGCCGGCCTCGCCACGGCTGCGGTCGTCTCTGTGACCGGCCCGATTGGCTTCGTCGGCCTCATCGTCCCCCACACCGTTCGCCGCCTCTCCGGCTTCGACCACCGAATCGTGCTTCCCGCCTCGTTCCTGCTCGGCGGCGCCTTCCTCGTCGCCTGCGACGCCGCGGCCCGCGTCGTCGTCGCCCCGGCCGAGATGCCGGCCGGCATCCTCACTGCCCTCGTCGGCGGCCCAATCTTCATCCGCATCCTGCTGCGGCGACGATAGCGCGGCCTACGCCACGATTAATCCTCATTAATGGCCCAGAAGCGATTTGGGGCCGTCTTCGCTGCCCGGACGGGCCGGAGGGCAGAGTCCACAAGCGCCTGTAGACACTAGGCTTGCAGCTTCGCCAATCCGCCGCTGGGGGCCGAAGGTGTCATTGGTCTAAGGGGTCTCCGATCGGGGCTGTACGGGGCATTTGCGGCGTTTTTTCCCGGGCCCGGACGTTGCCCCGTAACCGGTTGCCACATATACACATGCGGCTAGCGCTTGACCAGCCGCATCCCACTGCCGCGCCAGAGGACGCGGAGGCCCTCGACGCGCCACTTCTCGCGCCCGATGCCCGGGTCCACCATGTCCGCCAGCTCGTGCGGCAGGAAGCCGTAGAGGAGCACGGCGTGTTCGCGGCCGGGGTCCCAGCCCCAGTCGCGCTGGTAGCGCGGGTCGGCGTCCGCGCCACGCGCAAGCCCCACGATGGCGCCCCACCGCCGCGGCACCTTCCGGCACACAGCGAGCGCCAGCGCGAACAGCCCGCCCGCCAGAAGCCAGATGATTGCTCCGCCGAGCCACAGGTCGCCCATCGCCTCTGCCCCATCGGCTTGCCTCCCGCTTCCCCACAACACTATCACGCCATCGCGCCGCACGCAACTGTTTACCCACAGTCTGGCGATTCTGCCGCTTGACAGCGCCGCCATCGGCTGTGTATGCTCTTGGCATCGTGCAAAGGGTCTTTCGTGGCAACCCGTCTGGAGGACAGGAACATGGCGAAGGTGTCGTTCATCGGCGCAGGGAGCATCGTGTTCGCAAAGACGATCATGATGGACATCATGGCGACGCCCGAGCTGGTGGACTCGGAGATCTGCCTGATGGACCTTTCCGAGCCGAAGCTCGACCGCATCAAGGCGTTCGCCGACCGCGCGGTCCGCGACAACAATCTGCCCACCAAGATCACCGCCACCCTCGACCCCCGCGAGGCGATGGACGGCGCGGACTACGTGGTCAACATGTTCGACACCGGCGGCTTCGCTGCCTACGAGCACGAGTACAAGGTCCCCCTCAAGTACGGCGTGGACCAGTGCATCGGCGACACCCTCGGCCCAGGCGGCGTCTTCCGCGCTCTCCGCACAATCCCCGTCATCGTCAAGTACGCCAGGTTCATGGCCGAGCTGTGCCCCGCCGCCCTCCTGCTCAACTACGTGAACCCCATGGCCGCCGTCTGCTACGCCCTCGGCCAGGAGGCCAAAGTCCCCTTCGTCGGCCTCTGCCACGGAGTTCAGACCACCATTGACCTCATCGCGCACGTCCTCGGCGAGAAGAAGGAGGCCCTCGACTACCTCGCCGCCGGCATCAACCACATGGCCTGGTTCCTCAAGCTCGAAAAGGACGGAGTTGACCTCTATCCCAAGTTCCGCGCCCTCTGCGAGAAGCCCGAGGTCTACAAGATCGAAAAAGTCCGCATCGAGACCATGCGCCACTTCGGCTACTTCATGACCGAGAGCACGGGCCACCTGAGCGAGTACCTGCCCTACTTCCGCAAGAACCAGAAGGCCCTCGACACCTACTGCGATGAGCCGGGCTTCGGCGGCGAGAGCGGCGCCTACTACAAGTTCGGCGGAGCCCTCGCGAAGAAGTTCGCCAAGGTGGACCCCCTGGAGTTCGAGACCACCCAGCTCGCCCCGCCCAGCGCCGAATACTGCACCCACATCCTCAAAGCCCACCGCACCAACCAGCCGTTCCGCCTCAACGGCAACGTCCGCAACGACGGCCTCATCACCAACCTCACCCAGGGCTGCTGCGTCGAGGTCCCCTGCTTCATTGACCGCATGGGCATCTACCCCACCCGCGTCGGGGCGTTGCCGCCCCAGTGCGCCGCGCTCAACCAGACAAACGTCACCGTGCAGGGCCTGGCCTGCCAGGCGGCCCTCACGGGCGACCCCGAGCTGGCCTTCGCCGCCTGCGCCCTCGATCCGTTGGCGAGTGCGGTCTGCACCCTCTACGAAATCCGCGAAATGGTCCGCGAAATGCTCGCCAAAGAGGCCCAATGGCTGCCTCAGTTCGCGGGCAAGACCCTCGCGGCCCGCAAGGCTGTCAAGGTCACGCCTCAGACCAAGGGCATCGAGGCCCCCCTCGACCCCGCCCTCGCCATCGGCAACCGCTTCGGCCAACTCGCCACGATGAAGGTGAAGAAGGCCAAGAGCTGAGGATCCGCTGCGGGGGAGGGAACCCTTTCGGAAAAGGGCTTCCCTCCCCCGCACCCCCTCCTTCCGAGACCCCTTGGGTTGACCCGCGAGTCCCCATGGCGCAGACTTCTGCTCTCGTTCCCACGCTCCGCGTGGGAACGCACATGTCGGGACGCTCCGCGTCCCTTCCTGCGACGCAGAGCGTCGCTCTCCTTGCGCTCCCACGCAGAGCGTGGGAGCGAGAGATGCCTTCGGGAGGGTAATCCGTTGACACCCCCTGCGCGGCCCGCTATGGTCCAACTGGTGGCTATTGGCGGCACACCAGTTTTGCCTTAGTCCTCGGAGGTAGGCCATGAGGGTTGAGGAACTCAAAGAAGTCCTGCACGCCACCCCCTTCCGCCCGTTCGTGCTCCATCTTGCGGATGGCCGCGATGTCTTCGTCAAGCACCCAGACTTCATATTGATATCGCCCACTGGCCGGTCGGCTGTCGTGTATCTGCCTGACGGAGCCCTCAGGATCTTCGACCTGTTGCTGGTCACTGAGATCGAGGTCAAGAACAGCCGCCGCCAGCCCGCCCGCTCGTAGTGCGGCCTACTGGGCCGTACGCTGTTCGTAGTGCGGCCTTCAGGCCGTATCCTGGCTGGCGGCTCGCGTGCGAAGACACGGGCTGAAGCCCGCACTACTGACCTGAGTGGAAAGGAGACCGGGATGGCGCTATGGCTTGGCAGCGTGTTGGGCGTGGCATTGGCCGGATTGGCCTTGGTGGCCTCCTGCCCCGCGGCAGAAGAGCCCAAGAAGGCGCCAGCGGCGAAGCCGGAGATCCTCATCAGCGAGATGCGAATCCAGACCCTCCCCGGGCGAACGTATCTCTATAAGGAACAGGAGACGACCCACGCCAAGATCAGCCAGGTCTTCGCCGAGGTCGTGCCCGCGCTCGCCAAGGCCGCCGAAGATGGCAAGGCGCGCATCACCGGCCCGCTCGTCTCGGTCTGTCTGGGCGCAGCGGGCGAGCCCGACGCCCCCTTCAAGCTCCAGATCGGCTTCCCGGTGCCCGACGACACGAAGCCCGTCGGCGACTTCAAGGTCAAGAAGCTCGCCGACCTCCGCTGCGCAACCGTCCTCTTCTCCGGCCCGACCGCGAAGACCGACCAGGCCTACCAGAAGCTCTTCGAGTCCCTCACCGCCGCGGGGCACCAGCCCACGGGCGAGACCCGCGAGTATTGCCTCTACTGGGAGTCTGCCGAATCCCCCAACAACGTCGCCCTCATCCAGGCCGGCATCAAGGAGCCGTGAGAGCCGCCGCGCAGCTCACTTGACACTCGCCTGATGGCCGTATATACTGTGGATAAACCTAGTCCTAGATCAAGCGCATTCCCCCAGGGAGCGAACCCGGGTGGGCCGCGCGGACGTGTCGGCGAGCGCCCGGAGGTCGCTAACTGGGCGCACAACTCGCGGATGCACGGGGTTCCGGGTCGGCCAGGCTCTCGGAGGGAGCACTTCGCTCCGGCAGCGACAGAGCTTCTCTGTCGCTCCCACGTTCAG
>VGYW01000199.1 GCA_016872875.1 Planctomycetota bacterium | reverse complement strand
CTACGCTGGCGGGGCCTTTTCCCAGGGCTCCCTTCGGTCGCCCTGGGCTACGGCTCAAACGCCCCCATTCGGGGGCTAAACCCCAGCCCCCAGAAGATGTGGGCAAAGATCAGGGCGAAGCCCTGGGAAGGGGGCGGCAGGTAGGCCAGCCCTGAAAGGGCGTACTATGCGGTTCCGGGCGCCACATCCTGCCCAGGGCGGGTAGTACGCCCCTACAGGGCTGAATCTGGCCGTTCGCCTGTCCCAGGGCTTCGCCCTGGGCTGCTATAGTACGCTCCGTTCGGAGCTTCGGCGCCGAAGAACCTTACCAGAATCAGGGGCCATACTCATCCCTATCCAATCGTCCTCGTCCCTCGTCCCCGATTCTCTTGCCGTGGGGAAGGAGGGGAGTCGAGGACGAGGGACGAGGACGAGGACGATTGGGCTGAGGCTTGACCCCGATCCGGATTCGCGTAGAATGTGGAGAGGACGGGAAGGGGATGCTGAGGAAGGAGCTCGGATGCACGCGATGACGGCGGCGAACCTGCGGAGCGCGTTCGGGGGCGAGAGCATGGCGCACATGCGCTACAAGCTGTGGAGCGCCAGGGCGGGGGACGAGGGCTACCCGAACGTGGCCCGCCTCTTCCGGGCGATCGCCCACGCCGAGCAGGTTCACGCGACGAATCACTTCGCCGCCCTGGCCGACGAGGCGGGCGCGCACCTGGTGGCCGCGGGCGGCGGCTTCGGCCTCGGACCCACCTCGGCCAACCTCGCCGGGGCCATCGAGGGCGAGACCTTCGAGTTCGAGGAGATGTACCCCGCCTACCTCGCCGCCGCGCGCGCCCAGGGCGAGAAGGCGGCCACCCAGACCCTTCACTACGCCGCCGCCGCCGAGAAGCTCCACGCCGCACTCTACGCCGAAGCGAAAAAGGCCGTGGACGCGGGGAAGGACGTGGAGCTCGGCCCAGTCCAGATCTGCGAGACCTGCGGCTACACCGCCGAGGGCGACGTGCCGGACTTCTGCCCCATCTGCGGCGTCGGCAAGGACAAGTTCAGGACCTTCGAGTGAGAGAGCGCAACACGGCATTTGGCCGCGATCAGAGGGGATGATTGGATGGGTGGATGAATGGATGATTGCCTGACGTCCATCCACCCATCCATTCATCCATTCATCCGCCGTGAGGTTTCAGGAAAGGAGGCTTTGGCGTCATGAGAGCAATCGTTGATGCGGACACGTGCACGGGCTGTGGGGCCTGCGTGGACACCTGCCCCGAGGTCTTCGAGCTGCCCGAGGGGGCGGACGTGGCGAAGGTGAAAGCGGACCCCGTGCCGCCTGATGCGGAGGACTCTTGCCGCGAGGCGGCCCAGGCCTGCCCTGTGGAAGCCATCACCATCGAGGAGTGAAGCCTGAGGGGAAGGAGTGGAAGGGATAGGTGAGAGTGACAGTGAGAGTGAGAGGGAAGAACCGAAAGAGAGCCACTCTTGCTCTGACTTCGGCCACCTCCACCCATCCATTCGTCCATTCATCCACTCATCCATTCATCCATTCATCCATTCATCCATTCATCCCCTGCTGACACGTGCGCAGAGCTCGCGGCGACGAAGGGGTCTATAGCGGCGAGGGGCAGTGCATGGCCACGTTGGCGGACCGCGCGCGGCAATGGTCGCTGGGCCTTGTGCTCGGGCTCGGCCTGCTACTGCGCCTCGGGTTTCTCGCCGCCGCGGATGAGGCGGCACTCGTCCGCGTCGTGCCCGACGACGCCTACTACTACTTCAAACTGGCGCTGAGCGCCGTGGCCGGCCACGGGGCGACCTTCGACGGGCTCCACCCCACCAACGGCTACCACCCTCTCTGGCTGGGCGCGCTGCTGCCCGCGGCGGCGGTGGTGCGGGAGCCGCTGGCGTTCGTCCGCGTGACGCTCCTGCTCGGCGTGGCGCTCGGCCTCGCCACGGCCATACTCCTCCATCGCCTCGTGCGGCGGATGACTGATTCCTGGTGGATTCCGCTCCTCGCCCTCATCCTCTACTGGCTCAACCCGCGAGCCGTCGTCTCCAGCCTCAACGGCCTCGAGACCAGCCTGAGCACCTTCCTCTTCACGGCGCTGTTGGGGCTCACACTGGGAATTGCGGATTGCGGATTGCGGATTGCGGATTTCAATCCGAAATCCGAAATCCGAAATCCGAAATGCCACCCGGTGACCATTGGCCTTCTGATGGGCCTGTTGTTCCTGGCGCGAACGGACAACGTGTTCTTCATTGGCGTGTTCTGGCTCGCTGCGGCGGCGATGGCTGAGCGCGGGGAGCGGCTGCGGCGGGCGTCGGTGATTGCGGCGGCGTGCGCCATCCTCGCCGTGCCGTGGGTGGCCTACAACTGGCTCGCCTTCGGCTCGCCGGTCCAGGTGAGCGGCCTCTCGATCCCCTACGTGAAGCACGCGCTCTACCGGCCAGAGGAGCACGGGGGCCTCTCGCCTGTTCTCTACGGCCTCAAGCGGTTCGCGGTGATGCTCTACGAGGGGCTGCGGGGCGAGATAGGCTACTCGCGGCTCGTCTCGTTTCCCGCCATCGCGCTCTCGCTGCTCACCTTCGTCGCGGGCTGGCGACGGGAGCCTGCCGCCCGCCGCGCAATCCTCGTGCTCTTGGGCCTCGGACTGGCTAGCCTCGCTCACCTCTTCGTCCACTCCGCCATCCGCTGGTATCCGCGACCCTGGTATTTCGACCAACTGCTCGTCCTGTTCCCAGTCCTCTTTGCCCTGGCTCTGGGCCTGCTCGCGAGCGGACATGGATTTTTGATTTTCGATTTTCGATTTTCGATCTCAGTCACCCAAACACCCTCTTCTCTTGGGCACGCGTCACGCGTCACGCGTCACGCATCACGCGTCGTAGCCCAGATGCTGCTGTCGGCCCTCCTGGCCGGCCTGGCGGCGTTCCAGACGGTTCAGAGCGCGCGGCTCCTTCGGCGGGGCGAGTGGCCCTGGGCGGTGGAGATGCTGGACGCTGCGCGCTGGTTGCGCGATAATACGAAGGACGACGACGCGGCGGCAGCGTTCAACGCCGGCATCATCGGCTACTACTCCGGCCGCCGCGTGGTGAACCTCGACGGTGCGGTGAACAACGCGGCCTACGCCGCCCTGCGCCGCAAGGACCTCTGGGGCCTGATGCGACGGGCGAACGTGAGGCACTACCTCGACTTCGAGCCGAGGACGACGGCTGAGTTCGCCCCGTTCTTCGGCGACCCGAAGGACGCGAAGAGGGAACTGCTTCTCAACTCGCTTGGCCGCCCCGAGACAGCCTGGGACGGCTCGCACATCGCGGTCGTCAGGATCGTCTGGCCAGGGGAGCGGGCAAAGGAGGAGTGAGCATGTCGGAGCTGAACCGTCGGGAACTGTTGGGCCTTGGGGCGCTGGCGGCGGGCCTGGGGGCCTTGGGCCTCGCGGCGGAGGCGCCCGCGGCCGCGGGCGACTACGAGCTGCCCAAGCTGCCCTACGCCTACGACGCGCTGGCGCCCGCCATCGAGGAGAAAATCCTGCGCCTCCACCACGGCAAGCACCACGCCGCCTACGTGAGGGGCCTCAACGCCACCCTCGCCGCGCTCGCCAAGGCACGCGAGGCGGGCGACTTCGCGGCCGTCGGCGGACTCTCCCGCAACCTGGCCTTCCACGGCTCGGGCCACGTGCTCCACGCGCTCTATTGGAACTCGATGCGGCCCGGGGCGGCGGCCGAGCCCGAGGGCGCGCTCAAGGCCGCCATCGAACGCGACTTCGGCTCCGTCAAGGCATTCACGGCCCACTTCGCCGCCGCCGCCAAGGCCGTCGAGGGCAGCGGCTGGGCCATCCTCGTCCACGAGCCCCTCGGCAAGCGCCTCATGATTCTCCAGGTGCTCAACCACCAGAACCTCACGGTCTGGGGCGCCGCGCCGCTGATGGTGTGCGACGTCTGGGAGCACGCCTACTACCTCCAATACGCCAACGACCGCGCGGCCTACGTGGACGCCTTCATGAAGACCATTGACTGGCCCGGTGTGGCTGCGCGCTACGCCGCCTGCACGAAGTAGCGTCAGCCGCTGAAGGCAGCGTCTGGGCAGGTCGGGTGTCGCGGGATGATCAATCATTCTATAGAATGTGTGATCATCGCTGCGGGCATAATGCCTGCTGCGGCCCCCCGCAATCTCGGGCTTGTGAGCTCTCCACTATTGTCAATCATTCTATAGAATGTTTGAGCATCCCAAGACGCTGACCGCCAGCCGCGCCGGGGCGGCTCGGCAACGGCCACTTGAACCGCAGAGGGGTTGCCGGTATGATCCGCAGGCACTTCGGAGCACCCGTCAGCACTTGCCGAGGGGGCCACACCCGATGACCGCCGCCCAGGAAGCCAGGTCGTTTGCCGCCGCAGTCACGAAGAAGGTGGCTTGCCGCTACCTGCTCTACCTGCCTAAGGGCTACGAGAAAGGCCGGAAGCGCTGGCCCCTCCTCCTCTTCCTCCACGGAGCGGGCGAGCGTGGGAAGGACCTCGAGCTCGTGAAGAAGCACGGGCCGCCCAGGCTCATCGCCGAGGGACACGACTTCCCCTTCATCGTCGTCTCGCCCCAGTGCCCGGCCAACCAGTGGTGGTCGAACGACGTGTTGGCCGCGCTGCTCGACGACATCGTGGCCAACTGCCGCGTGGACGAGCGGCGGGTCTACCTGACCGGCCTGAGCATGGGCGGCTACGGCGCCTGGGCGCTCGCCTGCGAGCGGCCCGAACGCTTCGCCGCCGTCGCGCCCATCTGCGGCGGCGGAAACCGCCTCCTCGCACACGCCCTCAAGCACGTTCCCGTCTGGGCCTTCCACGGGGCGAAGGACGACGTCGTGCCCCTCGCCGAGTCCGAGAAGATGGCCAACGCGGTCAAGGCCAGCGGCGGCAAGGCCAAGCTCACAGTCTACCCCGACGCCGGCCACGACTCGTGGACCGCCACCTACGCGAACCCCGAACTCTACAAATGGCTCCTCAAGCACAGGAGGCGGCCATGTCACGCCACCCACCGACCCGCCTGACGACGAAGTTCGTGCTGACCACCGGCGTACGGGAGTACCGCGAGACCATCGCCGAATGGGTGACGCCTGACGACGTGGTGCTGGAGGTGGGCTGCGAGTGGGGGACGACGAGCGCGCTGCTGGCCGCCCGGTGCCGCGAGCTCGTGGCGACCGACATCAGCCCCGAGTGCATCGAGCGCGCGCGCCGCGAGCACCCTGGCATCCGCTTCGAGGTCCTCGACGGCTTCGACGTCCGCGCCGCCCTCGAGCTCGCCAGGCCCTTCAGCAAGGTCTACATCGACATGTCGGGCATCTCGGGCTACCATGCGCTCCTGGACGCCACGGCGCTCCTGATGTCGTATGCCACGGTGCTGCGGCCCGAGGCCATCGTCATCAAGAGCGCCGCCCTCAAGCGCTTCGCGCAGCACTGCGTGCCCTGGCGCGAACAGCGGTGAGCGCCGGGGTGTGGCCCACACCTTGGTGAGAGCCCCTTTTCTGCTATCGTCCTCGTCCTCGTCCGTCGTCCTCGTCCTCGACTCTGTCCGCGACAGGCCAAGAGGATCGAGGACGAGGGACGAGGACGATTGAAGAGGGGGAAGGGCATCGCCAGGACTCGGGGCCATGCCCGATCGCTCGGCGGGCCTTGAAATCACACTCGCGGTGGGTTACAATCCAGGTGACGAGGCGGTGCCCTTGCGCCGCCGGGGTCGCCGTTCCCGCGCCGTCGGGCGCGGGCGGTTCTTGTGCCTGGCCAGCCCACCCGTCGCGGGCCGCCAGGCGGCCCTGTTAGAAAGGAGGTGATCCAGTGGACAGTTGCTGTAGTTTGAGGTGGCCGCTGACCTGATAGGTCGACGGGCCTGTCAGGCCCGGCGGCCACTAGGTTCGTGGAGCCGGCGTCCGCTCCCGCGGGCACCGGCTCTTCTTTTCTCGCCTCCAGATCGTAATCGTCCTCGTCCCTCGTCCCTCGTCCTCGATTCTCTTACGTTGGGCAGAGAGGAGTCGAGGACGAGGACGACGGACGAGGACGAGGACGATTGAAGAGCAGGAAGGGCTTCGCTGAAGCCAGGAACAGCACTCGCCGCTTGCAGGCGACGCAGCACCGGCGCTACCTTGTGCGCCTATGGACGCCAAGAGCCGCGAACGCCTGACCCTTCGCTCGCTTGCGGTCGGCACGGCAATGGTCGTGCTGATCAACGTTGGCGCGCCCTACTCGCTCTACCATCTCCACTCGTCCGACTGGGCGATCGGCTACCTGCCGCTGAGCGTGGTGTTCTTCTTCTTCGTGCTGGTGGTCGCCAACCTCGTCCTGCGCCGGCTCGCCCCCATTGCCGCGCTGGCGCGAAGCGAGTTGATGGTCATCTTCGTGATGGCTCTCGTGGGGGCATCCATTCCCACCTGGGGCACGGCCTCGTACCTGGTCTCGCTCATCGCGGCGCCATTCTCGCACCAGGCGACGCCCGAGAACCAGTGGGCGGAATACCTGCACCCACACCTGAAGGAGTGGCTTGCCCCGAACGATGAGACGGCGCTCCGCTGGTTCTACCTCGGCCTCCCGAAGGGCGAAGCGGTCCCCTGGCACGCCTGGGCCGGGCCGCTCGCCTGGTGGACGGCTTTTCTCTTCGCGCTCTTCGTGCTGTGCCATTGCACCGTCGTGGCCTTCCGCCGCCAATGGGCGCAGCACGAGCGCCTCTCCTTCGCGCTCATGGAAGTGCCGCTCCACATGGTGGAGGAGCCTGGGCCGGGCCGCTGCCTCCCGCCGTTCCTTCGCCAGCGGCTCTTCTGGGTCGGCTTCGCGCTCCCGGTCTTCATCGTCCTCTGGAACGCGGTGAGCTACTTCGACCCGCCCTTCCCCACGATCCCGACGAATTGGGGGATGGCGACGGTGGGGGCGGGCTTCCCGCCCTTCGCGCTCCACGTCAACTTCGCGCTCATCGGCTTCACTTTCTTCATCCACCGCGAGGTCGCTTTCAGCATCTGGTTCTTCGTCGTCCTCTCGATGGTCGAGGAGGGGATACTCAACCGGCTGGGTTACACGATCCCCGACCGCGAGTGCTACACGCTGGGGATGCCGGCCATCGGCTGGCAGAGCTTCGGGGCGATGTGCGTGCTGGTGGGGACGATTGCCTGGATGGCGCGGCGCCACCTGGCCGCCATCGTGAAGGGGGCCTTCGCGCGCAAGCCCGCGCCCGAGGAGGCCGACGAGATGATGTCCTACCGCGCGCTCGTCGTGTCGGCCCTCCTCTCGCTCGCCTTTATCGTCTTCTTCCTGCGGCGGTCAGGGCTCAGCTATCCCGTTGTAGGCGTCTTCTTCGCCGCCGTGATGGTGCTCTACCTGGGCGTCACGCGGATTGTGATGGAGGGCGGTCTGCTGTTCGTCCGTGGCCCGCTGATCGCGCAGACGTTCACGAACTTCGCCCTGGGCACGGAGGCGGTAGGCCACGCGGGAGCGACGTCGCTGGGGCTTCACTACTCCTGGGCGCACGAGCTCAAGGGCTTCTTCATGGCCGCCTCGGCCCACGGCGCCAGGCTCACGGAGGCCGCCCCGCGCCTGCGACGCAAGATGACCTGGGTTATCCTCTACGCCGGGCTCCTCGCGCTCGTCGTCTCCACCCTCTTCACCGTCTGGATGGCCTATCGCTGGGGGGCCATTCGGTTCGAAGGCTGGATTTTCGGCCGCGGCTCGAGCATCGGCTACGACGAGGTGCTGCGCCACATGCGCAACCCCCACGGCCCGGACGCGCCACGTCTCACCTGGCTGGGGATTGGCGCCGCCGCAATGGCCCTTCTCACCCTTCTCCGCTACCGCTTCGCCTGGTGGCCCATCCACCCCATCGGCCTGCCGGTCGCCATCTGCTCCTATCCGATCAACTTCTTCGTCCTCTCGTTCTTCCTCGGTTGGGCGTCGAAGGCCCTCATCATCAGCATTGGCGGGGTAAGGGCCTACGCCCGCGCCAAGTTCTTCTTCCTCGGCATCATCCTCGGCTTCTTCACCGCCTGCGGCGCCTCGTTCCTGATAGACCTCATTTGGTTCCCGGGCCAGGGCCATCCGCTCTACGGCTACTGACCTTGTGCGCCAAGAGTTCGTAGTGCGGGCTTCAGCCCGTCTCCGGCGCGGGGAACGGCCTGAAGGCCGCACTACAGACTCCCCCTCCATTGGGCTGAAGTGCTACTTCTGTTGGGCGGGTTCGGCGGGGGCTGTGGGGGATGGCGCGGGCTGGCCTTCGGCGCGGAAGAAGCGGAGGACGAGCCTGACGGTTCGCGGCGGGGCGCCGACCGCCTTCATCGTCGGACGGGGCTTCGCCACGTCGCGCATGCGGGCGGCATCTTCGGCTTCGGCCTTCGCCTGCCGCTTCTCGCTCATCGCACCAATGAGGCGGGCGACGAGGACCCTGGCCTCGGGCTCGGGCAGGGTGGTCTCGATGACGAACTGGCCCCCGCCGATGGGCTGGATGGTGTAGGCGAGGTTGCTGGCGTCGAGCGCCGCCTGAGTCTCGGCAAGGCAGCGCGCGAGGTCAGTGTAGGCCAGGCGAACGTCGTAGGGCCTCTCGCCCCCGACGGCGTTGGCCACGCCGGCTCCGGCCGAGCCCACGGCGCGGTGGCCTGCCTTCGGCTCGGGACGCAACTCGCGCTCGATGAGGCCCAGAAGCTCGTCGCGCTCGGCGCCGAGCTGCTGTTCGGCTGCGAAGGCCTCGCCGGGAGCCTTGTCCTTCCTCTCCAGCACGCCTGGCGTCATCAGGGTAAGGTCGGAGTCGCGCTTGAGGGCCTCCTTTTTGGCCGCCTCGGCGGGGGGAACCGCGGCGGTCTTGGCTGGGGGAAGGGGGGCGGCGGCGGGCTTCTGCGCCAGCGCTTCCTCCATCGCCTTCACGCCCTCGCCACGGTCGTCGGCCGTGGCGGCGAACTTGCCCTGGGTGAGTGCCGAGCCCTTCTTCACCAGGGGCGCCGTCGGCTCTGGAGCCACGCCACCTCGGCCCGCTCCCTGCGTCGCATCGGCCGGGGCCGGCTGCTCGGCGCGGGCGGGGGCGGGCCGAGGGGCGTACGCATAGCCATCGCCCTCGCGTCGGGCGGCCACCGCCGTGTTCGCCCTGGCCTTGTAAAGCGGCCCCGTCGGGCTTCCCGGCGCCTCCTTCTTGGCGAGCTCGCGGCCGGCCGCCTCATCGGGGCGAGCGGCGGCCTCGTGCTCCCGCGTGAGTTCCTTGCTTGCGGCTGGGGCGTGGCGGGCGATGTTGCGGAGGCGCTGCTCGCGGACAAGGATGAGCGCGCCGGCGGCCAGGAGGAGGCAGGCGGCTGCGGCAGCCGCAAGGCGCCAACTGGTGAGCCAGGGGCGCGCCGGCTGCCGGAGGCGCGCGATGGCCGCCTCCACCCGCGGCGCGAGGCCGGCGGGGGCGCTTGCCCGCGGAAGCGAACGGACGAGTTCGGCGGTGCGGCGGAGCTGGGCGAGCTCGGCGCGGAGCGCGGCGTCGGCGGCGAGCGCGGACTCCACCGCGCCGCGCTCGGCCTCGCCGAGCTCGCCGTCCAGATACGCCGACAGTTGTGCCCGCACCTCGTCGTTCGTCATGCCAACAGGTCCTTGAGCTGTTCTCGGAGCGCCAGGCGTGCCCTGTGGAGCCGCGACTTCACGGTGCCTGCGGGGCACCCGAGCACTCCGGCAATGGCCTGGTAATCGAGCCCTTCGATGTCGCGCATCACGATGATCTCTCGGTGTTCTGCCTCGAGCCCCGCGATGGCCCCTTCGAGCCGTTCGTGGAGCTCGCGTTGTTCCGCCGCGGCCTCGGGGCGTGGCGAGCGATCCTCGGCCTCGCGGCTGCGTCCCTCGCCCTCAGCCGCCGCGTGCAGCGGCACGGGGTTGAGGTGGCGTGCCGAGCCTGCCTTTCGCCTGTGGCTCACCACCGTGTTGTAGGCGATGGTGTAGAGCCAGGTGTAGAAGCTCGACCGCCCCTGAAAGTCCCCTATGCCGCTGAACGCCTTGACGAATGCCTCCTGAGCCAGGTCTTCGGCATCTTCCCGCTGGCTCACCATGCGGTAGATGCTGTTGAAGAGCGAGTCCTGATAACGCACCACGAGCCGCCCGAAGGCGCCGACGTCGCCCCGCTGGGCCTGGGCGACTAGCAGCTCGTCCGCCACTTCACCTTGTGGCATCGGGTTGGCTCTTCCACTACGTTAGACGACTTCGCCCGGAAAAAGTTCCCCGCAAAAAAAGCGCGGCGGGGCGGCTCGCGGTGCCGTAACCCTCGCCAAGCCGACGCCTTACGCCGCTCTACCCGCCCGGTCGCCGAATTATATGCCGCCGGAAGTTGGAAGTCAACGCGATTCGCCTCATAACCTCCTGCCGCCTCGAGAGTGCCACGTGGCAGTCTCGTCCGACGCTCCTAAGCGCTTGCGCCGCAGCAAGTTAGGACGCACGCGCGAGAGTGCCACTCGCTCCTCACAAGAGTGGCACTCTCGCGCGACATGCCTAACCACTTGCGCCCCAAGGACTTGCAACGCGCCTACCCCCTGAGGATCACCCAGTCTTCCAATGCAAGTGGCACTCTCGTGCGGCCTCGCGCGGGAGGTCCCCTTGATTCCTCCGCCCAGATCGGCTACAACCGCCTTGTCCCGTTCCCGACAGGAGGCTTCCCGATGAGCATCCTCGCTCGCAACGCTTGGGCTTCTGCTGCCGTCGCCATTCATCTTGCCACTGTCGGCGCGTGCCGGCGGGTCGAGCCCACAAGCAAGCCCGAGGCCCCACCGGGCGGTGTGCGGTTCGAGGAGGTGAGCCGGGCCGAGGCGCCCTTCGGCAAGCCCTACGACGTGGCCGTCGCCGGCCACCGAGCCTATGTTGCCAATGGCGCCGGCGGACTTGTCATCGTGGACCTCAGCGGGCGCGACCCGAAGGTCCTTGGGCGCTACGTCACGGGCGCAATCGGCCACGACACGCTCGGCCGCGACTGGATGCACGAGTTCCGCGGCGAGGCCACTGCCGTGTCCGTCTCCGGCCGCTACGCCTTCCTCCTCACCCAGAGCAAGGGCTACGACGTTGGCCGCTCGAAGGTCTTGCGGCTCGATGTGTCCGACCCGGCCCGTCCCGCGCTCGCCGGCGAATACGTGCTCACAGGGAGCGCGAACGGCTTGGCCGCGCTCGGCGAGACGCGCGTCTGCGTCACCCGCAACCTCGGCGGCACGTTCCCCCCGAACTCCGATGGCGTCCTGAGCGTCCTCGACTTCTCCGACCCCGGCCGCGCGCGCATCCTCGGCTCCCTGCCTTCCCCGAGGGGTTTCAAGGGCACTGCCCAGCGGGTCATGCCGGGCGCAGGAGTCAACGTGATGGTTCTCGCCCTCGAGAAGAAGGGTGCCGCCGAGGAAGCGGCCGTTTGGACGGTCAGCCTCGCCGACCCGGCGAAGCCGGCGCTCCTTGCCTCCGCTCCGGGCAAGGGCGAGTTCCCGTCCGTCGAGGAGCGGCTGGCGCCATTCCGGCAGTTGCTGCGCCCGCCGGCGCCTCCCCCTATGCCGAAGCTGTCCGCGGCCGAGCTTGGGCTCTTGGATGCCGAGCGGGCCACTCCACGCGCTCTCGTCATGAAAGACAGCGTTGGCTATCTCGCCAACGGGCGCGATGGCCTGCGCACGCTCGACCTGAGCGACCCCAAGCAGCCGCGCCTCCTGGGACGCTTCTACGATGAGGCCATCGGGCGCATGGCGGCCAACGGGGTGAAGGTGGTCGGCGCCACGGCCTATGTCGCCGACCTCGATAATGGGCTGTACCTGGTGGATGTGAGCGAGCCGCGCGAGCCGAGGCTCCTCTCGCACGTTCATACCGCCAACGCCCACACGGTGGACGTTTCGGGCGGCCTCGCGGTCGTGGCGGACGGCGTGTACGGCGCCGTGGCGATCGACGTCAGCGACCCACGGCAGCCGCGTGTGGTCGGCCGCTACCACGCCCCAGGCGTCAAGTTCACGAGCGCCGTCTTCCAGCCAACTGCCGACGGCTCGCTGCCCACAATCGAGCTCGCAGACGCCGGCTGGGTGCGGACATTTCGGCTGCGGCCGGGGCCGGCGCCCGATTACCGCTCGCCCGAGCTCGTCGCCCACCTCAAGCTCCCGATGGGCATCCCAGACCTCGTGCGCGTGAGCGACGACGCGAAGACCGCGTTCATGGTCAACGACGAGGGCTGGAACCTGATCGCGATTGACATCGGCGACCCGACCCGGCCGCGCGTGCGGAGCGTGTCGGCCACCAGCGGCTTCGCCCACGGCCTGGCGCTCCGCGGCAACCTCGCCTTCGCCTGCAACAACTCCGACGCCTGCACGATCTTCGACATGGCGAACCCCGACAAGCCGGTCCTCGTGAGCGCCGCCATGCCCTTCAACCGCTGCGCGAGGGCGGAGGTGCTCGGCGACGCGCTCTTCCTCCACACCGCCGATGGCCTTGTGTGCGTGGACATCGCGGACGTCCGCAAGCCGCAGGTGAAGGGCGCCTACAAGGAGCTCTGGCGCGAATACGCCGCGGCCGAGCGCGGCGGCAGGCGCTACGTCCTCGGCGCCGGACCGGGCGGCTGGCACGTGGTGGACGCCACCGACCTCGCCAAGCCGCAGCGAGCCGCCCTCCTGCCCGGCGGGTTCGGCAGCACCGCGGTCCAGGGCGACCTCGCTTACGTGGGCAAGGACAAGGAGCTGCTGGCCATCCAGTGGGCGGAGAAGGAGCCGCAGATCGTCGGACGTGTCGCCACGCCCGAGGCGCCGGGGCGCGTGGCAGTCAGCGGCCGCTTCGCCTACTTTGGCGGGCGCGTGCTGGGCGTGGTGGACATCTCCGACCCAAAGCAGCCGAAGCTGCTCGGAACCCTGAAGGCCGAGTTCAACGAGGGCACCTACGGCGGCGCAACGGGACAGTTCACCGACCTCCGCCCCTTCGCCCACGACGGCCGCGACTACCTCGCCGCAGTTGACCACTACTGGGGCCTGCGCCTCTACGACGCGAGCGACAAGGCGCATCTCAAGGAGCTTGGCGATTTCCCCACCAGCGGCGGCGACTTCACCGGCATCCAAGCCGATGGCACCCGCGTCTACGTCGGGAACAACTGGGGCGGGGTCTACATCGTGGACGCCCGCGACCCCGCGAAGCCCAAGCTCGCCGGCTCCACCCGCCGCCTCACCAAGCCCAACAAGGGGAGCGTCGGCCACCTCGCCGCAGGCGAACGCCTCTACCTCCAGGGCAACACCGACCGCACGCTGAGGATCGCCGACGTCGCGGACCCCGCCAATCCCCGCCTCCTGAGCGAGTTCCCATTGCCCAAAGATGGCCAGGGGGGCGACAACCGCCGCTTCGGCGCCACCTTCCCCCAGCTCCGCGGCCGCTACCTCTACACGCCCGGCTTCGCACGGGTCTTCGACGTGGGGGAAAAAGACACCAGGAGTCTTTTGTGCGGAGCACCCGAAGGGCCGTCCCGGCAAAAGACTCCTGGTGTCTTTTTCCCCCTCATCGGCGAGTGCAAGGAGGCCGGCTTCCAGAACGACTCTTGCGCGCTCGCCGAGCTCAAGGGCAGGCTCCACCTCGTCATCGCCAGCCAGGAGGGGCTGAAGGTGGTGGACGTGAGCGACCCGCGAGCGCCGCGCCTCGTCGGGGTCGCCCCGGGCGACCACCAGGGCGGCTACTACTTCGGCCGCGGACTCTGCGTCGTCGGCGCCACGGCCTACGTCTGCGACCGCCACCAGGTGAACATCGTTGACCTCTCAGACCCCAAGAGCCCGAGGCGCCTGTCGAGCATCGAGGTCAGCGGCTTCACCTGCGACGTCAAGGTCGCGGGCGGCCTCGCCTACATCCTCGGCTACTACGGCGGCCTCCACGTCGCCGACGTCCGCGACCCCCGCCGCCCATTCCTCGTTGACCACTTCCAGCAGGGGGTCTACTGGGACGCCGCGGCCTGGGACAACATCGCCTGCTACCAGTGCCTGGACGTTTCGGGCGGCTACGCCTACCTCACCGAGTACTACTCTGGCCTTCACATCCTCCGCCTCGGCCCCGCGGCGAAATGAGGGCGGCAGGAGCCCACCACAGAGAGCACTGAGGACCCAGCGCGGCCTTCGGCCGCGACCAAACGAACGTCGAACGTTGAACTTCGAACATCGAACGTTCAACAAGAGGAGGTCTTCAGTTCGACGTTCGACGTTGGACGTTTGACGGTCGGCGTTGGAGAATCTGCGCGCGCCGAGCGGATTCCGCCCAATAGTAGTAGAGAAGGACACTGAGAGCGCCGAAGAGCGGCAAGAGCAGGGTTCGTAGTGCGACCTTCGGGCCGTGGGAACCTGCGGGCTAACACTACAACGCAAATGGGTGGTCCGCGGTTCGGTTCGTGCCCGGAAACGATGATTCCACACTTGTACAAGTGTGGAATCCTCCTCCGCCGGCGCGCGGGGGCCGGCACCCAAGAACCCGGAAGCCGGGCGCCGGCAGCCACCTCAGCGCCGCGTGGAGAGAAATGGGCGATCCGTGGCCCAGCGGGTGCCCGGAAACGAGGATTCCACACTTGTACAAGTGTAGAATCCTCCTCCGCCGGCGCGCGGGGACCGGCACCCAGGAACCCGGACGCCAGGCGCGGGCAGCCACCTTAGCACCGCGTGGAGAGAGGGGCGGTCCGTGGCCCAGCGCGCGCCCGGAAACGAGGATTCCACACTTGTACAAGTGGCCGCTTCAGGGTTCTCTGTGGGTAGCCCCTACAGGTTGTGCCTCGGTGTTTGCTCCCAGTCTTCAGCCGCGGCTCTGCGGCTCACGACTTGGGGGCTTTGCCCCCAAACCCCCAGGGTTTACCGCTTTGCAGCCACCGGCACACGTGGTGGAATCGGCCTGCTGCCACGGAGGATAGGGCTCCGGTGGGAACCGAGCCATTCGGCTACGCTCAGGCCAGGCCCGAGCGCCGTGGCAGAGCCATACGGCACAGGCGGCGCTCTTCGGGGCGCCGCCTGGTTTGGTTGTGCCGGCGGCCCCAAAGCGATAAA
>VGYW01000198.1 GCA_016872875.1 Planctomycetota bacterium | reverse complement strand
GAGCGGGGTGGAGATGAGATTGGGGTTGGAGTCGCTCTGCACGATTCCCACGCGGGCATCGGTCCAGTCGGGGGTGGTTGTGGCGTAGCCGGAGGCGCGGTCGAGGATGATGCCGACCTGGAGGTCTGGGGTGCGGGCGACGGCCTCCATCTCGTTGACGTCCTCCAGGGCGGCGCCCTCCAGGTCGTTGTCGCCGTTCACGTAGACAAGGATGGTCCAGGCCGGGAGCGTGGCGTCGGTGAACGGGGCGCTGATGGTCATGCGGTAGGGGGTCTCGCCCGTGAGGTCGTCGAAGACCGCCGTGTAGGTGTCGGGGGCCAGCCCCTGGAGATAGTAGACCAGCGGCGCGTCGTTGCTGTTCGTGTAGGTCACGGAGTCGATCAGGTTGGCCCCGCCGTCGTAGAGGTCGAGCTGGTAGGTGTGGAGTGGCGCGGCTCGGAACTGGAGGTAGTGGTTGGCGCCGCCCGTGGCGACGGTGGTGAAGGTGAAGGAGTCGCTGCGGGTGCCGAGGCCGCCCGACTCCGCGGGGTCGTGGATCGTGAGGTCCATGGCCTTGTTCTGCGTGAGGGCGATCGGCTCCTGGGTCTCCCAAGGGTCGGGGTCAATGGTGGTCAAGGGCGCTGAGATGGTCAGGGTGTAGCCGGGGCTGGTGTCGCCGGCGTAGCCGTGTATCCGCACGAAGTAGGTGCCTGCGGCCAGGCCGTTGAGCGAGACCTCCTCGTGGTTGGTGACGCTGAGCGAGCTGCCGAGCTCGTTGTGCGCGATGTCGTAGAGGTAGAGGTCGAGGTCGCCCTCGGCGTGGGTGAAGTCGATGGCCACGGAATCCGCGGAGCCGCCCGCCACGCCGGTGGTGAAGCGGAAATAGTCGTCGTTCCCGCCCGCGTGGATGGTGAGGTTGTCGAGGGTGGTGGCGCCGGAGAGTGCGCCGAGGTCTGAAGCCGCCGCAAAGTCGTTGTTCGGCTCGTAGGCGTCGGCGGCGATGCCGCCGCCTCCTGCTGGCGCCGTGATGGCCAGCGTGTAGGAGGGGTTGGTTGCCCCCGAGAAGCCCCTGACGCGCGCGAAGTAGTTGCCGGCCCCGAGGCCGTTGAGCGAGACTTGTTCGTGGTTCGTCGTGCCGGTGGAGCGGCCGACCTCGTTCTGCTGGGCGTCGTAGAGGTAGAGGTCGAGGTCGCCGTTTGCGTGGGAGAAGTCGATGGCCGCGCTGTGCGAGGCGCCGCCCGGGGCGCCGAGGGTGAAGCGGAAGTAGTCCTCGTCCGAGGCCGAATGGATGGAGAGGTTGGGGAAGGTCTGGGAGCCGCTGAGCGTGCCGAGGGCGGCGGGCGCGGCGAAGCTGTTGTTCGGCTCGTAGGCGTCGGGGGGCAGGCCGGTCGCCTGGTCGTCCACGGTCAGCGTGAGGCTGTAGGTGCCGACCGAGCCGCCTGGCCCGCTGCCGGGCACGTTGGGGTCGTAGCCGCTGTTCCCGTAGCCGCGCACGACCACGTAGTACGTGCCGGGCCCGAGGCCGTCGTCTTGTGGCGCCCAGACGAGGTAGCTGTCCAGCCCCCCGCTGTCGTCGTTGGCCGCCTGCTGCGCGCCCGAGGGATCGAGGATCTCGACCACGGAGTCGAGGCCCGAGCCGAGCACCTCCGCGTCAATGTCCACCGTCACCCTGTCGCTCACGTCGTTGAGGCTCAGGCGGTAGATGTCCACGTCGCGTGCGCCGTAGGAGCCGTCGCCGATGCGGTAGCTGTGGGTCGTCGTCTTGTCGCTCCCGTCGTGCGCCGTCACCAGAGCGGCGGCCAACGTATCGCCGGGCACTTCCGCCCTCACGAGGGCGCCGTCGTCCGGGACTCCGGTGCTCAGCAGCACGCGCGGCTCGAGGGCATCGAGCCGAAGCCCCCCATGGGGGACCCGGCCAGCCTTGCTGTTCCGTGTCATCTTGTGCGCCTAAGAGCAGCGCCGCGCCCCGGTCGGAACGCCGCGGCATCACCGCGCGGAGGTGGGAAACGCATCCACGCCAGGTTTCTATCCCGCCGCCCCCGACTTTGTCTTCCCATCCTCTATAGCGCATCCGGCGCGACATGTCAAGGGCTCAACGCTTTGGCGCGGGCGGCGGGGGCTGGCGTTGCTTCTTGGCGGCTTCCTCCTCCATGCGCTTGAGCTGGTCCTCGATCTCCTTGGAGTCCTTGGGGTAGAGGCGGCGGAGTTCGTCGGCCTGGGCGGGCCGGAAGCGGCGGAGGGCCTCGGCTAGGGCGTCGAGCCAGAGCTCGCGCAGCGCCGGGATGAGGTCCTTTATCCGGTCGCTGAGGTTGCGCTCCTTGTACCTGTTGTAGAGGAAGCGTGCCATATTCTCGGCGCCCACCGCGCGGTCAGTGTCGCCATAGACTGTCCAGACAAGTGATTGGAAGAGGTAGTTTCTGATGAGGTTGAGGCACTGTCCGACGGTCATGTTTTCGAGGAGCTTGTTGAAGCGCTGGTAGACGAACTCTTCGAGGGTGGTCTGCTCTTCGCCGCCGAGGTCGAGGAGCTTCGTGAGGTAGCGCTGGGCGCGGGCGAAGTCCCTGTTGGTGTAGAGGTCCACGATCACCTGCCGGAGGAAGTTCAGGTAGGCGTCGCGCGTGGGTATCCCCCACTCCCCTTTCTCGTGCTTCTTGGCGATTTCCTCGTGGAGCTTGAGGACGGGTTCGAGGAAGTCGAAGTTAGGCGCGGTGGACCATCGGGCGGGCGCGGTGTCGGTGGGCGGGTCGAAGCGGACGTGGCCGCCGTGGTACTGCTGGGCGAGGGTGTGGAAGGCCAGGCGGTCGGCGTTCGCTGCGTCAATGACGTCGAAGCCGAATATCTCCACACAGAGCGCGTACCAGTAGTGGGCCTGCGCGCTGGGAAGGCGCCAGTCAATAGGCCCATACTTGGCCATGAGCTTGACCATGCGGTGGGCGTCGAGCTTGAGTTCGCGCTTGAGGTGTTGGGCGCGGAGGAAGGCGTCGAGGCGTTCGGCGGCCTGGGCGTGCGCCTTGTCGTCTAGCGCCGCCAGGGCTGGGGGCGGGAGTTGGGGGCTGCGGTTGGCGACATCGAGGCGCCCCCCGAAGGCGTCAACCCCAGCGTCCTGGAGCGCCTTGGCGAGCTTGCGGACCGCTGGGTCCGCGAGGAGGTCGCGTTCGGCCTCCGGCGCGGCGGCGATGGCTTTGAGGCGCTCGAGGTAGGGCGGCAGGCCGAGCGCCTCCTGCATCTCCGTGGCGACCCGGACCTTGTAGTAGATGTGGGCGTCGTCGAGGTCGCCGTTGATCTTGTGGTCGTAGATCCAGCCGAGCTCGCGGTAGAGGGTGGGGGCCTTGGGGTTTTCGACGATGCCGCGGTCGCGCAGTATCTCGATGCCGAGCTTGACCCAGCGCCAGCGCTCCTCCGGCTGCACGGCGGGGAACTTCACGGAGCAGTTGTAGGCGACGTTCCAGGCCCAGTACGACCAGATGCTGGGGAAGCGGGGTTCGAGCTGGCTGATCATGCGGAAGAGGTCGTTGAGCTCGAAGAACTTCCCCTGCTCCTGGAGGTCCGTGGCGCGCACCCAGAGCGCGATGATGGCGATGGCCCGGAAGCAGCCGAGGCTCTTGGTGGCGACGTCAATCACGGGGGAAACCCGGCCGACGTCCCTGTGGCCCCCGAGCTGGTGCTCCTCCATTTGCCGCCGTGCGACGTGGAGGGCCTGGCTGGCGAGGATGGCAGAGGCCAGGGCTGCCGCCCCGAATGCCCAGCGGCGGATTGTCGTCGCGCTTGCGGGTCTCATGAGCATGCCGCCCACTTGCAGTAACCAGCCGGGTCTTCACTCGTCCTCGTCCCTCGTCCTCGTCCTTCGTCCTCGATGCTCCGGGCCGAGGGCTTGCTGTCGGAGGAAGAGCCGAGGACGAGGACGACGGACGAGGACGAGGACGATTTCAAGAGAATCAAGGCATTGGCGACATTAGGGGCCATACTCGGGTCTCATGTGCTGGCCAGGGCGAGCTCCCGGCGCTCGAAGATGTGGCTGCCCAGGAGCATCAGGATGCCTCCGTAGACCAGGCCGATGGACCAGACGGCGTCGAGCACCATGCCGTAGAGGGGCACCTCCTCGCCGGAGCTCACGCTGGCCGAGGGGGAGTACTTGTGAAGGGGCGGGAGGATGGCGTGGAGGGCGGTGGTCATCCCGCGAGCCACGCGCTCCGCCGCGCGAGCCGTCGGCGAATCCCCGGCCTGGTCCATCGTGAAGCCCTTCTCGAACTCCGCCTTCAGCGAGCTTGCCAGGAGCACCAGGAGAAGGAAGGAGATGGCGACGATTGGGGAGACTGGAAAGCTCAGGAAGGTGGAGCAGAAGAGGCCCAGGATGGCGATGAAGAGGACCTCGATGAAGATGACGGCGAGTCCCCGCGCGAGGTTGGCGGTGAAGCCGCCGATCGGGACAAGAACCTGCATGGCGTCGGACTCGGAGAAGACGAGGGTGGGCATGCGCGGCTCCATGTTCCGGAACTGGACCCGCAGGCCGCCATCCCGGTCAATGGCGTCGGCGGGGACCTGGATTTCATGCACCTCATCGGGGAGATGTGCATCACCGACGGCGTAGACTTGGTGGACTTGCTCGTTAGGGGCTTTGGGCGGCAGCTCGCCGCGAGGCGTGCCGAAGACCCAGAAGACGTGGTCAGGCTCCTCGGACTTGCGGTCGGAGCTGAGGAACTTGAAGCGAACGGTCAGCTTGGTGTCGTGCCGGCGCGCGACATGAAGCCCGGAGAAGTGCCACGGAGGGATCTTCCAGTTGAGGGGCGGGACGGCGTTGATGAGGTTGTGGAACTCCTCGGTTAGCTGCTTCCTGGCCTCCCTTTCGATAATCTGCTTCCTTAGCTCGGGGTCCTGGACACGTTTCGCCTCGTCGGGCATCCTGTCGCTCCGCTCGAGCTGCTGGCGGCGCAGATCGAGCTTCCTCTCCAGGAAAATGTCGAGGTAGCTCTGCGGCGGCGGGTCGGGCAGCACGGTGCGCCGAGCCGAGAGCACCTGCTCCCTGGCCTCGCGGAGGCGCCGCTCGGCCAGCTCCTTGTCCTTCTTCTTGGAGTCGGGGATGGCCCGGGCCGCCCGCTGGGCCTTGGCGAGGAGGTAGTGGACGCTGAGCCAGGTGACGACTCCCATGAAGGCGAGGAGCGCGGCGTTGAGGGCCATGATGCCCAGCAGCTTGCCCAGGAGCACCTGCCAGCGGCGCACGGGCTTCGTCTCCAGGAGGTAGACCTGTTTGTCGCGCACCTCGGTCCAGAGGGTGGTGGTGGAGACGGCGAGGGAGAGGACGCCGAGGAGCAGTCCCGCCAGGATGAGGGAGTAGGTGATGACGACGTGGAGGAGGCCGCGCGGCGTGCCGTCGCCCTTCACGATGAAGGGCAGCGACGGCACGAGGACGAGGTAGGCGGCCATGATGACGAAGGCGACCTTCACCCTGATGGCCTGCGCGATTGTGTTGCGGGCGATGGCCCAGACCACGTGCTCGGCGGCGAGCGAGGCGAGCGCGCCGAGGGCCACCAGGGCGCCGGCCACGCGCACCACGGCCATCGCCGCGGCAGGAACCCGCACGAGGAGCGCGAGGCCGCTCGCCGCAAGGTACGCGGCAAGGCTCCCGATGAACGCCCACGTTGCGAGCCTGTGGCGGGTCCTGGCGGTCATGGCGAGCATGGCCCCCGGTTGTGCTGAGCTAGTCGGGAGCCCCGACGGGGGCGTACTATAGCAGCCCAGGGCGAAGCCCTGGGATTGGAGCCGACAGGTGGGCCAGCCCTGAAGGGGCGTACTAGGCGGCCCGGACGACGCATCCTGCATCTGGCGGCTAGTACGCCCCCACAGGGCTGAATCGGGCCGCGCGCCTTTCCCAGGGCTTCGCCCTGGGCTGATATAGTACGCTCCTTTCGGAGCTTCGGAAGCGAAAAACAACGCCGCAACTGGGGGCCATAATCGGTCATGGCTATGCGGGCTTCCCCCCGTCGCGTTCCTGTTTGGGTTTCTGGACGAGGCGGTCGAGGACTTCGCGCCGCTCGGCTGGCTCAGGCTCGGCCGGCTTCGGAGCTTCGGGCTCCTGGGCGCGGGGCGCGGGGGTGGCTGAGGCCAGGCGCTCGAGGAGCTCGCGGCGCGGCTCGGGCGCCGGCGCCTCCGGCTCGGGCGCGGGAACCTCTGGCTGCGGCGCGGCTGTGGGCTTGGTGAGCCGCTCCATCACCTCGGCGGCGGTGGGGGCCTCGACCTTGCGGAAGAGGCTCGGCTCGAAGCGCCCGGCTCCAGCGCCCGCCGTCTCCGGGCGAACTTGCCGCGCCTCCTCGATGGCGCGGAGGAAGTAGCTCTCCAGCCTGTCCACCGGGTGCCCGATGGTGATGGTGTTGGGGTCTGCGAACTCCTCCATCACTGCCTTGACGCGCTGGAGCTGCTCGGGCGGGAGGGAGGGGAGCGTGACCTGTGTGAGCTGCTGCTTGGCGAGGAGCTGGCCGACTTGCCCGACCTGGCAGAGCTTCCCCCCGTAGAGGATGGCGATGCGGTCGCAGACGTCCTCCGCGTGGGCGAGGAGGTGGCTGCACAGGAGGATGGTCTTCCCGCGCTTCTTGAGCTCGAGGATGAGGTCCTTCACCTCACGCGCGCCGATGGGGTCGAGGCCGGTCGTCGGCTCGTCTAGCAGCAGGAGCTCGGGGTCGTTGACGAGGGCCTGGGCGAGGCCGATGCGGCGGGCCATCCCCTTGGAGTACTCGCGCAGCGGGCGGTTGCGTGCGGCGGCGAGGCCGACCATCTCGATGAGCGCGCCCACGCGGCGATGGCGCTCGCGCCGCGAGAGCCCGCTAAGGCGCCCGAAGAAATCCAGCGTCTCGCTCGCGTTCAGGTAGGGGTAGAGATACGTCTCTTCGGGCAGGAAGCCGAGGCGGGCCTTCACGGTGACGTCGCGCGGCGGGCGGCCAAGGACCCGCACCGCGCCGCTCGTGGGGAAGAGAAGGCCCAGGAGGAGCTTGATCGTGGTGCTCTTGCCCGAGCCGTTCGGCCCCAGGAGGCCGAAGACCTCGCCCCGGTGGACCTCCAGGGTGAGTTGGTCCACCGCGCGCACCTTGGGCCGCCGCCAGAAGTCACGGAAGACCTTGGTCAGGTTGACGGTTTGGACGACATTCTCATTGGCCGTGGCTGGCACTGCAGGGGGCCTCGGGGAATGACGCGTGATTCGTGACGCGTGACTCGTGAATCCGCCTCTTCTTGTCTTCTCACGCGTCACGTGTCACGGGTCACGGGTTTGCGATGTGTGGAGCGAACTCCTCGCCCATGCGCACGAGCCTGGCGCTGTTGAAGATGACGATGAAGGAGCTGACGTTGTGGAGCAGTGCGGCGAGGATGGGGGTCATCCAGCCGACGCCCGCGAAGGCCAGGCCGCCGAGCATGAACAGGAGGCCGAAGACGAGGTTCTGGAGGACCAGGGTGCGGGTTCTGGCGGAGAGGCGGATGAGGAACGGGAGGCGGCGGAGGTCGTTCGACATCAGGGCGATTGTGGCGGAGTTGATGGCGACGTCGCTCCCCGCCGCGCCCATCGCCACGCCGATGTCGCCGGCGGCGAGGGCGGGGGCGTCGTTCACGCCGTCGCCGACGACTGCGACGAAGTAGCCGCCGTCGCGGAGCTGGCGGACGGTTCGGAGCTTGGCCTGGGGGAGGCACTCGGCCTGGACATCGGTGCAGCCGAGCTCGGCGGCGACCTTGTTGGCGATGGCCGGCTTGTCGCCCGTAAGCATCAGGATGCGTGCGATGCCCTGCTTGCGGAGGTCCTCGACGGCGTGGACGGCCTCCGGGCGGGGCGTGTCCTCGAGGCCGATCCAGCCGATGGCCCTGCGGTCGCGCGCGACGAAGAGGACGCTGAGGTTCTCTGGCGGCGCCAGCTCGGGGGCGGCGAGCGGGGCGAGGTCGGCCCCCTGCTCGGCGAGCCAGGCCTGCCGGCCGACGAGGACCTGCGAGCCGTCAACGGTTCCGCGCACGCCACGGCCGGCGACCTCCTCGAAGCCCTCGGCAGTGGCGAGCGCAAGGTTGGCCTCGCGCGCCACCGCCACCACCGCCTTGGCAACGGGGTGGTTGGAGTTGTGCTCCACGCTCGCCGCCAGCCGCAACAGTTCTTCCGGCGCCACGCCCGGAGCCGGCTGGAGCCGCGTCACCACCAGGTCGCCCATCGTCAGCGTGCCCGTCTTGTCGAACACGACGGCGTTCACGCGCCCGGCGGTCTCGAGGTCCTGGACGTTCTTGATGAGTACGCCCAGGCGAGCGGCGGAGGAGAGGCCGGCCACCATCGCGGTGGGCGTGGCCAGGATGAAGGCGCAGGGGCAGACGAGCACCAGGGCCGAGATGGCGCGGTTCGGGTCGCGCGTGAAGAAGAACATGAGCGCCACGATCATCAGCATCGTGGGGGTGTACCACTGGCTGTGCTGGTCAATGATGCGCATGAGGGGGATGCGGGTGCGCTCGGCGTCGGCGATGAGCTTGCGGACGTGGCCCAGCGTGGTGTCGGCGCCCGTGCGTGTGACTTCGACCTCGACGACGCCGGTGAGGTTGTTGGTGCCGGCGAAGACCTGGTCGCCGACGGCCTTGTCTGCGGGGACGGCTTCGCCCGTGATGGTGGCCTCGGTGATGGAGGTCTGGCCTGAGCGGATGAGGCCGTCGGCGGGCAGGTTGTCGCCTGGGCGGATGCGGATGCGCTGGCCGGGCCGCAGCTCCGTGGCCTGCACGGTGCGTTCCGAGCCGTCGGCCTCGACGAGTTGGGCGGTCGTGGGGGTCATCCGCAGGAGTTGCTCGATGGCGGCGCGTGCGCCGAGCGCGCTCCGCTGCTGGATGAGCATGGACATCAGGAGGAGGAAGGCCACGACTCCCGCGGTGCGGTACTGGCCGAGGCTGATGGCGGCCAGGATGCCGAGGGCCGCCAGCTCGTCCATCCGCAGTTGGCCCTCCGTGAGGTCGCGGATCGAGTGCCAGAACAGCGGAGCGGCGAGGATGATGGCCCCTATGACCGCGCTGAGGTCGCCCACCCCCTCGGACTCCGGCATCAGCCAGTCGCAAAGGTAGGCGTTGGCGACGAGTGCGCCGCCGAGCAGCGTGCCAAAGAGACGCCAGGCCACACGGGCCTGGCGCTCCTCGGCGCCCGCGGCGTCGGGGTGCCCGATGTCGAAATAATCGTGGTGGTGGTCGAAGACCGATTCGCCGTGCTCGTGGCCGTGCTCGTGGGCGTGTGCGTGGGTGGCCATCAGCGTGTGCCCTCCTCCCGCTCCTTCTGCCTCTCCTTCTCCCTTTGCGTGCGCCGCCTGATGATCTCGCGGACCGCCTCGGGGTCGCGGGCGAGCCAGAGGGACACCTCGAAGGGGTTGGCGAAGATGTAGACCTCGTCGGCCTTTTCGAGGATGTCGCCCACGGCCTCGCTGAGGCGCTGGCGCAGGAAGTGGCCGAGCATGCGGCGGTCGTTGGGGTACTGCTTCAGGAGGCCGCTCATGTAGGCTGCGTCCGACTTGGCCCCTGTGATGGCGCGGGTCTTGTAGGCGAGGGCCTGGTTGACGATCTTGTCGGCCTCGCCCTTGGCCTTGGCGAGCTCCTGGTTCTTGTAGCTCTCGGCGGCCAGGCGTTTCTTGCCGACCTCCTGGGCGGCCATGCTGACCTCGTCGAATGCCTTCTGGGTCTGGATTGGGGAGAAGACCTTGAGGGTGACCTGGTTTATCTCGATCCCCACGTCGAGGTCCCTGAGTCGGGCGGCCAGAGCGTTCTTGATGTCGGCCGGGAGGCGGGCGCGCTCGTCGCCGCGGAGCGCCTTGTCAGCCGTGAGGCGCGACATGGCGCGGATGACCACGCTCTCGGCCAGGTGGGTGAGGAGCTTGCGGATGGTGGGCGAGGTCTCCTCGCCTTTGAGCTGGGCAGGGTCGCCGAGGCGCTCGAAGAACTTCACGGGGTCAGCGACCGAGTAGTTGACTACGATGTCGGAGTGGATGATGTTGACGTCGCCGGTGAGGTTGTAGCCGCCGTGTCCGGGCCGTAGGCTGGGCGGGAGCTGGCCGCCGGCCGGGGGCGGCGGCGGCAGGAAGCTCGCCACAGGCATGTCGAGCTTCCGACGCACTGGGAACTTGACGACCTCATCCACGAGGAAGGGCCAGGCGAAGTGGAGGCCCGGGCCGAGCTTGCACTCCTTCTCGCCGGTCCGGGGGTCGGTCCACTCCACGATTCGCCCGAAGCGCAGGATGAATGCCTGCTCGTGCTGCCTGACGGTGAAGACGCCGGAGGCGAGGAAGAGGAGGACGACGAGGAGCATTGCGAGCTTGAGGAGTCGGAAGCTCGAGCGGAGGGCCTCGTTGAGGGCCTGGCTCGCCACGTCGCCGCTGAGGGCCGCGCGCTCGCTCGCCGTCTGCGTCCTGAGCTTGGGGTCTGGGGCGGCTCCCACGGGAGGTGCTCCTACTTCTCGCCGCTCTTGGGCTTGTCGGCGGGGGCCTTCTGTGGGGCCTCGGCGCCGGGTATCTTCGCGTCGGGGTCGAGCAGCCAGTACGGGCGCGAGCGGGTGTCGAGGATGATGGTCTGGCGTTCGCGCAGGCGGCTGAGGGCCTGGAGGTCGCGGAGGAAGTTGGCGAGCTCGGGGTCCTCCTTGAAGACGCCGAAGTGCTCGGCGGCCAACTTGTCGCCCTCGCCCTCGATGGTCCTGGCCTTTGCCTCGGCCTTGGCGCGCTCCTCGCTGGCCTGGCGGTCCCCCTCGGCGCGTATCTTGGCCGCCTCTCTGTCGCCCTCTGCGCGGATGCGGTTGGCCTCCTTCGCCCGCTCCTCGCGGATGCGGTCGAAGACGTCCTTCGTCACCCCCTCCGGCAGCTCCAACTGGGTGATGCAGAGGAAGGAGACATCGAGGCCGAACTGCTCCCTGGCATCCGCGCGGACCGCCTCGTGGATCTCGCGCTCGACGTCCACGTACTTGTGCCCCGGGTCGGCGGAGACGAAGTCGGCCAGGACGTGGCTGTTGACCTTCGAGTTGGCCGCGCTGCTCACCAGGTCGCCCAGCTTCTTCTCGGCGTCGGCCACGCTCCCCACCTTCTCCTGGTAGCGGCGCGGGTCCTTGATCGCCCAGCCCGCCGCCACGTTCACGATCAGGGTGTGCCCGTCCTTGGTGTTGGACTGCGTGAAGCGTCCCTCGTAAATCCGCGTCCGCAGGTCGTACTTGACCTCTTTCTGGATGGGGTAAGGGAGCTTGAAGCGCAGGCCGGGCGTGGTGATGACCTCGCCGGCCCGCGAGAAGGTGTAGACGATGGCCGCCTCGTTCCTCCGCACCTGGAACGTGATGAGGAAGATGATGAGGATGGCCACGAGGATGACCGCCACCACGATGGACACCACGCTTCGTCGTCTCACGGTCTGGTCCCTTCCGATCCAGTGATGTCAGGGGACATGCCGGGCGCCGTCTTCTCCTCGAGGTTCAGGTGAATGGTCTCGCGGACGTCGCCCAGCCAGTGGGGCTTGATTATCTTCCGGGCGCCGGCCAGGGTTTCCTCGATGACGGCCAGGAGCTTGCGGTGCTTGTAGACGCTGGGCGCCTTGCGATGGGCCTCGAGCTGCATGCGGAACGCCGCGGCCGCGGCAGGCGTCACGTGGCGCCGCTGCGCCGCGTCAATCTCCGCCTTCGCTATCTTCCCCGCGGCATCGCCCTCCGCCCTGGCCACCCGCGCGCTCGCCTGCCCGCGCGCGCTGGAGACCTTCGCCTCCTTCTGCTGGAGCGCGCCCACGACCTCCTCGAACGACGCCGCGACCTCTACGGGCGGGTGCAGCCCCTGGAGCATCACGTCCACGATGGCCACGCCCAGCCCCGCCCGCGTCGCCGCCGCCTGGATGGCCTTCTTGAGCTCCGTCACCGCCTCGCCGCGCTTGTACGTGAGGAACTCCATGAAGTCGCAGCTCGCCGTGTAGCGCGTCAGCTCGCGGTAGCAGAGCGCCTCCAGGGTCCGTTTCGGGTTCTCGGTGTTGTAGAGGAAGTCGTGGAGGTTGTCCACGTGGTAGAAGACGTTGACCGTTCCGGTGATGAGGCTCACGCTGGGCGTCTTGGCCCTGTCTTCGGCGGGCTTCGGGGCCGGCGCCTCGCCCTCCTTGCCCGGGGGCGCCGCAGCCTGCCGGTTCGCCGCCAGGAGATTGAACGGCTGCCTCGCGTGGCTCTCGGTCCAGAGGAACCCCTCGGAGCCCTCCTTGAGCTGAAGCTGTTCGCCGATGACCAGTTGCTCCACCCGCCCCGTGGGGTAGCGATAGGCGGCCTCGATGGGCCAGGGCCACTTGAGGTGGAGGCCGGGGCCGAGGGGCTCGGGGTCCGAACGCGGCCGCCCGAAGCACTCAACAACCGCCTGCTCGCCAGTGTCCACGATGACGAAACAGGTCAGCACCTCGAGCGTGAGGGCCTGGAAGAGGAGCAGGGGGCCAATCGCGCGCCCCATGAAGCGGTAGAACCAGGTCTCGGAGACCTTGAAGCCGAACTGGTAGTCGAGGGTTTCGGCTGTGGTTCGCAGGATGCCGCGCGAGGTGGTGAGCATCCCCAGCAGGCGGCTGTCGTGGGCGGGCCGCACCTCTTCGCCCGCCACCCGCGGGCGATAGGCGCCCATCACGAGCAGGAGCAACATCTCCACCGCCACCACCGCCAGCGCCACGGGGACCACCCAGGCCACGATCCGCTCGGCAATCGGCAGCTCGAAGAAGCAGAAGACGAACGCCACCGCGACCAGCAGGCTCCCCAGCGCGCACGACATCATGTAGTCCGCGCCCGCGCGCAGCGGCCGCCACGGCACCTGGGTCGCCAGCCCCGCGCTGTAGCGGGCGAGGAGGAAGGTCACGAACGCGATGCCGGCGAAGCCCCAGAAGTTCCGCAGCGGTTCCGCCGGCGCGCCCCGCAACTCCGGCGCCACGTAGCGGAGCAGATAGAAGCAGACCCCGCCCAGGATGAGGATGATGAGCACCGAGAAGGCGGGCAGGAAATACCTCTCGAACTGCGCCAGGCGGTTGCGAGCCGTGAGGAGGTCGGCCCCCTCGGCCTCGAAGAGCCTCGGACCGGCCTCTCCCTTCCGGCCGTGGGCGAGCGACTCCGCGGTCAAGCTCTCCTCCGTCGCGAGCCGCCGCAGCCGCTGGTGCACCAGGCACCCTGCCCACATCACCACCCCCGCGAAGAGGTGCCAGGCCGCCGCCTCCGCCGCCGCCGAGCCGCCGAGGCGCGACAGCAGCAGCGCCACGCCCCCCGCCACCGCCTGCACGATGATGATGAACACCGCGGCGGTCTCTGCGCGGCGAAGCGGCAACTGCCTTTCAGTCTGTTCCATCATCCACCCTCTTCAATCGTCCTCGTCCGTCGTCCTCGTCCCTCGTCCTCGACTCTTCGCCCCGCAGGCCAGGGAATCGAGGACGAGGACGAGGGACGAGGACGAGGACGATTGCGGAATCACTGAATCTCACGCCCCTCGAACAGGCACATCCCCAGGAAGAGCAGCCCGGTGGCGTAGAGCGCGCCGTAGCCGAGGCTGGTGCCGATGTAGGCCCAGGGCACCGCCTGGTCGGCAGCCAGGGCATCGCCCATCCAGAAGACCCTGAAGTCGGGCAGCAGCATGGCGGGGAGCGCCCCGAGGAGGCGGCTCGCCGCCGCCAACTGCTCGAAGAGATAGCCCGACAGCGTGCCCAGGGCGAAAAACAGCACGCTCAGCACCATCGTGACCAGGAGCGAGCAGCGGGTGGCGCAGGCCACCGCCGCCGCAGTCAGCACCGCCGTCATCGGGAAGAGCACCAGCCCCGCCTTCAGAAGCTCCACATCCATCGCGTCCAGGAACGCCACGAGGTGGAGCTCCTTGTCCAGGAAGGCGAACCCGAAGAAGACCACGCTGAAGAACACGAGTGCCGCGCCGATGACGGCGGAGGGGAACGGCTTGTCGAAGAAGAAGTTGATCGCCGTGGCGGAGGCCACGGTGAGGAGCCCGGCCGCCAGCTCGGCCCAGGCCACGGACGTGTCGAGCTTCGTGTAGGCCGCCTCCTTCACCCCCACCCGCACCGTCAGCACCAGCACGACCGTCAGCAGGTAGGCCGCCGCCGCCTGCGCGAGCAGGATGCCCAGGAACTTCCCCAGCACGAACGCCCCGCGCCCCACAGGGCGCGAGACCACCATTAACGCAGTTCGTCCCCGGACCTCCTCCGTGACCACACTTGACGCCGACAGGACGGCCAGGAGCAGCCCGGCCAGCAGGATGGTCGAGAGCCCCATGTCCCTCACCAGCTTCACCTCTTCGAGGAGCGTGAACATGGTAAAGGTCGGGCTGAGGGCGATCATGGCCGCCGCGATCCCCACCAGGATGCAGAAGACCGGCTGGCGCAGCGTCTCGCGCAGCGTGTTCCCCGCGATTGTCAGCACCTTGCCGGCCATGTCAGCACCCCATGAGCGCCCTTCGCGCACGCAACGGGGGATGGGTGGATGAATGGATGGGTGGATGAATGTCAGACAACCATCCATTCATCCAGCCATCCAATCATCCCCTTCGGTTGCGGCCGCTGGGCGCCTTAAGATTATACCGCGCCGCCAATTCCCTGCAAGCGGCAATCGCGATGGCCCCCCGCCGCGCCACGGACCCTGCTCGCGGCCCAGTTTGGTGGGTGTTGTGTACCATCAGGGACATATCCCCTCCCTCACGCCACCGTGCCCTTGGGCGCCCAGGTCTGAGGCACCATCCATAAGTGTTGGCGCAAGAGAGGTTTGGGAGCGGCGGCCAGCACGGCCAAGAACGACGGCGCCAGTTGGCACGCGCTTTGCTGGTTGCTTGAGCAATCGTGCATGAGCCAACGAAGTCACCTGCACACGTGGAGGCCGAACGCCAATGCTGACTTCCCCCGACACACTGAAGAAGTGGCTGAGCTGTCTCGGTTGTGGCAGGAGGATGTGGACCGATCGCTGCCACCGCATCTGCAAGAAGTGCCGGCGCCGCAACGAGGCCACGCCGAGCCGTTCCGCCTACTCG
>VGYW01000197.1 GCA_016872875.1 Planctomycetota bacterium | reverse complement strand
AGGGGGTCTGGGGGACTGGTCCCCCAGAGGCGAGTTCGCCTTTGCGTTCCCGCGGCGCGGAGAGCGTCGCCCGGGGAGGCTCAAGAACTTGGGACGTTCCCCATCTCTTGGCTGGGGAAGCGCGCCCACAGTGGATGCAGCTTGGCGCCCCCGGCGCGATGAGGGACCCGCAACTGGGGCAGACGACGGAGGGAACTGAGCTGGGTTCCGTCCTTGCCAGGTTCCTTGGGGGGGTGGTGGCACAGTTGCATGTGAGGATGGCACCCGAGCTGGCGCCAAACGCTCTATCAGATCCCTAGCTTGGGGGATTGCTGCCGCGGGTTGCCATGATCCCATTCCCTCTTTCCACATGAGGGTGGTGTATCCTACCTGTTCCGTTCTGACCATTATCTCGATCTGATCCAGAGCAAATGGGCCAACTGGCTGGTCTCCAAGCATGACATGCCAAGCCCGTGAGTGCCGATCACAGGGTGATGCCGTCCTAGACGATGGTGGCGGACCCATGCTCTTGCCTCATTGCTCAATGAGACACGCCAACCCGCGCCCGGGAGTTGGCCCTTCCGGGCTTCCTGGGCTGTTAGCTCCGGTGGTAACGCCGCCCCGTTCCACTCACGCCCTCTTCGGAAGCTGGCCTTCCCTGAGCTCCTGTCCCTTTGGGAAGCTGGGCTTCTCCGGCTGGCGCGATGGGGTACGTTCAGGCTTTGGGGTCTCGCGCCCTTTGTCGAGCGCGGGCCGCCTTGGGGCCGTGGTAGGGTCTGAACTCACTTTGCTCCTCCTTCACCTCTGGCTGGCTGCGTAACCTGGCCAACAGGCATTCTAAGGCGCCGTGGGCTTGCTGTCAACCGCTGGCGCTAACTGCCTTCGGTCTCCGGCAGGAGCACTCGGGCGAATCTCCTCTTCCCCACCCGGAGCGTCTCGCCGCCATACACGTTGATTCGATGGTCCACGCTAGGGATCTTCAGGTCGTTCACGATCACAGCTCCCTGAGCTATGAGCCGCCTTGCTTCATTGCCGCTCGATGCAAGCTTGCTGGCAACAAGGAGGTCAATAACCGATGCCTTACCGTCTGCGCCGACTAGTGCCCTTGGAACCCAGAAGGTGAATATGTTGTCTGGGAGCCCTCCATTGCGAAAGACGCGGTCGAACTCGGCGGCGGCGGCCTCGGCGGCCTGGGGGCTGTGGTAGAGCGTGACGAGCTCCTTGGCGAGCCTGACCTTGGCGTCGCGCGGGTGCCCGGCGAGGAGGGCCTCGATCTCGCTTAGGGGGAGGGGCGTCAGGAGGGTGTAGTAGTCGCGCATGAGGGAGTCGGGGATGGACATGAGCTTGCCGAACATCTCGTTGGGCGGGTCGGTGAGGCCGACGTGGTTGCCGAGGCTCTTGGACATCTTCTGGGCGCCGTCGAGGCCGGGGAGGATGGGGGTGATGACGCAGACCTGTGGCTCCTGGCCGGCGTCGCGCTGGAAGTCGCGCCCGACCATGAGGTTGAACGTCTGGTCGGTCCCGCCGAGCTCGGCGTCGGCGCGAATCTCCACGGAGTCCTGGCCCTGCATGAGGCAGTAGAGGAACTCGTGGAAGGCTATCGGGTTGCCCTCCTTGTGGCGCTTGGCGAAGTCGTCCCGCTCGAGCATCCGCGCCACGGTCATCTTGCTGGCCAGGCGGAGCACGTCGAGGAACGTCATCCGGCGGAACCAGTCGCCGTTCCTGACCACCTCCAGGCGGTCGGGGCGCAGGACGTGGACGACCTGGTCAACGTAGGTCTTCGCGTTGGCCTCGACCTGTTCGTAGGTCAGTTGGGGTCGGGTCTTCGAGCGGCCCGAGGGGTCGCCCACCATGGCCGTGTAGTCGCCGATGATGAGCACCGCGGTGTGGCCTAAGTCCTGAAATTGGCGGAGCTTACGGAGGACGACGCTGTGGCCGAGGTGGATGTCGGGCGCGGTGGGGTCAACGCCGAGCTTGACGCGGAGCGGCCTGCCCTCGGCGAGGGCGCGCTCCAGCTTGCGGCGGAGCTCGTCCTCGGTCACGATTCCGCCGGGCACGACGCCCCTGCGAATGGCCTCAAGCTGGGAGTCTACCTGGGTGGTCATGGCTCCGCCTTCCGAGGAGGATGAATGGATGATTGGATGGGTGGATGAAAGCCAGAGAGATGGCCTCTTTCATTCATCCATTCATCCATACATCCAATCATCCCCTCTGGTTGCGGCCGCTCAGCTCTCGGCGGGCGGGGCGTCGCCCTCATTGGGCTTCTCGCCCCCCTTCTTCACGCGGCTGGCGAGGACGTCGAGGCCGTCTATGCTCGGCCCCAGGGGCCTGTCGCGCTTGACGTCTTCGAGGAGCTCGCGCTCGGTGCGCTCCTCCATCTCGCGCTCGGTGTCGAGGTCGGCCTGCTTGACCTGACGCAGGCTGAGACCTATCTTGCGATCGCGCGAATCGACCCTTATCACACGGACTTCGACCGCGTCGCCGACCTGGAGGACCTCCTCAGGTGTCTCGACCTTGCGATCGGCTAGCTCGGAGATGTGAAGGAGCCCTTCGAGCTCGTTTTCGAGCTCTACGAACACGCCGAAGGAGGTGAGCTTGGTCACTTTGCCATGCACCACATCGCCCACGTGGTATTTCGTTGGGATTTCTTCCTGCCAGGGGTCGGGCTTGAGCTGCTTGAGGCCGAGTGCGACCCGCTTCTTCTCCTGGTTGACGCTGAGGACGACGGCCTCGATCTTGTCGCCCTTCTTGAGCATCTCGGAGGGGTGGGTGACCTTCTTGGTCCAGCTCATGTCCGAGATGTGGAGGAGGCCGTCAATGCCCTGCTCGATCTCGATGAAGGCGCCGTAGTTGGCCAGGTTGCGGACGCGTCCCTTGATGACCGTGCCCGGCGGGTATTTCTCCTCGACGACTTCCCAGGGGTTGGCCTCGGTCTGCTTCATGCCGAGGGAGATTTCCTCCTTCTCGAGGTCAATGCCGAGGACTACGACCTCGACGGTGTCGCCGATGGCCACGACGTCGCTGGGGTGGTTGATGCGGCGGGTCCAGGACATCTCGGAGATGTGGACGAGTCCCTCGACGCCGTCCTCGAGCTTGACGAAGGCGCCGTAGCTGACGATGTTGACGACCTGGCCGCGAACGCGCGAGCCGACGGGGTACTTCTGCTCGATGCCGGTCCAGGGGCTTGGGGTCTTCTGCTTGAGGCCGAGGGAGATTTTCTCCTTCTCGCGGTCAACGTTGAGGATCATGACCTCGGCCTCTTCGTCAATCTTGAGCATCTCGGAGGGGTGGCTGATGCGTCCCCAGGACATGTCGGTGATGTGCAGGAGGCCGTCAATGCCGCCGAGGTCAATGAACGCCCCGAAGTCGGTGATGTTCTTGACGACGCCCTTGCGGAGCTCACCGATCTTGATCTCGGCGAGGAGCTTCTTCTTCTGCTCCTCGCGGCGCTCCTCGATGAGCTTGCGGCGCGAGACCACGATGTTGCGCCGCTCCTTGTCTATCTTGATGATCTTGCACTCGAGCTCCTGGCCGATGTAGTCGGCGATGTCGCCCGTGCGCCGAATGCTTATCTGCGAGGCGGGGAGGAAGACGGGCACGCCGATGTCCACGAGGAGCCCGCCCTTGATCTTGCGGATGGCGGTCCCCCGCACAACGTCGCCCTCCGCGTTGGCCTCGATCACCCGCTCCCAGCCCCGGATGCGGTCGGCCTTCTTCTTTGAGAGGACGACCATGCCCGACTCGTCCTCGACGGCTTCGAGGAGGACCTCGACCCTGTCGCCGCGCTTGACGTGGTGGGCGCGGTCGCCGAACTCCTCGAGGAACACCACCCCCTCGCTCTTGTAGCCGATGTCAATGATCACCTCGTCGCCGCGCTTGTCAATCACGCGGCCCTCCAGGATCGAGCCGACCTCGAAGTTGCGGATCGAGTGGTCGTAGAGTCCCCCCAGCTCCTCGAGGCTCTGCCCCTCGAGGGCCGCCTGGACCTCGCTCTCGATCGCCTCAGTGTCCCGCCCGATCTGCTTCACAAGCTCTTCTGCTGCGCCCATTCGGAAAACACATCTCAAAAGGAAAAACCAGCCTTCCGATATGTCGCGGCCGCTCCCCCACTGCGGGGGAGCTGCTAACCGCTAAGGCCGCCGACCCGTCCCGTGGGCCGGCGGATCACTCTCGTTGTCTCAAGCCCTCCAGGAGCTCGACCACTCTCCGGCGGACCTCAGCCGCCGCCGCGATGCAGGCATTCTTGCCGCCCTCGGGCGGCGGCACGGGCTCCCCATACGCCACCTGCACCCTTCCCCAGCAGGGGGCCTTCTGCCAGCGCGGCCAGGCGCGGAACGCGCCCTCTATCGCCACGGGCACCACCGGCACCCGCGCCCGCGCCGCGATCAGCGCCACGCCCGGCTCGAACGGCCCCACCGAGCCGTCGCGCGTCCGCGTGCCCTCCGGGAACATCACCAGGCCGTGCCCCTCCCGCAGGAGGCCGACCACGCGGCGGATGGCCGCGAGGTCCCCGCCCCCGCGCTCGATCGGCACCCCGTGCTGCGCCCTGAACCAGGCCGCCAGCAGCCCCCACCTGAACAGCGAGCTTCGCGCCAGGAAGCACAACTGCCGCCCCAGCGCCAGACCCGCCACGGGCGGGTCCAGGAAGCTCTGGTGGTTCGCCGCCAGGATCACCCCGCCCCGCTCCGGCACCCGCTCGGCGTGCCAGACCCGGATGCGAAAGAACAGCGTGAACGCCAGTTGGTAGAACCAGCGCCAACAGGCGTAGCCGAAATCAGCGTCCCCGAGAGCGTCTACAAGAACGGGCGAGTTCGTAGTGCGGGCTTCAACCCGTTCCGTGGCGCCAGCGTCCCGCTGGCTCTCTGCCGCCGTGACGGCGGCGCTACGCGGAGACGGCCTGAAGGCCGCACTACAAACTGGCCGCCCTCGAGGAGCAGAGGGCATTGAGTCCATTCTTCTAGACGCTCTCGGGTCGTGACCGTATCGCCCGCAGGAGGCGTTCGACGACCTCCTCGACGCTCAGCCCGGTCGTGTCCACGCGGACGGCGCCCTCGGCGAGGCGCAGCGGGGCGGCCTCGCGCGAGCTGTCGCGGCGGTCGCGGGCCGCGATGGCGTTCGCCAGCCGCCTCTCATCGGGCGCCTCGCCGCGCGCCCGCAGGTCGCGCGCCCGACGCCGCGCACGCTCCTCCACCGTGGCGTCGAGGTAGAACTTGTGTTCCGCGTCGGCGAACACCACGGTTGCCATGTCGCGCCCCTCGGCCACGACCGGGCGGTCCTCGGCGAAGCGCCGCTGGAGCTCCACCATGCGCCGCCGCACCTCTGGGAACACCGACGCGCGCGAGGCCGCCTCCCCCACCGCCGAGGAGCCCAACTCATCGCTCACGTCGCGCCCGTCCACGCGGGCCACGCAACGCCCGTCGGCCTCCACGCTGATCGCGATCTCCGTCGCGTCGGCCAACTGCGCCAGGGCCGCCTCATCGTCGAGCGGCGTCCCGGCCTCCAGCGCCCGCCAGCCCAGCGCGCGGTAGAAGGTCCCGCTCGGCAGGCACGTGAACCCCAGCCGCGCCGCCAGGGCGCGGGCGACCGTCGTCTTCCCGGCCCCTGCCGGCCCGTCAATGGCCACTACCGTGCGCTGCATTTCGCCCTCGCTGCTCGCCGCGCGCCACACGCGCGCAAACAAACTATTCTACTGACAACGCCCTGGTTGTCAAACCGCGCTTGGGCGCAGCGTCTGGCCCCTGATCTTGGGCTTCCCAATCGTCGTCGTCGTCGTGGTCGTCCTCGTCGTCGAATCCCCTGATGGTGGAGAGCGCCATCGGACTCGACGACGAGGACGACCACGACGACGAGGACGAGTGGACACTTGCGACCACACCCCAAAACCAGGGGCCAGACCCGGGGACTGCTTGACGGAGCGGCGGCGCACGGATAGTATGGCCGGCGGCGAAGCCCACGCCAGATCGCGTCACGCAAGGCGGCCACGGGACGAAAGACAGGTCAGGATGCCACACGAGGGGAAGAACCCCGGCGGTTCAGAGGACTCCGCGGCGCCGCCCGATGAGGTGCTGGCCGACCGCAGCCGGCAAGGCGATACAACCGCCTTCGAGGCCCTCGCGCGCCGCTACCAGGGCAGGCTGTACAGCTATGCCTACCGAATGGTCGGGGACACCCACGAGGCCGAGGACCTTGCCCAGGAGACGCTGTGGCGCCTCTACAAGTCGTTGCCGCGCTTCGACAAGACCCAGCCCTTTGTGGCCTGGGCGTTCGGGATCGCGGCCCACGTGTGCCGGGACTGGCTCCGCTGGCGCCGGCGCCGGCGCGAGCAGGCCACGGAGGCGCCCGACGCGGCCCAGGCAGGCGGAACGCCTCTCGACCAGGCGGCCGCCGCCGAGGAGCGCGAGCGGGTCGCACGAGCCGTCCAGCGCCTGCCCAGGAAGTACCGCGAGGTGGTCGTCCTCCACTACGTGGAGGAGATGGGCTACGGCCAGGTGGCCGCGGCGCTGGGCATCCGACCCGAGGCCGCGCGCCGCAGGGCGCTCCGCGCCCGCGCAATGCTCCAACGCTACCTAGGCGGGGATAGACGATGAGCGATAGAGAGTGCCGATTCACACAGTCCTGCTTCCTCGATATGGAGGCCGGCAACCTGCTGCACGTCGAGGCTGCCCGCGTGCGTGCGCACCTCGATGGCTGCGGTGGCTGCCGCCGGGCCTGGGCGCGCTGGCAGGCGGACGGCCGCCGCCTCCGCGAGGCCCTCGGCCAGGTGCCCGCCCCTGCGGGCCTCGCCGACCCCGTGCTCGCACGCATCCGCCGCGAGGCCGCGGCGCGCAGGGCGCCCGCCCGCCTGCGAACCGCCCGCTGGGCCGTCGCAGCCGCAGCAGCCGCAGCCCTCCTCCTCGCACTCGGAGCGCTGGCCCTCCTCAGGAGCCACTATGAGCCGATCGGGCAGCTTGCCGCCGCCGAGGGCGAAGTGCTCGCACGGCAGAAGGGCGCGCGCCACGCCTCGCCGCTCCGAGCCGGCGCCACCGTGTTCAACGGCGACCAGCTCCTCGCCGGCGCCGCGAGCCACGCCGCCGTGGAGTTCAACGACAAGAGCCGCCTCGACATCTCGGAGGGCACCGGCGTGGAGCTCCATGCCGCCGGGGAGCTCACCGAGGATGACGCCGACTGCGACCTCGGCCAGGCCCACGTCTGCCTCCAGGCCGGCGAGGTCGAGATGGAGCTCCGCAGCCTCCGCTACTTCCGCGCCATCGGCACCCCGCTCGCCACCGCCATCGGGCGCGACACCAAGGTCCGCATGAAGCACATCCCCGGCCACCGCGTCCTCCTACAGGTCCTCGAGGGCGAAGTGCGCTTCAGCAGCCGACGCGGCCAGATAACGGTCACGCCCGGCGCCGTCTGGGTCGTCGAGAGCGATGGCCTCCCCAAACGCCTCCACGACCACAGCAATCCCTTCACACGTTAGGCCGGGCGCGAGCCGGAATCGCAGGCAGATTCCGTGGCCCCATAGGGAACCTTCCGGCGCGACTCGTGCGCGTCTTGCGCACATGTTCCGGCAGACTCAAAGTCCAATATCCAATACTCAACATCCAATCTTCAATGACCAAGTGAAACAGAGGGCACCGCTCCGATCGTCTTACTTGGACATTGAGTATTGGACTTGCCGATCCCCGTTCGTTGCGGCCTGTGGCCGCGTCAAGATGGTCCGGAGCCTGCCCTGAGCGAAGCCAAAGGGGCAACGCCCCGATCTCTGCCCACATCTCGACGGCCGGCGACCGGACCAAGCGCTGCTTCTCTTTCGTCGTGCGCGCTCTCGGAGTTTATGAACTTCCAAAAGGGGGGCCGGCGACCGGCCCAGGCGTTTTCCCCCTTCAACCGCGGGAGCTTTCGGAGTTCATGAACTCCGCAAGCCGGGGCGAGCGACCGGCCCAGGCGCTTCCCCCCTTCGACCGCGGGGCGTTTCGGAGTTCATGAACTCCGCAAGCCGGAGCCGGCGACCGGCCCAGGCGCCCTTCCCCTTCGAGCGCTCCGCTGGGACGCAAAGCGGCATCTCCGATGCCGCACTCCACACTTTTCCCGCTTCACGAGGGTGGGACTCGACGACGACCCTTGGGCTTCGCTCAGGGCAGGCTGAGGACGACGACGAGCACGATGGGACACTTGGGGGCACGCCTCGAGATGAGGGGGCAGACTCAGGCTGGTTGCCCCGCTTGATCTGCGGGGCAGCAGCGAGTAGAATCCTCGCGTGGGCTGGGGCGAGAGGAGCTTAGGCATGGCGTCGGTCGAACTCCCGGAACGTCTCAACGCGGCCGCGGCTCTCCTGGATGCGCACCTGGGCACCGGGCGCGGCGACAAGACAGCCCTCCTGTGCGGCGACAGAGCCGTTACCTACAGGGAACTCGTCGGGCAGATCAATCGCTTCGGCAACGCCCTCCGCGCGCTCGGCGTGCGCATGGAGGAACGAGTCGCCATGCTCCTGCCCGACAGCCCGGAGTTCCCCTATGCCTTCTTCGGGGCGATGAAGGCCGGCGCCGTCGCCATCCCCATGAACACCCTCCTCACCCCGAAGGACTACGAGTATCTGCTCAACGACAGCCGGGCGCGCGCGCTCGTGGTCCACCACTCGCTCCTCGACCGCATCGCGCCCATCCTGGGCGAGCTGAAGTGCCTCGAACACGTCCTCGTGGCGGGCGGAGGGGATTCCGGGTTGAAATCCGAAATCCGAAATCCGAGATCCGAAATGCGGAACTGGAACCTCGAGGCGGTGATGGCCGAAGCCGCGCCCGAGCTGGCCGCCGCCGACACGAGCAAGGACGACGCTGCCTTCTGGCTCTACAGCTCGGGCACCACGGGCTTCCCGAAGGGCGCGGTCCACCTCCACCACGACATGCTCGTGGCCGCCGACCTCTACGCCCGCGGCGTCCTGGGCCTCCGCGACGACGACGTTTGCTTCTCCGTGGCCAAGCTCTTCTTCGCCTATGGCCTGGGCAACGGCCTCTACTTCGGCCTCCGCGTGGGCGCCACGAACGTGCTTCTGCCCGCCCGCCCCACGCCCGATGCGGTGTTCGACACGATTGACCGCCACCAGCCCACGGTCTTCTACAGCGTGCCGACGAGCTACGCCCAGCTCCTCCACCTGGCCGAGAAGGCGGGGCGGACCAGCCTCGGGCGCGTGCGGATGTGCGTCTCGGCCGGCGAGCCGCTGCCCAAGCCGATCTTCGAACGCTGGCGCGACCGCTTCGGCGTCGAAATCCTCGACGGCATCGGCTCCACCGAAATCCTCCACATCTTCATCTCCAACCGCCCGGGCCGCGCACGGGCAGGCTCCACCGGCGAAATCGTCCCAGGCTACGAGGCCCGCATCATTGACGACGACGGCCAGGAGATGCCCCCCGGCCAGGTGGGCACCCTCCTCATCAAGGGCGACAGCACGGCCTCCGGCTACTGGAACAAGCACGAGCACACAAAGACCACCTACCTCGGCGAGTGGATCAACACCCACGACAAGTTCAGCGTGGACTCCGACGGCTATTTCTGGTATGCGGGCCGGACGGACGATATGATCAAGGTGAGCGGGATGGCCGTGTGGCCCACGGAGGTCGAGGCCCTCCTTCAGGCGCACCCGGCCGTCCTCGAGAGCGGCGTGGCCGGCGTCGAGGACGAAGAGGGCCTCGCCAAGCCCTTCGCATTCGTCGTCCTCAAAGACGGCCACAAGCCCAGCCGCGAGCTCGCCCACGAGCTCCAGGAGTTCGTCAAGGACCGCACGGCGAAGTACAAGTACCCGCGGTGGGTGGAATTCGTCCACGACCTTCCCAAGACGGCGACGGGCAAGATTCAGCGCTACAAGCTGCGCGAGCTCGGCGCCGCCGCCCGCTGGCTCCACGACCAGCAGCGGTGAGCAGTCAGAGAGGGCAGACGACAGAGGGCAGACGACAGAGGGCAGACGGCAGAGGGGAGACGGCAGAGGGCAGACAGCAGAGGGCAGACGGCAGAGGGCAGAGGACAGAAGACGGAAGACAGAGGTGTAGCGGCGTAGGGCGTGCAGACCCTTCGCGTCCGCTCAGGGCAGGCTTGCACGCGGAGGGAACGGGGAGTGCGCCCGCGGGGACTGCATCGGCACCGGTTGGCGCCTGAAGAGGATGGCGCGCTGGCATTGCCACCGCTCCCACAGTATAATGCTCTCAGGCACAGCGGAAGCCAAAGGAGGCACGACTATGAGCACCGCCGTGACGGAGCATCCCCCACTGGCCCGTCGAGGGCAGGCCTACTACGACGAGCACCTGCGCGCAAGACTCGAGCCCGAACACGACGGGAGGTTCCTAGCCCTCGACGTTGAGACGGGGGACTACGAGGTGGATGAGGACGAGATGGCCGCGATCCAGCGTGCGCGGGCCAAACACCCGCAGACACTTTTCTACGTCCTTCGCATAGGGCATCGCGCTGCCCACCGCATCGGTGGCAAGTCATTGGCATGGCCCTTCTCCACGGCAGCCGGATGACTGTGGATATCGTTGAGAACGGCCCTTTGCGGATCGAGCCGCTGAGCGACACTGAGGAGCAAGCGAATGGCGCGCGGGCCGTGGGCGCCAGACCTCGCATTTCCGGCCGCTCGCCGAAGGTCGCAACGCCTCCTGTGCGGCATAGAAGGCGGAGCGGGGCCGCCGCACTCAGACAAGCCGTAGGGTCCGGCGAGAGGTGAGACAGTCTATCTGGACGGGAACTCGCGGGTCACCTGGCCTTGCCGCGTCGTTGGCGCTTGACGTCGCGAAGCACACGGACGTCCTCTCTGTGGCGCGGGTGGTCAATGCGCTGTTTGATCCGGATGAGGGTGTCAAGGTCAACCCAGTTGGCCGTCACGGCGCCGTAAGCGTCCCGGACCCGTCTTCCCCAGGCGGTGGCGAAGCGCACACCCTCTACGGTGAGCAACAGGTCTATGCGGTTGGGTGCTACGCCGATCTGTAGAATCTGGTCTGGCTTGCCGAGGTCAAAGAGGTAGGGGCTGCCGAACTCCGCCGGGGCCAGGTTGGCCCGCCGCACGTTCTCGTCGGACGGCTCGATCCACAGGTCCATGTCCTTCGTGTAGCGCGGTTTGGCGTGGTAGATGAACGCGAGCCCTCCGATGATGAGGTACTTGACCTGGTGGCGCTCCAACAGGCCGAGCATGTCCTCGAAGTCTCGGTTCGGCTGCATCCCGTGGCTCCCCGTCAGGGCGTGGTGCGCCGCCGGCCTTTCACCTTGGCGACGTCCTCGTGAATCGCGGCCAGCGCAGCGAGCCGGTCCTGCGGCGTCTGGCTCTGCCAGAACTCGAGGTCCCACGCCTCGGCCTCTTCGTGGCTGTGGGCCACGTGGCCGACGATCCGCTTGCGCCGCTCCGCCGAACGCTCTTTGAGCCCCATCCGAAGTCTCTCCGATCACGCTCCTCTGAAGAGTATACGTTGCGGCTGAATCAGGATCAAGGCTCACATGCGCAGGAGGGTGGAGGCCCAGACGAAGCCGGAGCCGAAGGCGACGAGGAGGACCAGGGCGCCGTCGGGCGCCCTCCCCTGCCGCCGAGCCTGGTCGAGGGCCACGGGGAGACAGGCGGAGGCCATGTTGCCATATTCCTCGACGTTGACGAAGACCTTTTCGGGCGGGGCGCCGACCTTGCGGACGATCTCCTCGAGCATCCGCAAGTTCGCCTGGTGGGGGATCAACAAGTCAATGTCCGCGAGCGTCAGGCCGTTGGCCGCGAGCGATTCAATGATGGCCTCGGACATTCGGGCGACGCCGTTCTCGAAGACCGCCTTGCCGTCCATACGGAAGTGCACGCGGCCGGCGTCAATATCGTCCTTGCTGATGCAGTTGGGTCGGCCGAGCGCGGAGCCGGGCGCCGCGGTGTAGAGGGCCTTCGCCCCCGTGCCGTCGGCGTGGAGGGATGTGTAGAGGATGCCGCGGCGCGGGTCGTCGGTGGGGCCGACGACGGCGGCGCCCGCGCCGTCGCCGAGGAGGATAGCGATGTTGCGGCCGTCGTAGGAGCCATCAATCCGCTTCGAGAGCACCTCGGAGCAGGCGATGAGGACGTGGCGGGTCGCGCCCGCCCTGATGAAGCTGTCGGCGATGGCCAGGCCGTAGAGGAGCCCCGCGCACTGCTGGCGGATTTCGAGGACCGCGATGCCTGGCAGCCCGAGCTTGGCCTGGAGAAAGAACGCACTGCCGGGGTCAGCGTGGTCGGGCGTGATGGTGTTGAAGATCAGCAGGTCAATGTCCCCCATCGCCAGCCCCGCGTCGGCCACGGCGGCCTGGCAGGCGGGGACGGCGAGGTCGGTGGCGCTCACGTCGGCCTCGGCGTGGCGGCGGCGCAGCACGCCCGTGCGCGTGACGATGAACTCCTCGGTCGTGTCCATCATCCTCGTCACATCGAGGTTGGTGACGACCTTGGGCGGCAGATGATGGCCTGTGCCGAGGATGCGAGATGCGGCCATTGGCTGCCTTCCTGTTCTCCAGGCGGTTGTTCGCTATCGTGAATGGGGGATGATTGGATGAATGGATGATTGGATGGAAGAAGGCAGCGTCGCCTTTCTTCTTTCATTCATCCATTTCTCCACCCATCCATTCATCCTCTCCACGCATCAGCCCGGCGCCTCCATCCCCTCATGCTTCAGCGACTGCTTGACGAGGAGGGCGCAGTTCTTCTGGAAGAAGTCGAGGGGGAGAAGCTGGGTCTTCGCGTGGACCTCGGCGCCGAGTTCGGCGGCGATTTGGGCGGCAGGCTTGCCCGCCCGGGCGTCGGCCACGATGCGCTGGTGGTAGGCCACGGTCGCGGCGATGGCGTCGCGGAGATAGGCGGCGGCATCATCCGCGCCCGCGATGACGCCGTTGTGGCTCAGGCAGAGCACCTCGGCGCCCAGGCCGGCCAGACGCTCCATTGAGCGGAGATAGGTGGCGTAGTCGCCGAAGTAGTTCGGCCACCAGTAGCCCTCGGGCACGTAGTAGCCCGTGGCGTCGGAGAGGATGAGGAGCCATTCGGCCGGCTCGAAGAAGCTCAGGTCGCCATCGCTGTGGCCGGGCGTCTCGAGCACCTGGAAGGCGGTGCCGCCGCCCACGTCAATTGCGTCGCCTTCCTTCAGGATGCGGTCAATGCCAATCTGGGGCGCGGCGAGGGGCTGGGGGCGATGCCGCTCGGCGATCAGGCCGGCCTGGAGGAGCGACTGGGTGAGCATGCCGTCAATCTTGGCGAAGAAGCCGACCGCCTTCTCGACGGAAAGCGTCTTGGCCGCCGCAGCGGAGGCCAGCACGGCGATGCCGGGGAACGCCTGGCGGAACAGCGGCACGGCCATCACGTGGTCGGGGTGGGCGTGGGTGACGACCACCTGCTTCACCGAGTCCCTGGCGATGCCCAGCTTGTCGAGCTGTTCGAGCAGGAGCGGCCCCATCGCGCCCACGCCGCCCTCGAAGATGGTCCCGCCTGCCTCGCCTCGATAGAGAAACAGGGGATAGGCATTGGTCCCGAGCATCCAGAGGCCATCGGTGACCTGAACGGGGGGGTCGTTGATCAACATTGGCATGCTCCTGCTACAGGAGAGGATGAATGGATGGGTGGATGAAGGGATGAATGGACGGACAAGCCTGGCCCGTTCTGACAATCATCCAACCATCCATTCATCCAATCATCCTCCTTGTTCCCTGGCAAACAGCGCTGCTCCAAATGCCCCGACGAACTGCGGGTCGGGCGGGACGAGGGCGGGCGTGCCGAACGCCTCGCCCGCGAGCCTCACGAGGATCGGGTTGTGCGCCACCACGCCCCCGGTCAGAACGAGGGTGTCCTGCACGGTGTCCATCTCGACGAGACGCTTGACGACTGAGCGGAATGCGCCCTTGACGATGTCCTCGACCCGCTCGCCCGCGCGGATGCGGGCGAGGATTTCGGTGGCGGTGAAGACGGTGCAGAAGCTGCCGAGGGTGACCTCCTTCGTCGAGCGCTCGGCGAGGGCGTTGAGCTCGGCAAGCGGGAGGTCGAGCCGCAGAGCGATCTCTTCGAGGAACGCCCCCGTCCCCGCCGCGCACTTGCGGTTCATCTTGAAGGCGACCCGGCGGCCGGAGTCGTCGAGGTGGATGACTTTGCTGTCCTGCGCGCCGATGTCAATCACGGTCATGCGCCGGCGGAAATGGTGATAGGCCCCCTTGCCGTGGCAGGCGATCTCGGTCATACGCCCATCCGCCCAGGGCACGTTGTCGCGGCCATAGCCTGTGGACACGACCCGCCGCACCTGCTCGCGCCGAATGCCGGCCGCGGCCAGGGCCTCGGCGAGGTTGGCCTCGGCCGCCGCCGCGTAGTCAACCCCCGAGCGGCGAATGGCCCTGGCCACCACGCGCGCCCCGGCGTCAATGAGCGCCAGCTTCGCCGTGGACGCCCCGATGTCTATGCCGCAATAGTGCTGCGTCATAGGGTCAGTCCGTTTCGCGGGGGGAAGAGAAGAGAAAAGGTAAAATGATTACGGGTAAAATGATAAGAGGAAGAGAGGAAAGAAGAGAGAAACCGGGAGAATGCCGGGTCAGAGATTCCCTCGGGTGTCTGATTCCTCGATCGTTTCTTTTCTTTTCTTATCATTTTACCCGTAATCATTTTACCTTTCTTCTTCTCTTCTCTTTTCCTCTCACGCCCCCGCCAATTGTTCCGCAAACGCCTCGATGCTGGTGCGGGCCTGCTCCTCGGAGTAGAGCCGCAGGTCGTTGAGGTCGCCGTGGATGACGAGATGGGGGATTCCGAGCTTCGCGTGGAGCCGTTGCGGCATCATGTAGCGGCTGTTCGAGTTGTTCGGGCAGGTCTTGGCGTCGTGGAAGAGGATGCCGTTGACCCTGAACTTGGCGGCCATCGCCTCGATGTAGCGCTCCTTCACGTCGTCGGAGCGGCAGATGAAGATGCTGGAGTAGGCGCGGGCCATCGAGCGGAACGGGTCGGCGGGGTCGAGGGCGTCGAAAATCCAGCTATTACAGTAGGTGGAGGCGACGACGCAGGTCTTGAGCGCGGCGAACTGCTCGGAGAGGCTGCGGAGCTTTCCCCA
>VGYW01000196.1 GCA_016872875.1 Planctomycetota bacterium | reverse complement strand
ACTCCTCTTTCGTCGGAGCGACCTCCGTCTCCTCCTCTCGAAAAAGGCCGCTTGAAATCTTTCCGAAAAACACGATTCTGGATGTTTGTAGCACAGAGGGGGAGGAGGGGCGAGGGCAGAGGGAAGAGGACAGCGGACAGTAGACAGTGGGCACACATCAGCAGGCAGTCGGCAGTGGTCCGTGGTCCGTGCTCCGCAGTCCGCGGTCCGTAGTCCGTAGTCCGTGGTCCGCGGTCCGCGGGCTTCGGCCTCATGCTCGCTTCTTCATTCCCTTGCCCGCATTCCCTTGCCAGACTCCGCTTCCTGGCTCGCGGCTCTGCCCCCCCTTCCCTATCCGCGCCCATCCGCGCTATCCGCGGTCAAGACGTCCGCTCCGTTCTGCGGGCTTGGTTGAAAAGCGGCATCAAGCTGCCGCACTCCAACAGGCTGCCGCACCGTGTCGGACACTTGATATGGGGGAGGGGGCGTCCACAGATGGACAGGAGATTGCCACATCTGTGCGAATCTGTGGAATCTGTGGAAGAGCGGTTCGAGGACGATTCTACCGCTGGTAGATGGGGAGGAAGCGGTAGGGGACGCCGAGGATGAGGATGGACATGGAGGTTCCGTAGGCGGGGTCGCCTTCGCCGCCGTCGCCGAGCCAGGAGCCGTCTCACGCGGAGCCGGAGTGGTCGCAGAGGGGACCGCGAATCTCGCGAATCTGCGCGAATCCTGACCTCTGGGCTGCCGACTGCTTACTGCCTACTGCCGACTGATTCTCGACCGCGGATTACGCGGATGGGCACGGATGGGAGAAGAGGGGAGAAGAGGTCAAGGCAAAATGATTGTCGGGCAAAATGATAGGAGGGCCGGCCAGGCTTTCATACCCGAACACCTAACACCGACAACCGAACACCGTTCTTCGGGCTGCCGACTGCCTCCTGCCGACTGGCTAGCGCCTGCCGCCCGGCTCCCCCCGCCAGGCGAAATGACATGCCCAGCCATAACTGCCGTTAGCGTGCCAGACAACATGCCCACCCACCAGGCACCATGCCCACCACATGACCACCTGTCGCGAAGCGGGGCCTCACAACGAGGCAGGCGCATCTTGTGTCTGTGTGTGGTCACGTCCGCAAAGGGCGAGAGCGATCAACTCGACAACACGGACGTTAACCGCGTTACCGAGAGCCTTGTATGCCCGTGTGGGGTTCGACGGAAGACACTTGAGATCCCCCATGCTCTGGAGCCGGCAGCATTCGCCGGGGGTCATGTACCTCTTCTGCCAAGCGATGATGGGAACCTGTGTCGTTGTCATCGCGACAAGGGATGGTGCCGTGGTTGGACGCTTGACTCTAACACCCGAAGCTCGGAATTGGATGACGTATTGCCATATGTTCCGCGCCTCACCTTTGCAGTTCCATTCGAGCTTCTGCAGGCTCGGCGGGAAGGCGCGGATTCTTGGGAGCCAAGGGTCAATCAGCCTCCTATGCTCTGCGTAGAACTCTCGATTCTGCCTGATGAACTGGACCTTCCAGTGGGGAAACGTCTCTTGCTTGGTCCTTGCGTAGGCAGGCAACCGGCCAAGCCTGGCGTGGGGCGAGATGTCTCCGAGCTTGACACCACAGGCACCGGTGTACTCCCCCAGACCCTCGGCGCCAATGGCATGGGGAGTCTCGCGCTCGCAAGGATAGTCTGCTCCGAACTCCATGGTCCATATCGGGAAGGACGGGAGTTCCGTCTCCCTGGGGAAGAGGCCAAGGAAATCCTGCCATGCGCTCAAGCAGTCGATGACTCGGGAAGGCAGTGGCTTGGCCTTCGTGTAGTCGCTGTCCAGAGCTTGCTCAATCGAGAGAGATGGCTTCTCAAGAGGGACTGGCCACGTGAAGGAACTCAGGCCGTCACGGCACGCCACGATGAACAGGCGATTGCGAATCTGCGGTATGCCGAACTGGTGGGGAGAGAACTCCTTCTCGGCCACGGTATACCCTAGGCGCTGCAAGCCACGGCGCATTCTTGCCCACGTCCTGCCGTTGCGATGCTTGCCGAGGTTCGGCACATTCTCGAGAATCAGGAAGCGCGGCTGGCAGTCACGCACGATCCTGAGGACGGAGTTAAACAGGTTGCCGCTCTTGGGGCACTGCATCCCAAGCTGCTCCCCAGCTTTGGAGAACGGCTGGCAAGGGAATCCAGCACAGAGGATGTCGTGAGCAGGGATGGCGTTGCTTCTCAGGTGACGGATATCTCCCCTGGGGATTACCCCGAAGTTGTTCTTGTACACATCCCTCAGATGCTCGTCAATCTCGCTGGCGAGGACACACTCATGGCCGAGGTGCCGAAGGGCAAGGTGGAACCCGCCGAGTCCAGCGAACAAGTCAATGAACCTCATACGCGCCCCCAAGTCGTGAGGCGGTTGTGCAGACGCGGCTACTCCTCGGCATAGGGAAGCTCCTGGATACGGGGCGCTAACCAAGCTTTGAGCCGGGCAGCCAGCACTGGCGAGACCCACCCGCGGTTGTCCCTTGCCGGCTGCAGGAGTCGGTACCTGTCCAGCAGCAAGCCATTCACCACGATACACTTCTCAGGGAAATCGCTGTCAAGAAGAGCGTACGGTGTCGCAAATGCCTTTGCAGGCTCGGCCGCGAAGTCGATGAGTTTCCTCCAGACGGAGAGGCAAGGCGTATGGAGTTTGCTGTCCCAGTTCCTGCCGCTCGCGCACTGCATCAGGTACGTTGGCAATCCACCGCGCCCATCATGGAAAGGCCGGTAGCACAGTAGATCCACCCCAGCTTCATGAGCTTTCGAGGTCGTCCATTTCTCCACGTTGCCGCGCGCTTCACCAAGTCTGGCTGCGATCTGCTCAACCAAGTCCTGCAGTTCAACCGGGTTACTACGGCTCCACCCTGTTGGGTAGACCTCCCACTCGCGGAAAAGGCACTCTACGGCCTCTCTTGCGATGCTCTCAAAGAGGATTCCCTGTTCTGTGTAGTCAGAGCCAAAGGATGAAGCCCACTTGGGGAACCACGCAGCCAGGGCGAGTGCGACACAGAAACCGTGGCCCGTCACCTCAGTCCAGTCGCATGTTCGGCTAACGCTATTCCTGGCCACGCTGAAGGGCGTCCCTGCTCGCAAGAGGGCAGCGCGCCGCCCGAGTTCCCGCCAAGCGGTGCTCACCATCTCCCATGCGAAGTCCTGTGACCTGTAGATCTGCCCCTCGCACAGGGCATCAACCACATCAGGAGCATCGATGCGTTCATCTCTAAAGAGGATACTGCCCTCAAGCCAGTCGCACATGGCATCCAGGCGCACATTGTGTTCGGCGATCGAACGGGCGAATCCTGCTTCCGGTATGGCTAGCATGCCTGCTCGTCCTCTTTCTCAACTTGGCTCTTGACTGCCGGGAAGATGCGCAGCAACTGCCTGGCATCGGCGCTGAGGCGCTTGACGGCAGACTGTAGTCTCTCCGAATCCCTATGCAGATGCGCCCGCGAGAGGGCAAGTTCCACATTATCGGCTGCTTTATCAACAAGCCTTACAAGCTCGGGCTCATCGCCGCCGGCCATCCGGAATGCGACCTCGAAGCTCGGTCTGTCGGCACGCTCCAGATACGCAACCGCGTCTGGGCTGTCAAGGATGACGCCAAAATCATCCACGAGTCGCGAGTCCGTGAAGAGCGGGGGCCGCTCTTCAGATCCAAAGAGCCACAGTGCAAAGTTCTTGAGACCCTCTAGCCGGTCCTGAGGTACCGGTAGCCTTGCTTCCTTGGGCTCTGCCCTGATGTCAATCTGTAGGTACTTCTGGACTCCCGAGGTACGCAGTGACAGGAACAGGACACTGAACTTGTCCTCAACGTTCTGTATAGAGATGCCCTCCTGGTCCTCCATTTGGAGGAGCAAGCGATAGGAGATGTAGTTCTGTCTCACTGTCGGCGTCTTGCTCCCTATCTTCCGCATGACCTGCTGGTAGGTCATGTTCTGCTCCTCGATCAGCTTCGCTATGTACTCGGCCTTCTCAGCAGGATTCCACTCTTTGATGCCTGTCACATGCCGGAATCCAAGGAAGGCTTGCAACTCTTGCCGAGAGTCGGCACGCAGATAGGGGATCTCGGTGAGCAAGGAAGTCTGGGCCGGCGCTGATGCCGCAAGCTCGGCCCACTTCCTCGACGCTGCCCGTCCGCTGATAGCGTCTCTGAGGTAGATCAGCGCGGCCAGCCTGCGGTTGCCCTCTACCACGACGAGGTGGGGTGCTCCATAGAGTTCCTCGTTGACCACTACAAGCGCCTCTTGTGGCCAGAAGCCGCTCTCGAGGAAGGAGACCGCCAGTTCCTCCAGTGTCCAACTACTCATCAACTCTAGAACGCGTTCTTGGGTTACATCGTCGCCGGAGTTGCCCCTGCCAAGACGGGGGTTTTTCGGGTCCAATCGAAGTTCATCCAGTTCGGCGTACTGTATCTTCTTGCTGATTGCCATGGCTTGCCTCGCTTGCTGGAAGTGTTGGTTCGCCAGTAGCAGAACTCACACTGGCCAAAGAGCGGCCCACGGCGGTTCTCCGGCGGCGGCTGACGGAGGAGAGGACGCGGCGCATCACCTTCTGCGGTGAACGCATGATATCGTGCTCCCAGATCCGCAACACAAGCCAACCCTCACGCCTCAGAGCGGCTGTCACCCTCGCGTCCCGCCGCTTGTTGCCTAGCAGCTTGGGATGCCAGTACTCCCGCCACGCTGGCAATCGGATTCTGCACTTCGGGCAACTGTGCCAGAAGCATCCGTCGGCGAATATGGCAAACTTCTCGCGGCGGAAGGCGAAGTCCGGCCTGCCCTGGATGTTGGGGGGCCGTACTGTCCATCCTCGACATCCGGATAGTGCCAGAAGCGCCCTCAGGCGCCGCTCGGTCGAACGGTTCCCTGCCGACCGAATGCTCGCCATCGCCTTGCAGCGATGCCCTTCTGCAGGGAAATGGGCCACCGCTTCACGTTCTGTGGTCGCCCACCCGCCCATCATGCGCGCCCCTCCTGAAGTTGCGCGCCGAGGTAGGCGGAAGCGGCATTGCCGACGCGGAAGATGTAGAAGGTGCTGTCGGGGTGGTTGGCGGTCGTGCACTCCATGGGCGCGACCTCGTCGGCGTCAAGCTCGTATTGCCCGGTCTCAACGTCAGGGTAGAGGAATCCGCCGCGGTGGGCGGGCTCGAGCTTGCTGCGCAGGAACCTGTCACAGTACCCCTGGCCCCGCCGGACCAGCTCCCCGGATTCAGCCGCGGTCGTACGCATGTCTGGCCTACTTGGGGGGCTCCAATATCATTCTACTTCGGACCTGCCGGAAACACCAACTCCCCAGGGTGAGAGTCTTTGGAAGACGGGAACGGCGAGAGCCCTTTCTGCCAGAGAGGTCCCTCCCCGCACGCGTTCGAAAGCGACGACGCCGACGATTCTACCGCTGGTAGATGGGGAGGAAGCGGTAGGGGACGCCGAGGATGAGGATGGACATGGAGGTTCCGTAGGCGGGGTCGCCTTCGCCGCCGTCGCCGAGCCAGGAGCCGTCGTCGCGCTGCTTGCGGAGGAGGGCGTCGTGGATTTTGGGGTACCAGTCCTGGTAGTAGTTTTCGCCGGCCTGGTACATGGCCTGGACTGCGTAGTAGTGGCCGTAGTGGTAGAACTTGGTCTGGTTGAACTCTTCTTTGGGGAGGCGGGTGAGGAAGTTGATGCCCTTCTTGATGACGGTGGAGTCGCGTTCGCCGCACATGAGGAGGGATAGGAGTCCTGCGGCGGAGGAGGAGAGGGAGGCGTTGGGGCCGCCGCCCGGGGTGTAGCCGAAGCCGCCTTTGAGGGGGTCCTGGCACTTCTTGACGTAGGCGGTGGCCTTGCGGATGGTCTCGGCGGGGACGAGGATGCCAGCCTCGGCGGCGGAGGCGAGGGCGACGATTTGCATGACGGTGACGGAGATGTCGGCGTCAATGGGCTGGGGCTGGTAGCGCCAGCCGCCTTCGGGGTGCTGGGCGCGGAGGATGACGCCGACGGCGCGCTTGAGGATGTCGCGGACTTCCTCCTTGTTGGTCATGCCCCAGACTTCGGCGAGCGCGAGGGTGGCGAGGCCGTGCTCGTACATGCCCTGGTTGGTGCCGCCGAGGTAGCCGCCGCCCTCCTTGCCGCGCTTGAGGAGCCAGGCGAGGCCGCGGTCGAGGGGCTTGGCGTGCTGGCCGCGTTCGGGGAAGTAGCCTTTGAGCATGAAGGCCATCATGGTGAGGCCGGTGATTGCGGCGGGGTAGCGGGCGCCCCAGGAGCCGTCCTGGTTCTGGGCTTTGGCGAGGTAACGGAGGCCCTTGTCAATGGCGGATTCGGCCTGGGGGGAGAGCTCGGCGACCTGGACTCTTGTTGTGGCGGCGCGGGCTAGGGGCGCGACGCCGAGGAGTAGGGCGAGGGCGAGGAGGGCGGCTCGACGCATGGGGGCTGCCTCGGGGGGGTTGGGGGCTATCTCTTGGATGCGGGTTTCTTGGAGGAGGCGTCCTTGGAGAGGGCCTCGTAGTAGCCTTCGAGGATTTCGCGGTATTCGATGGGGAGCTCGCGGGCGTAGACCTGGAAGAGGTCGTCGCGCTTGCGGTCGCCAAGGGACTGCCACTTGGCGTCGGTGCGGGCGACGTCTTTGCCGGCGGGGTCGGTCTTGTCGCCGAGGCCGCGTTCCTTGTCCATCGTTTGGAGCGTGGGGCCGACGTGGGGCATGGGCTGCTCGGTGGGCTGGCCTTGCTCGGGCTGGCCCTGTTCGGGCTGGCCTTGCTCGGGCTGGCCTTGTTCGGGCTGGCCCTGGGCTTTCTCGAAGGCTTCCATAGCCTGCTGGAGGGCCTGCTCGGCGGCGGCCTGGTGCTGCTGGGCCTGCTCCTGCTGGGCTTGCTGCATGTTTTCGGCGGCCTGCTGCATTTCCTGGGCGGCCTGCTGGAGGGGTTGAGCGGCCTCGGGGGCATTCTGCTGGGCTTGTTCCTGAGCCTGTTGGGTGTCGTTCCCCAACTCCTGCTGCTGAGGAGCCTGCTCGGGGAGACCCTGGGGCTGTGCCTGCTCGGTGGCCTGCGAGAGCTGCTGTTGGCGTTCGAGCAGGCTCTGCATCTTCTGCTGGAGTTCCGCACGCGCCTGGGCCTGTTGCTGTTGGCGTTCCTGCTGGGCCTGAGCCTGCTGCATCGCCTCCTGGGCCTTCTGAAGGGCTTCTTCGGCCTTCGCCTGTTGCTCGGTGGCCTGTTGGGGCTGGTTCTGTTGGAGCTCCTGGGCGGCCTGCTGCATGGCCTGTTGGGCCTGGTTCATCGCCTGCTGAACCTGCTGGTGCGGGGTGTTCTGGGCCATTTGCTGGGCTTGCTGCTGGAGGTTCTGCTGAGGCTTTGAGAGCTCCTGGACGTCTTGCTTCTGCTCCTGGCGGTTCTCGGTTTCCTGGCGGAGGGCCTGCTGCTCTTTGAGCATTTCCTGGAGTTGGTTTGCGGCTTGCTGTTCGGGGGTTTGGGGCGCCTCGGCCTGGGCGATCTGTTTGTCAAGTTCGTTGATAGCTTGTGTGAGGGCGTCCTCGGCCTTCTGCTGCTGGTTCGATGTCTCCTGCTTCTCCGACTTTTCCATAGACTTCTCGGCCTGCTGCATGTGCTGCTCGGCCTTGTCTATGTTCTGCTGGACGGCGTCCTCTTTCTTGGCCTGCTCCTTCTGGGTCTCGGCGTATTCCTTCTCGGCTTGTTCGAGCTTGTTTTCGAGCTTCCGCTGCTCGACCTGCAAGTCCTTCTTGTCCTGGTTGAACTGCTGCTCGTTCTTCTGTTCGCCCTTTTCGCGGAGCTCCTTCTGCTCCTTGCGGATTTCTTCGAGCTTCTCGCGGAGCTCCTTCTTGGCCTGGAGGTCGTCCTGGGCGTCCTTGGCCTGGAGCTGCTTGTCGGCGTTTCGCAACGCCTCCAGCGCCTTCTCCTGCTCCTCGACGGCTGCGACGGGCTTCTTCTCCTCGATGTCCTTCGCCGCCTCCTCCATGCGTTTCTCGACGGGCTGGTCCTTCTTGAGCTCCTGTTGGGCGGCCTCCATCCGCTTGCGGTTCATCGGGTCGGCCTCTTCCTTGATCGTCTCCTGAAGCTGCTTCTGGAACAGCTCCGCCCGCTGGGCCAGCCGCTCCTGCTTATCCGCCGTCTCCTTCTTCTGCTCATCGGCCTTCTCGGGCTCCTGAAGCATCTTCTTCCCCAGCTCCTTGGTCTCCTGCTGGACCTGTTCCTGCTTCTGGATGAGCTCCTGAAGCTCGCGGCGGAGGTCCTGGATGGCCTGGGACGATGCCGCCTGGATGAGGATGCGCTCCAGCTCCTTGATCGTGATGTCAATCTCCACCCCCGCCGCCTTGAGGAACGGCCTCATCTCGGCGAGCTTCCGCCTCGCGTCCTCCAGGTGGCGGGCGGCGTCGGGCACGTGCTGGGTCGCCAGCTTCTTGAGGATTTGGGCGATGCGCCGCAGCTCCTCCGCCTTCCCCTCCTTCAGCAGCTCGTTCGACTCCAGGTCCCGCACGGTCGCCAGGAACGCCTCGATAGTCCCATCCATGCGGCGGTTCACCATGTGTTGGCGTTCCGCCTCCTGCATGATCGAGTCCGAGAGAGCCAGCACCTTCTGGTCATCGGCGGGCTTGACGTCTTCGGCCAGGGCAGCCGCGACAGCGACCAGCAGGCCCCCAACCACACCCAACCACAGCACCTTCGCCATTGGACTCACCTCAAAACCGGGGCATGGGCCGACCGCAACGTTCCCAGCAATCTAGCGCTTTTCACCCTGCAATGCAACACAATTTTCACGGACCACGGACCACCGACCACGGACCACGGACATTGCCCGCGAAACACGCCAAACCCGGCCGTTCCGTACCCGAACACCGAAAACCGAACACCGATTCCTGCCCGCGAAACCCTGGCCCGAGCGAAGCCGAGGGCACGCGAAAGAACGCGAAACACGAAACGGATGCCTCACAACAGAGGGCACCGAGTCCCCATCGCGGCAAGCCGCAACCAAACGTCACGCAAAAATCTTTCCGAAAAACACGATTCTGGATGTTTGTAGCACAGAGAAACCACAGAGAAGATGCCCGGACCGCGGATAGCTTGGACGGGCGCGGATGAGAGATCGAGGCCGCCTGCGCGAATCGCCCGCCGGCGCCCAGCTCTCATTTCAAGCAACGAAAAGACCTTGCGGCAGGCCCCGCAACTGGGTAAGATATGTCACTGGCAGCTTCCTGCGAGCGACTGGTGCCGACGTGGAGCCTCGGGAGGCCGACACGGCCGACGAAATGAAAGACCTCGACAACCTGAAACCCGTTGACCACGCGGTGATCGCGAAGCCGCACACGCCCGTCTACAAGATGCACCGCTACTTTCAAGCCATCATCACTCACAGCCACGCGGACGGCTCTGAAATGCGGGCAGGAGCAACCTTCACCTGTCTTTCACGCGGAGTGAGGGCCGTCCCGAACGTACAGGTCAAGGTGTTCAGGCTCGTGCTCGAGTGAGAGTTGCCCACGCCTGGCCCGGACTACGCTGCCCCACGAACTGGGGCGCAAGACCATGGCTGTTCGGGGTCTTGCTCCCGAAGGGAGCGAAGTGGGTGGCCGGCGGCTTCAGCCGCCGGAGGCGGGCGACAGAAGTGGAGAAGTCCCGAAGGGACGGCAGAGAGGGGGGCGCAGCGCCCCGCTGTCGGGCTCTGCCGTCCCTACGGGACTGGGTTGTGGGTGCGTCCGCGATCCGGCGGCTGAAGCCGCCGGCTAGCCACTGCCGTCCCTTCGGGACTGAGTTGTGGGTGCTCCCCCGATCCGGCGGCTGAAGCCGCCGGCTAACCACTGGCGTCCCTTTGGGACTGAGGACTGGCCGGCGAGGGTTTTCTTTCCTGGAGACTGACTGATGACAGCTCCCGCGCTCCGCGGTTCGCTACACGTGAATGGGAGATGGTGCGAGGCGGATTCCGGCCGTCGGATTGCCGTGACGAACCCTGCTACGGAGGAGAGGGTGTGCGAGGTGGGCTATGGGGGCCGGGGGGAGACCGAGCGCGCGATCGAGGCCGCGGCGACGGCCCTCAAGTCCTGGCGGGCGATGACGGCCTACGAGCGGGCCGTGCCGCTGAAGAAGACGGCTGAGCTGCTGCGCCACCGGGCCGATGAAATCGCCCGCACCCTCACGATGGAGCAGGGGAAGCCGCTTTCCGAGGCGAAGCTCGAGGTGCTGGCGACGGCGACCTTTTTCGAGTACTTCGCCGAGGAGGGGAAGCGGGTCTGCGGCGAGATCGTGCCGGCCAGCTTCCGCAACAAGCGGCTCTTCATCCTCTATCAGCCGGTGGGCGTGTGCGCGATGATCTCGCCCTGGAACTTCCCGCTGTTCCTCCAGGGGCGCAAGATTGCCCCAGCGCTGGCGGCGGGCTGTACGTGCGTGGCCCGGCCATCAACCTCCACGCCGCTGAACCTCATCAAGCTCTTCGAGTGCATGGAAGATGCCGGGCTGCCGTCCGGCGTGGCGAACCTGGTGATCGGGCCGGCCGACGAGTGCATGGAGGCATTCTACGCCGCGCGCGAGCTCCGCCAGATCAGCTTCTCGGGCTCCACGGGGGTGGGCAAGGAGATCATGCGGCGGGCCGCCGAGCAGGTGAAGAAGATCTCGATCGACCTCGGTGGCCATGCGCCCTTCATCGCCCTGCCGGACTACGGGGCCGAGGAGGCCGCGAAGTTCGCCGCGCTCAGCAAGTTCCGAAACGCCGGCCAGTCCTGCATCGCCGCGAGCCGATTCTACGTCCACCAGGACATCTTCGACCGCTTCGTCGAGGTCGCCGTTGAAGAGGCGAGGAAGCGGGTGCTGGGCAACGGCCTGGACGAGAACGTGACGATGGGGCCGATGGCCGTGGCCTCGCAGCGCGACAAGACGCTGCACTTCGTTGAGGATGCGGTCAGCAAGGGCGCAAGGCTCCTCACGGGCGGCCGCCGCCCGCCGCATCTGCCCAAGGGCTACTTCGCCGAGCCGACCGTGCTGACGGGCATCTCGCGCGATATGGCCATCATGCAGGAGGAGCCCTTCTGCCCCGTCATGCCCATCATCCCGTTCAAGGCCCTCGACGAGGCGCTGGAGATGTCGAACGATTCCAGCTATGGCCTGGCCTCATACGTGGCCACGCGTGACATTGCGGCGGCCATCAAGCTCGCCGAGGGACTTGAGTGCGGCATAGTCTCGATAGGCGACTTCTCCCCCGCCACAGTGCAGGCCCCCTTCGGCGGTTGGAAGGAGAGCGGCATCGGCCGCGAAGGCGGCACCGAAGGCATCCACGAATACCTGGAGTCCAAGTACGTCGCGCTTGCGCTCGACGAGAAGCGGTGTTAGGTGTAGGGTGTTCGGTGTTAGGGCACGGCCCTAAAGGAGGTGTTCGCTATGGACACTGAGCTTCTGAGGGAGAAGTTCGAGAGCATCGGGGCGCGCGTGAAGTTCGCTGATGCCCATAGGAGACTCGGGAGCATCTCCAGGCCGCCTCGCTTCGCCATTGACGTGAAGAGAGATAAGAAGGGGAAGTTCTTTGAGATGCGGGTGCGGCCCGACGCGGCCGTGGACGTGGCGGTGCGGGACGCTCGGCCGAAGGACCGGCACTTGCTGTTGCTCGTGCGCGGGGCCGGTGAGGAGAAGGTCCGGCCGGGGGTCACAAAGGACATCGAGCTCTTCCTCTGCGGGCACGACGAGCGGGCATGGTTCGTCGCGGCGGTCCCGGAGGGCGCCCACGTGTCGTCAGTGCGCCAGGCAAAGGAGGCGCTCAAGCCGGCAGCCGTGCAGTCCTCTCAGGACCGGATGAAGGTGAAGACGAAAGACCGCAATAGGCGCCGCAACCAGGCGTTCGTTCGCCAGGGCGAATGGTTTTTTGTGCCGAGCCCGGGCATTCAGCCGGACGAGGCGCTGGTCCTGCGAGGTGAGCCGCTGGCGCGCGGCGGGAAACCCCACGTCGCGCAGTTTGTGTTCCGGCGGGGTGGGACCACCGTTCGAGTGTGCTCACAATACCCGAACGGGCTGACTGAAGACGAGTATGCGAAAGTGGTCCGCGAGAGACCGGAGGCTAAGCACCTCCCCTGGCGGAACATGGTCCGTGACGCCGCGGTCTTCGTCAAGGGGCGCATCACCCATCCCGACCACAAGACCGTCGAACTCCCGACATGGCACCAGGTGGTCCCCAACACAGAGTCCCAGGCCAGAGCCATGAGGCATGTAGCATTCCTGGACTGACGCGGCGAGGCAAGGGAACCGGGGCAGGACATGCAGCTACGCCCCGCAACACGTCTCGCCGGACGGGTGTCTCCGCCTCAAGTCCCACGGGAATCCGCACCCGCGTGGCGCGTTGGGGTTTGCGCAGCGCGGCTGTGACGGAGGGCGGGAGCGGGTCGCCGTGCTCGATGCAGGATTCGATGAGCTTGCGGGCGACGTCCTGCGCGATCTCCATCGTCTCGGACACCGTGCGGCCTTGGGCCACAAGACCCTGAAGCTCGTCGCTCGTCGCCAAGTATCCACCCTCGTCGAGTGGCTCGATCTTCACGGCGATCAGGACCTCCGCCATGGTGCGAACTCTCCTGCAAAACCCAACACCGCTCTTCTCACTGCCCCTTCACGTCGTAGCAGAAGATGTAGTTTGAGTGGCGGAGATAGAGCTTGCCGTCGGCGATGACGGGATGGGGCCAGGCGGGTCCGCCCATGCCGGGCTTGTTGGGGGGCGTGAACTTGCCCTTGAGCTTGTAGCCGTCGGGGCTGGCCCCGATGAGGCAGACCTCTTTGCCCTGGTAGCGGATGATCAGGTTGCCGTCGGCGAAGAGCGCGGCGCCCGAGCCGCCGCCCGGCTGGCTCTCCTGCCAGACGACCTTGCCGGTCTTCATCTCGATGCAGGTTGGGGCGCCGGCGTTGTGGCCGCTGCCGGCGTAGATGTGGTCGCCGACCTTCACCATGCCGCCGTGGTGGTTCTGGAACGTCTTGGCGTCGAGGAAGTAGACCTGCTCGGCCTTCACGCCGCCGTCGGCGGCCGAGAGCTTCAGGAGCGCAGCGCCCGTGCCGTAGGCGGTGGACACGAAGACGTGGTCGCCGTCCACCACGGGGGAGGGGATGTTGGCGGTGCCGTTGCCGATGCGGGGGTACTGCCAGAGGCACTTGCCGTCGTCGGCCTTCGCGCTCAGGGCGCCGCGTCCGAAGAGGGTGATGTACTGTCGGACGCCCGCGCCCTCGGAGACGACGATGGAGGCGTAGCCTGCGCCGCCGACGGGCTTCAACGGCTCGCACTTCCAGATGGTCTCGCCCGTCTTCTTGTTGAGGGCGACGATGGCCGCCTTGTCGCCGCCGGGGGTGCAGACGAGCTTGTCGCCGTCAATCAGGGGTGATTCGCTGTATTTCCAGCCCGACATCATGCGCCCGCCGAAGTCGGAGCCGAAGCTCTTGCGCCAGACCTCCTTGCCGTCGGCGGCCTGCACGCAGACGAGGTTGCCATCGGTGCCGACGGCGTAGACGAGGCCGCCGTCAACGGTCGGCGTGCAGCGGGAGCCGTCGCCGTGCGGTCCGCCGACCTTGGCGGTCCAGAGCACCTTCTGCGTTTCGAGGTCGAAGGCGATGATGTGCTGGGCGTCGCCGCCCGTCTCGCCGCGCAGGTCGCCCATCGTGTAGAGCTTGCCGCCGACGATGGACATGCTCGAGTAGCCCTTTCCGGCGCCCGTGGCGGTCCAGAGCAGCTTCGGCCCCTCGGCCGGCCACTCTTTCAGCAGCCCAGTCTCCGTGCAGATGCCGTCGCACTTCGGGCCACGGAAATGCGGCCAATCCGCCGCCATCGCTCCGAGTTGCGCAACAGCAACCGCGCACGCCAACCAGAACCCTCGAACCATGCATCATCTCCTTCTCTGTACCCGATAACCGAAAACCGAACACCGAACACTCTTCTTCACTTCCCCGCCGCCCACTTGATGGCGTTGGCGAGGACCTTGCGGAAGCTGGCGTCGTTGTAGACCTTTTGGTCGTGGCCGCTCATGATGTAGACCACGCGGCTCTTGCCCTGCTCGCGGCACCAGGCAACCTCCTTCTGGTTCCCAGGGCAGTCGGTCGTCAGGAGCAGCGTGACGTTCGGGCTCACGCGGCACTTGTTGTAGTACTCGTCCTGGAGCTTGAAGTCCTCCATCCCCTTCGTGATCGGGTGGTCCTTCGAGCAGACGTGGATGTTGAGCGGCCCGCCGCCCGTGCCGGAGCCGGGCACCTTGACGCCGTTGACCTCCTCGGGCTTGAGGAGGAACTTGCCGCCGACCGCCTTCTCGAACTCCGGCCAGGCCTGATAGGTCGCCAGCGCGTGGTGGAGGACGACGAGGCCGATCCCCTTGTCGAAGAGCGAGAGGAACCTGGCCTTCTGCTCGTCTGTGATGTTCTGCCAGAAATCATAGAGCACGACCACGTTGAAGGTCAGGAGGTCATCGCGCTCGTAGACCTCCGAGGTCTTCTTGTGCTTGACCTCGGTGTAGGCGATGTCGGGATTGTCCTTGAACATCTGCCAGAAGGCCGGCTCGTTGAAGCCGTGGCCGCCCACGACCACGAGCACCTTGAGCTTCGCCTCGCCCTCGCCGGCGAAGGCCGCGCCCGCCGCCAGTCCCGCCACGAGCAACACCACAAGCCACCTCGCACGCATCGCAGCTCTCCTTTCCTGTTGAGCCTTGGCCTTCACCGCGCACCACATAGCTTAAGGAAATGCCCTGTTGAGATCAAGAGCGGCGCTTGACACCGGCGGGCGGGAGACTACAATGCAGGCCGGGCAGACGCAGAAGAGGACAAGCGGGCATGGAGCTCAACACGGTTGCGGTCTTCGGCGCAAGCGGCAAGCTGGGTCGCCACGTGCTGCGCATCCTGGCGCAGCGCCGCCTGAGCGTCCGCGCGCTCGTCCACAACCGCCCTGTCCAGGACGACGGCATGGCCTGCGTTCGCGGGAGCGTGACCGATCCCGCAGCCGTGGCCGAGGTGGTGAAGGGCGCGGACGCCGTGGTCCAGCTCGCCACGACGAAGGAGGACCCCGCGACGTTCTTCGACGTGAGCATTCGCGGGACGTTTCACATCCTGGAGGCCTGCCGCCGCCACCCGGTCCGCCAGTTCATCCTCTTCGGCGGC
>VGYW01000195.1 GCA_016872875.1 Planctomycetota bacterium | reverse complement strand
TTCTGAACCGTTGGCGGAGGTGTTAGGCCCATGCCAATCTCCAGGTCCCGCACTCCGGCGGACGCTCGCCTTGAACCGAGGCCCCTTCCCTCCATCGGGTTTCCCCGACTTCGCAGGTACTATGGGCTTCTCGGACACCCCACGCGGCCCCGCACGTCCCTCGCGGGCTGCGAGTTGAAGGGCACGCCCCTTCACCCCGTGGGGCTTCCCGTGTTGCACCCGGTCCCCTGTGCATGCATGCCGTCGCCACTACCCCGACGGGACCACTGGAGGCTTCGCTCATCATCTCCAGCGGCGGCGGCCTTCCCCGAATGTCAGGCGGGCGGGAGCCCGTTGCCGGCAACGGGCGCCCGTGTCACCCTTTTCGGGGCCTGCTCAGCGTTCACTCACGTTACGGCCTGCACGCTCGCCGAGTCGCCAATGCGACCCTCTGCACCGAAGGCTCCCGTTGCTTCGTTACCTCCACAACGGCTCCGCGCCCGCTGTGCGGGCACCCGACTGGCAGGAGCGACAGTTGCCAGGCGGGTCTTACTCCCGCTAAGGGCCAGTGCCTTTTCACGGCACGCTGAGAAATGCGGGCTAAGGGCGCGGGCCAGCCCGCAGAGCGGCAGTGCGGTAGCCACGGGCGTAAGCCCGTGGGACGCGGCGTTGCCTCCTACCCAGCCCCCGCAGGGGGCGGCAGAAGCCCCGATTCGCACACGTCACATGGTTTCTGCCGCCCCCTGCGGGGGCTGGAATCGGGGTGCTCACCCCTTTCCACGGGCTTACGCTCGTGGCTACCGCGCTATCGCCCCCTGCGGGGGCTGGGTTGGCGCGAGCCCTTGAGTTAGTGCCATTCCGTGTAGACTGTTTTGTGCTCCCCTTAGTACATAGTTTCTGTTACGGATTCCTGTAGCGACAAGCGTCCCGCTTGTCGAGGGGCCGCGAAAGACCGCAAGCGGGACGCTCGCGGCTACATGGCGGTCACGTTTTCCCTTTCCAGGGCTTTCGGCAACAGAAACTACATAGGCTGGCGTAGCAGACTGGTGGCCCGCGGAGCTTGCCTCGTCGTTTGACCCCGCCCCATCGCTGGCGGGCCCTGCCTTCGTGCAGCGAGGTGCGATGATCAAACATTCTATAGAATGTTTGATCATCGCCGGCGAAACGTGATGACCGCCGCGCGGCTCCTATACCCGCCTGCGTTGTCGTGTGATAGTCAAACATTCTATAGAATGTTTGACTATCCCGCGACCGATGGCAACTGGGAGGGTTGCGGCTGCGCTGCGGGAGTGCCCACCAAATCCGCCATGACGCCCCGACTCGGACAGCCCGATGGACTCGCTCGGCGGATTTCATTAGAATGGCGGCCTCGTGGGGGTGCGCGCTGAAGAAGGAGCGGCAGGTGAGCTCGGTGCAGGGCGACACGTTGCCGGAAATCACGCTGAAGGCGGTGGTGCTGGGCCTCGCACTGGCCGTTGTGCTGGGGGCGGCGAACGCCTACCTGGGCCTGCTGGCCGGGATGACGGTGTCGGCCTCGATCCCCGCCGCGGTCGTCTCGATGGCCGTGCTCCGCCTGTTCAAGCGCTCGAACATCCTCGAGAACAACCTGGTGCAGACCGCCGCGTCGTCGGGCGAGGCCCTCGCCGCCGGCGTGATCTTCACGCTCCCCGCCCTGATCATCCTGAGGACTTGGGACCACTTCGACTACTGGCAGACGACCCTGCTCGGGGGCCTGGGGGGGATGCTGGGGGTGCTGTTCGCGGTGCCGCTGCGGCGCGCGCTCGTCGTTGAGGCGAAGCTAGCCTTCCCGGAGGGGGTGGCGACGGCGCGGGTGCTCGAGGTGGGCGACCGCGGCGGGGCTGGGGTGGGGCTGATCGCGATTGGCGGCGCGCTCGGCGCGCTCTCCAAGCTCGGCCAGGCGGGGCTGGGGCTCTGGACGGAGGGCGTCGGGGCAGCCTGCCGCGTGGGCAACTCCGTGGCCTGCGTGGCCACGGGGCTGGCCCCCGCGCTGGCAGCCGTGGGCTTCATCGTGGGCATCAACATCGCCGTGCTGGTGTTCCTGGGCGGGGCGGCCAACTGGTTCGTGGCCATCCCGCTCCTGGCGCCCTGGCAGCCGGCCGAGCCGGAGGTGACGGCGGCCAAGTGGGCGGAGGAGGTGTGGAGTACGCAGACGCGCTACATCGGCGTCGGGGCGATGATCGTGGGCGGGCTGTGGGCCATCGCGCGCATGTGGCCGAGCCTGGCCCGCGGCATCGCCTCGGGCGTGGCCGCCTACCGCCGGTCCCGCAGCGGCGCGGGCGGCGTGCCCCGCACGGAGCGCGACGCGCCGATGCAGTGGGTGGGCGTGGCCCTGGCCGCCTCGGTGGTGCCGCTGTTCTTCGTCTTCCGCAACGTCGTGGGGAGTACCGCGGTCGCCGCGCTCATGGCCGTCATCATGCTGGCCGCGGGCTTCCTGTTCTCGGCGGTCGCGGCGTACATGGCGGGAATCGTCGGCTCGTCGAACAACCCGATCTCGGGGGTGACGATCTCGACGGTGCTGACGACGGCTCTGCTGCTCCTGGCCCTCGGCGTGGGGGGCGCGGCTGGGCCGGCGGCCGCGGTCCTCATCGGCTCGGTCGTCTGCTGCGCCGCTTCGATGAGCGGCGACAACCTCCAGGACTTCAAGACCGGCCACATCGTCGGCTCCACCCCCTGGAAGCAGCAGGTGATGGAGGCCGCGGGGGCGCTCGTGCCGGCGTTCGTCATGGCGCCCATCCTCGCGCTGCTGCTCGCCGCCTATGGGATAGGCGAGAAGACGCTCGCCCACCCGAAGCCGCTCCGCGCTCCGCAGGCCACGCTGATGGCGTCGGTGGCGCGCGGCGTGTTCGCCAAAGACCTGCCCTGGGCGATGGTGGCGGTTGGCGCGGGGGTGGCCGTGGGTGTGATCGCGCTCGACGAGTCCCTTCGCAGCCGCGGCAGCCGCTTCCGCACGCCGGTCCTTGCGGTCGCCGTGGGCATCTACCTGCCGCTTGAGCTGGGCGCTGCCATCTTCCTCGGCGGCATCGTCGCCTGGGCAGCGAGCCGCCAACGGGCCGGTGAAGGCACGAAGGGCCATCACCGCGGGGTGCTCTTCGCGGCCGGCCTCATCACCGGCGAGGCGATCCTCGGCATCCTCCTCGCCATCCCCATCGTGCTCAACAACGGCAAGAACCCCCTCGACCTCAAGCGCGGCCCCTACGCCTTGCCCGGAGTCCTATTGGTCCTACTCGTCCTATACGTCCTATATCTCATCGCCACCCGCCCCTCAAGAACGGAGGCTCCCGATGAGGATCGTTGACTGCCACGTCCACATGCACGGCGAGCCGGACGCGGCGGAGGTGGTGAAGCGGCTCGACGCCAACGGCGTCGCCCGTATCCTTCTCTGCTCGGAGACGGAGCGCGTGTCGCTCCGGACGACCCGTGAGAACCTGCTGAAGGCGAAGCGGCTCTTCGACGCCGCTCCCGGCCGCATCAGTGGCCTGGCCTGGGTGAACCCCGCCATCCCCGGCATGGCCGGCCTCGCCGAAGAGGCGCTCGCCGAGCTCGGCTTCGCGGGCATCAAGATCATCCCCGACCATTGGTACGCCTACGAGGAGCGCCTCGAGCCCTTCTGGGCCAAGATGAACGAGCTGCGCGCCAGCATCCTCTTCCACACCGGCATCCTCTACGGCTACGACGACGGCTCGCGCTTCTGCCGCCCCCTCTGGCTCGAGAAGCTGATGAACTACCCGGCCATCCGCTTCGCCATGGCACACATCTCCTGGCCCTGGTGCGAGGAGTGCCTGGCCGTGATGGGCCGGATGCGCGCCGCCGCGGGCTACAAGAGCGAGGGCTGGCAGAGCTACGTTGACCTCACCCCCGGCACCCCCAAGCACATCCGCAAGCAGGCCGTCGGGAACGCCGTCGAGTTCTGCGGCGCCGACCGCATCCTGTTCGGCACCGACAGCACCGTGCCCGGCGACCTCGTCCACCAGGCCCGCCAGATCGCCGCGGACCTGGCGCTCTTCGACGAGCTCGGCCTCACCCCCGCCCAGAAAGAGCGCATCATGTCCGGCACCGCCGACGAGGTCTTTCCGTCGTAACGCGGCCTGTGACCGTAAACAGAGGGGATGATTGGATGGGTGGATGAATGGATGATTGTCTGACACCCATCCACCCATCCACCCATCCATTCATCCATCCATCCCCTGACATGCGCGCAGGGCGCACGAGGGGCGCTGGACTTTTCGCCCGCCGAGCGCTATCCTCAACCGCGGTCCCGCGCGACGCCTCAAGCTTCCCGCTGACAGCGCGTGGGAGAGGAGAAGCCCGCATGCCCGCCCCCAAGCCCTCCGCCCTCGTGGACACCCGCGTCATCTACTGCGGCGACAACCTCGACCAACTGAGCAAGCTCCCCGACGCCTGCGTGGACCTCATCTACATTGACCCGCCCTTCAACTCCAACCGCAACTACGAAGTCTTCTGGGGCGAGACCCGCGAGAAGCGCGCCTTCGACGACCGCCACGCCTCCACCCAGGCATACATCGAATTCATGCGCCCCCGCTGCGTCGAACTCGCCCGCGTCCTCAAGAAGACCGGCTCCTTCTACTACCACTGCGACTGGCGCTCGCTTGACGGAGCGGTAGACGTGATCCTGTTGAAAATCCCTGGATGACTGTGTATCATAGCAGGGTCCAGGGCTGCCAACACGAAACTGAGCCGCTAAAGGGAGCGGTTGATGGGAAAGCGCGAGAAACAGGCCGACATTGATACGTTGGTCACGGACCAGATGTCCCTGTATGGTCAGTGCGGCTTGTCGGCAAGCCCGCACTTCTCCGAGTCCGTGCAGGTAACCCTCTATGCCGGGGACTGCATGGATCTCCTGAGGGAAATCCCTGACGAGAGTGCGCGGCTTGTCGTCACGTCCCCGCCGTACAACATCGGGAAAGCCTACGAAACCCGACTCGACCTCCAGCGGTACCTGGATCAGCAGAGCAAGGTGATCGCGGAATGCGTCCGTATACTCGCCCAAGATGGCAGCATCTGCTGGCAGGTCGGTAACCACGTTTGCAACGGTGAGGTGTTTCCCCTTGATGTGCTCTTGTACCCTCACTTCGCATCCCATAACCTGCACATGCGGAATAGGATCATCTGGCACTTCGAGCATGGCCTCCATTGCAGCAGGCGCTTCTCCGGCAGATACGAGACGATCAACTGGTTCACAAAGAGCGACAATTACGTGTTCGACCTTGACCCGATCAGGGTGCCGCAGAAGTACCCTGGCAAGCGGTACTACAAGGGGCCGCGCATTGGGCAGTACTCGTGTAACCCGAACGGTAAGAACCCGGGGGACCTTTGGGTCATCCCGAACGTGAAGCACAACCACATTGAGAAGACCATCCATCCTTGCCAGTTCCCCGTAGAGTTGATAGAGCGGCTAGTGCTTTCGATGACACGCCGTAGGGATCTGGTGGTTGACCCGTACATGGGGGTTGGTTCTACCGCTGTGGCCGCGATCATCCACGAGAGAAGGGCCGCCGGCGCCGAGATCGTCCCCGAATACATCGAGATCGCCAAGAAAAGGGTCGCACTAGCCTCAATCGGCGCACTACCCACGCGGCCGATGGACCGGCCAGTGTACGTTCCCTCCCCCGACAGCAAACTCGTGAGGCGAGAGGAGCCAGTTCAGTGAGGATAGCGGGTCTGTACTCCTTCAATCGTGGGCAGGAAACCGTCGAAGCACAGTACGCAGACGAACTGAAGGAACTCGAGCAAGTGGTTGAAGCTGTTGATGCCACGAGATATAAGACGAAGGTAAGCAGGGAGAAGACGATGCCTGGCAGACTGCTCTTCAGCCCTCGGGCGCTTAACAGGGCGTTCACGGCGCAGCTGAAGGCCCGCGGTGGCTGGCAGAGCTACAAGGTGCCCTGCGACTACCCGACACAGTACTACGCGCCAAAGCACGCACCAGCGCCATTGTCCAAGGGCGCCTTCCGCGAGATCGACTTTGTGAAGAACAAGCTGGGCCTTGAGGTCCAGTTCGGCAAGTATGCGTTCATGGTCTATAACGTGTGCGCGAAGATGACCATTTTCCATAACCTCGGCATTATTGACGCCGGTGTCGAGATCGTGCCACTCAAGGTATTTGCCGAGGAGATGTCCTCTGGGGTTTCTTACTTCGAGCAGTTCGTGTGGGACTTGGAGCATCGCGGCGTGTCTGACATCGACATCCCCGTACTCATTCTCGGCGTTTGCGAATGAACATGCAACCGCGCGCCCAGCTCCCCAAGATACCGCCCTTCGAGTTCGAGAACTGGGCCGTCATCGCGCTCGGCGGCATCCCCAACAAGGCTCAGGTCGGCGACCAGGGCATTGACGGCCGCATCTATCCCGTCGCCGCCATGCCCAAGGTTGGTAGTGCGGCCTTCAGGCCGTCTCAGAACGGGCTGAAGCCCGCACTACAAACGGACCTGGGCTTCATGGACCTCTGGTATCCCATCCAGGTCAAACAGAAAGACCGCGTTGGCCGCCCCGACATTGATTCCTTCGAGGCCGTCATGGTCCGCGAGGAACGCACCAAAGGCTTCTTCGTGGCTTTCGACTACTCCCAGGATGCTCTCGACGAGATCGGTCGCTTCTTCAAGCAAACCGGCAAGGCCATCGTGGCCCTGACCGTCAAGGAGATTCTTGACGAGCAGATCGCGATGAAGTTGGTTTGAAGAGGAAGACTCAACCACAGAGAGCACGGAGAACCCCATCGCGGCAAGCCGCAACCAAACGCGGAGGAAAAATCTTTCCGGAAAACAAGATTCTGCATGTTTGTAGCACAGAGAGAAGATGAGCAAACCGGGAGCCCGGGTAGGGTGTGCATACTTGCACACGGGCTTTGTGGTGGTCGTGTTGCCTCTACGCCTTCGGGCGCGCCGCCTTCAGGAGCCAAGAGGGTAAATCACATGACATTTGTGCGTGCGGAGAACTGGCGCGAAAGAGGCATGCAAGTTCAAGCGATCAAAGACAAATGCCACGCGATTGTAGAGAGGCTGGGCCTTGGCGAAGACGACGCCAGGGTGCAAGCGATCGTCCACGTGCGGCAGTTCTGCAATACACTCGCAGCCGCCCCGATCAAGCTGCAACAGAGCGCGGAGCGGCCCAACAACGTACCCGCGCTGCTGGCGGTGCTGGGCCTGTCCAGCACCGCTGACCTGAAATCGATGCTGGGGGATCTCAACAAGAACGCCAAGCTGAGCTTCCTGACCATGGTGCAGTTTGCGTTGGAGAACTGCGTGAACCAGGTGTTGGACGCTATGACCGGCAAGCGCGCTATTCGGCCCTTCAGTAGAGCTGTCAGGTTGCTGGCCGAAAGGGCGGGTATCCAGCCTTTCCAAGCAAAGCTCGATGCTCTCCTGGTGCCAGCGTGGATGCGCAATAGCCTTCACGCGAACGGGATACACCGCCATGACACCAGGATCTTCGTTGTCGAAGGCGAGCCCTATGCCTTCGTTGAGGGCAAGAGGGTGCAATGCGCCTCCTGGAGTCACGTCTTACACGCCGTGGTTTGCAGCCTTAGCGTCTACGAGGAAATGCTAACCTCCAACGCAGTGTCGGCATTGAGCCGTATCCAGGTCGTGTAGTGAGAAGCGTCTGCCTCGGGAACCGGTTCCGGATCCCTTCTCTTCGGTTATTCTGCTTGGTGTGAGGCGGAGCGTCTTGCGAGCATTGTGAACAGCGGCGTCGAGCCGCCGCAGTCCGACGGGCTGACGCGCGGTCCGGCGCGCCTGGTGGGGCGAAGCGGTTGTCTTCGGCGCCATCGCCCCGGCCCACACACGAAGCGTGGGAGGCCAGGTGCAAACGGTTGTGCCGCCGTGCCGTGGCGGGCAAAGACACGGCGGCCGCCCGAAGCGGGCGTCACGCCGCAAGGCACCGGCCACGCCACTGCACGGCGTCACAGCCGTTGCACCTCTTGCTGCTATCGTGTGTGGGCGGGGGCGATTGAGCCGTTGCCTACCCATGGCGCCAGGCCGGATGACGAAGTGATGATCTTGGCCGGCCTGAGGAGGCGGCTTGAGCAGGTGCGACCGCCGCCATATATGCTTGCGGCCACTGGCCTTATGCTCGAACGAGGAGCGCGCTGCCCCCGATGTCAAGATGACCAACTCCTGGCGCGCGCAGGTGGTCATCTTGGTGATGATCTTGGCCTCGCCCCATCCACGGCCCTGCGTGGCCGCCCACTGGGACAAGCCCAGTGGCGGCGAGACCCAGTAGCGAGGGCCCGCATCAGGCGCCCAGGATGCGGCCGAGCTGGTAGGTGACGAGGGTGAGGATGTAGGCGAGGGCGGTGAGGCCGCCGAGCTGGGCGAGCGCCCAGCCCCAACTGCCCGTCTCGCGCCGCGTGATGACAGTGGTGGGCACGCACAGGAGGCTGATGAGGAAGAAGAGCATGATGCAGAAGCCGACCAGTGGGGTGTACTCGGCGCGCAGCCGCTCGCGGAGGGCCTCGACGTGTTCCTCGCCCGAGCCGACGGCGTAGATGATGCCCATCTGGGCGACGAAGACCTCACGTGCGCCGAATGCGCCGAGGAGCCCGGTGCCGATCTTCCAGTCGAAGCCCAGCGGGCGGATGAGCGGCTCGATGAGGCGCCCGATGCGGCCGGCCATCGAGTGGGCGATGTCCTCGGCGGCCTGCCCGTTGCGGATGGCCTCAAGCTCGCCCTCGTAGGCGGGAAGGGCTTTGTCGAGATACGCCGACGCGGCGGCGTAGGCGGCAGCATCGCTGCTCCTGGGCTTCGCAAGGTCATCCTCCAGGTGGCGGAGCAGGCTGACGTGGGCGGGCGAGTGGTCGGGAGGGTTGTAGCGCTGCATCGCCTGGTCGAAGCGGCCGCGGGCCTCCTCGATCGTCTGGCGCACCTGGAGGAAGCTTGCGATGCGAGCGCCCGCCGGGCCGGCCCGCAACTCGGCCAGGGCGCGCTCGTGCCGGGCGACGGCCTCCTTGTGGCCGGCCTCGTGCTCGAAGTGGTTCTCACGCGCCTCGGCGAGGGCGAGATCGGCCCGCGCGAGGGCCTCGAGCTGGCCCGCGTGCGCGGCCGGAAGGCCCAGGGGTTCCGCAAGCTCGCGCATGGAGCGGGCGTATGCCTCAGCCGCCGCCCGCCCGCGGGCCTCGTAGTCCTCCGCGTAGCGCTGCTTCTTTGGATAGGTTGTGAGGACCCATAGGGCAATCGCGACGCCGAGGATGATGGTGCCCGCCTTCTTGATGTAGAGGCGGGAGCGCTCCCAGACGTGGATGGCCAGGCCGCGCAGGGTCGGCACGCGGTAGGGCGGCAGCTCGATCACCAGGGGGAGGGTCTCCCCCCGCAGCGCGGTGGCCCGCAGGAGCTTGGCCCCCGCAATGGCCAGAAGGACGCCCAGGGCGTACAGGCTGAAGAGGATGAGGGGCTGGGTGCGCACGGCCATGAAGCCCAGGTCAACGAGGACCCTGTTCGGGAAGAAGGCGCCGACGAGGACCGTGTAGACCACAAGGCGGGCGCTACAGCTCATCAGGGGGAGGACCATGATGGTGGCGAGGCGGTCGCGGCGCGTGTCGAGCGTGCGCGTGGCCATTATCGCGGGGACGTTGCACCCGAAGCCGACCAGCATCGGGATGAAGCTCTTCCCGTGCAGCCCGATCTTGTGCATCACGCGGTCCATGATGAACGCCGCGCGGGCCATGTAGCCCGTGTCCTCCAGCACCGCGATGGCCAGGAAGAGGAGGATGATGTAGGGGACGAATACGAGCACGCCGCCCACCCCCCCGATGACGCCGTCGCAGAGGAGGGAGCGGAGCGGGCTCTCCGCGCCCTTCGGCCACAGGTGCGCCAGCGATTGGGAGAGCCAGCCGAAGAAGGACTCCACCCAGCCCGTGGGCGCCTCGCCGACCGTGAAGGTGAACTGGAAGACGAGGTAGGTGAGGAGGAGGAAGGTGGGGATGCCGAGCGCCGAGTGCATCACCACCCTGTCTATGCGGTCGGACATGGTGTGGCGCGCCTCGACGGTGCGGGTGACGGCCTCCTCGCAGGCGCCGGAGATGAAGCCGTAGGTGCGGTCGGCGATGACGATTTCGGGGGAGTCGCCGAAGACGGTTTGGAGGTGTCGGCGCGAGGCGGCCGCGGCATCGAGCAGGGGCCGCGCGCCATCGCCCAGGCGCTCGATGCTCTCGCGGATGAGCGAGTCGTCCTCGAGCAGCTTCACGGCCACCCAGCGGGGCGGGTGGTGGTTCGAGAGCCCCGGCACGGCCTCCACGAGCGGGACGAGCTTCGCGAGCTCCTCGTCCACCTCGCGCCCGTAAGTGACCTCGACTGGCCGCGGGAGGCCGCGGCCCTCGGCCACCGCCACGATGGCGTCGAGGAGCTCGGGCGTCCCCTTCCCCTTGTGGCCCACGGTGGGCACGATTGTGGCGCCGAGGAGCTCGCTGAGGTGGCGGTGGTTGATGGCGAAGCCGCGCCGCTCCGCGAGGTCGCTCATGTTCAGCGCGAGGACCAGCGGCACGCGCAGCTCGAGGAGTTGCACCGCGAGATAGAGGTTCCGCTCGAGGTTCGAGGCGTCCACGACGTCCACCACCGCGTCCGGCCGCTCCTCGATCAGGAAGTTGCGGGCGACCACTTCCTCAATGGAGTACGGGGTCAGGCTGTAGGTGCCGGGGAGGTCAACGACGTGGAGGCGTCTGCCGCAGTGGGTGCACTCCCCCTCCTTCCGCTCCACGGTCACGCCTGGGTAGTTCGCAACGTGCTGGTGCGCGCCGGTGAGGTTGTTGAAGATCGTCGTCTTGCCGGAGTTGGGATTCCCGGCGAGGGCCACGGTCAGTGCCCCATCCTTCCTGCCCGGCCGGGCAGGTTTGTCGTCGTGGCAGGCCATCAGCTACTCCACGCGGAGGTGAAGGGTCATGCCGCGCCCGAGGGCGAGCCGCGTGTCCTTCACCTCCACCACTGCCGGCCCGTGTCCGCTGTTCCGCATCATCCGCACCTTGGTGCCAGGCACCAGGCCCATGGCGGCGAGTCGCGCCCGGAGGCCGTGGCCGGCCTCCACGCCGACCAGCCGCACCGTCTCGCCCTCTGGCACGCTGCTCAGGGGCCTCCCTGGGAGCGCCGCCTCGCACGCAGGACCTCTCATGGCTGCTGCTTCTCCTGTTCTATGAAGGCCACGAGGCGGGTGAGCACCACCGGCTCGATGGCGTGCTCCATCGCGCACGCGTTCCGCTCCGCGGCCACGCGGTCGAGGCCCAGGAAGTCCGACAGGAAGCCGGTGAGCACCTCGTGGCGGCGCACCATGTCGCGTGCCACGCGTTCGCCGGCCGGCGTCAGCGTCACGTAGCTGTAGGGCGTGTGGTTCACGAGGTCTCGTGCGGCCAGCGCGCGCAGGGCGCCGGTCACGGAGGGCATCTGGACGCTGAGGCGCTCCGCAATGTCGCGCACGCGGGCCACCCGCTGCGCGCGCTCGAGGTGGTAGATCGCCTCCAGGTAGTCCTCGAGGCTGGATGAGAGCTCCGCAGGCATGGCCAATGTGAACCTCACACAAGAAAGTTAGCCTCAACTAATTATAGGAGATCGGCCTCCCGCCTGTCAAGCCCAATTTCGCGCCCCGCTCGCGCGGCCCGAACACGGGTGGCACCCTCAACGGCTTCCGCTGAGGGTGCGGACGAGGGACACCCTCAAACGAGGACCCTTGAGGATAGGACACATCGTTGCTTGTGGAGAAGTCAGAGGGCGGCCTTGAGCTGCCGCAGGGCGCTCGCGACTTCCTCAAGGAAGTGCTTCAGCCCCGGCTCCGCCTTTCCAGCCCGGAAGGTGTCCATTGCCCGCACAAGATCGGCGGCGAAGTCGATCCCTCCGAAGATGGTCGGGTGGCCCGCTGCCTTCACCGAGTCCACCAGGGCCTTCTTCAGCACGTTGCGGGTCTGCTTGTCGCACTTCGGCTGCACTGCCAGTGGCGCGACTCCCACGACCTGCTGGAAGGCCTCCGCGTCTGCCATGTACCACCGTTCAATGTGGGGGTCAGGGCAAGCAACCGCGTGGTGGGGAAATAATCCGGTGTCTATCTTCCCCCGCACTTCGCGGGCCTTCGTTGCGTAGGAACTGCAATTGGCGTCGATAGCCACGACCAGCAGGTCGGGGACGGGACGCCCACTATTCCTTACAAATGCGTGGTAGGTGCTGAGTTCGTCGAAGACCCTGGCCCGCCCACCTCGGGCGGCGCGTACCTCGATCCGTGCGTCAACCATCTTCTCAGTACAGGTGCGCCGGAGCAGAGGCTTGAGGAACTCCTCGTGTGCCCTGTCCTCGCAGAACACGTCAATCCGGGCGGGCCTACTCATCCACCAAGCCCCTCAGGATCAATGCCTCGAACACGCCATCCTCATCCGGGGAGGTGAGAGCTTCGCCCACTTCCGTCTCCCTAAACAACGGCCCCGTGGGGCTAAAAGGCTCCAGAACGGTTTGCGCTCCGTCCCTGCGAACAGCAACCAGGGCTACCTCATCGCGCGCCTCCCGCTGCTTCCACACAGCATCACAGAACTGGGGGGAGTGTGTAGTCACTACCACCTGTGTGCCGTCTTCAGTGGCCAGAGAAACAAGCATCTGCGCGATCAGGTCCAGGCGGCGGGGATGAATGCCATTCTCGGGTTCCTCAAAGGCCACCAACGCCGAGCGCCACGGATTGACGCACAAGGAGCAAAGGGCGAGGACCCGCAATGTTCCCTCCGAAATGATCCGCGTGGGGTATTGGACCCCATTCTGCAGGATCATGATCTCCAGCTCCCCGCGTTCCTGATTAAGTGCCACGTCAAGGCCCTCGACTGAGGGAATCAGCATCCGCAGGGCGCGCTGGATCGCCTGGAAGGCCTTCGGGCGCTCCATCTTCAGCCGGTAGAGATAGGGCGAGATCGTCTCGCCGAGCGGGCCGATGTCAATGACCTCTGAAGGCGGTCTCGCCTCACGCATGGCGACCCGGGGATCCAGGTAGTAGGTCCGCCAGGCGCTCAACTCCCTACGGAGCTGGTCAATGTGAGGGTAGTTGCTCCCCGTATAGGAGGGGACAGATGCGGTTGTGTGATTCGTGCCTACGGGCTCGTACTTGGGGTGCGCCGGCTTGCCCCGAACCCGCACTGCGAACCTGTCTCCCTGCTTCTCGATCACCGGCTTCCCAAGAGGCCTGTCCTTCTTGCTTTGTAGACCTGCCAGGTACTCGTCGGCTACACCAAAGGACCCCGTTCGTGGGTCGCCGGAAATCTCTACCCTGTACCTCAGAGCTCGGGGCTCGGACTTCGGCAGCACATCGGCCTCAAGCCGGAAGCACACCTTCTGCAAACCCATCAGTTCACGGATGCCCCCCGGCGGAATACAGAACGCCTCGACCGGGTACCCACGGATAGGTGGCGTCAGAGCGTCCTTGATCGTGCGCTCAGTGGCCAACCGCGAAAGACATTGCAGCGCCTCCAGGAAGTTGCTCTTTCCTGCAGCGTTCGGGCCAAAGAGAACCAGTAGCTTGGGGACATCTAGTGTCACGTCACCCAGCGATTTGAAGCCCTGGACTCTGAACCGCCTAAGCATAGCTCCTTCTCCCGATTCCCTGTACGCTTTCTACATGCTTGTCGGGTCCCGTGATAGATCAATAGCGTTTCACGGCAGGCATGTCAAGCGGCCAACGCGTCTCAGCCGCGCAAGCGGGACTCCACGACGGAGCGCATGAGGGGGCGAGGGGCGGGGAGGCCAGTCCAGAGCTCGAATTGCTCGACCGCCTGGTTGACGAACATCTCAAGGCCGTCCACGGTGCGGCAGCCGGCGGCACGGGCCTCGCGCAAGAGGCGGGTCTCAAGGGGGTTGTAGACGCTGTCGAAGACGAGCGCCCCAGGGCGAAGAAGCGAGGCGTTGAGGGGCGTGGCGTCCACCTTCGGATGCATGCCGAGGGAAGTGGCGTTGACGAGGATGTCGTAGGGGAGTGACGCGTGACGCGTGACGCGTGACTCAGCGCCGGAGCCAGCGGCAGCAGCAAGGTCATCCAGGGGGACCGCTTCGCAGCCGACTTCGGCGGCGAGCTTGAGGGCGCGCTCGTGGGTGCGGTTGGCAATGATGACGCGGCAGCCGCATTCGGCCAGCCCGAAGGCCATCGCGCGCGCCGCACCGCCCGCGCCGAGGAGCAGGACGGTCTTGCCCGCGAGGGTGGCACAGGCCTCTGGCCTGTGGGCCACAGGCGGGACGCCTGTGCCACCAAGCCCTTTTTCTCCTCGTAACCCGCTCTCGATTGCGGCGACCGCGGCCGACCAGTCGGTGTTCGAGCCGCAGAGGCGGCCATCGCGCAGGACGATGGTGTTGACCGCGCCGATGCGGCGGGCGAGGGGCTGCACCTCGTCGAGGAGCGGGATGACCGCCTCCTTGTGGGGGATGGTGACGCTGTAGCCGTGAACCGGCAGCTCGCGGTAGGCGGGGATGAAGTCGGCGGGGTCATCCACGCGGAACGGCAGGTAAACGGCGTCCACGCCGCAATGCCGGAAGGCGGCGTTGTGGATGGCCGGGCTCATCGAGTGGGCGACGGGGTTGGCGATGACGCCGTAGACCCGTGTGGCCGGGCCGATGCGGCGGAAGCCGTAGAGGTCGAGCAGGTCGCGGACCGGCACCTGCCCCGGGGCCGCCTCGCGGCCGGCCTCGAGCGAGGCGAAGACGAGGAATGCCCCGAACTTCGGGCCGAGGACGCGGCTGACGTGGCCGTGCTCGCCCATCGTCACGGCGATGGTCGGCTTGCGGGCGGCCTTGAGCACGCGGAAGATCGCCAAGTTGTCGCGGAGCGACCTCGCCAGGGTCGCCACCTTCACGATGTCGGCCTCCGCGTGCTCCATTCGGCTGGCGATGGCCTCGATCTCGGCGGGCGTCTCCTCGAAGTTGTGGTATGAGACGATGATGCGTGCCTTGCCCTGCCGTCGGAAGCGCGGGAGGGCCTCAAGCTCCACGTCCACGAAGTCGGCCCCCAGGCGGTCGGCCTCCTCCAGGAGCGCGATCCGCCGCCCCTCGTCGCCCGCCCACCGCCCCCCTTCGCGGACGGGGCGGCAAGTGACGATGGCGGGACAAGGCCGCCCCTCCAGCAGCCGCCTCAGGTCCGGCTCCCGCACGTAGTCGAGCCGTATCTCGGCCACGTCGAACGCCCGGCCGGGCGCGTGGA